>JAGGAG010000121.1 GCA_017889745.1 Gemmatimonadota bacterium | reverse complement strand
GCGTAATCCGGCGCGACCATGCGCATCAGATTGCGGGGCGGCTCGAGCACGCCGCCGCGGCGCACGATCTGGCAGGGGTCGTGGAAGGTCAGGCGCTCGGTCTCGATGCCCTCCGTGCGCAGCCGGCCCTCCGCACGCAGCTGGTCGAGCAGCTCGAGGATGTGCACCACCTCGAACTTGTAGGGCCGCTTGATCAGGTTCGGGCCGTCCCAGCGGATCGCCGTGTAGGCGTGGCCACATTCGGGGCTTATGACGTATTTCACGCCGAGCTCCTCGGCGGCATTGACGACGCGGCTGACGAGCTCGGCGGCGATCTTCGAGTCGCCGATCTGGATGCCGCTGTTCGTGGCCTCGAAGGCCTTCCTGGAGAAGGTCCAGCTAACGCCGGCAGCATCGAAGATCCGGACCAGGCTCTCGATGTACTCGGGGAAGTTGATCACCTCCATGGACGACAGCAGTGCCATGTAGTCCGCGCCCTGCTTGTCCATCGGCACCTCGAGGCCCGTCTCCTCCTCGACGTGGCCGATCTGCGCCTCCAACGCCTTGAGCGTGAGGCCCATCGGGCTGCCGATCTCCAGCGCCCGCCGGGTGGCACCCTGCAAACCCTCGGGGGAGTAGCCCGCCGCTGCGAAGGCCTCGCGCTGCTTGCGGATCATGTAGGCGATGTCGTTGCCGACGGGGCAGACCATCGAACAGCGGCCGCACAGCGTGCAGCTGTCGTAGGTCATCTCCTGCCACTCGGCGAAGTCGTCCTCGGTCACCTCGGGCAGCATTCCCAGGCCCGCGCCCAGCTTGCCCCAGAAAGTCTTCTCGCGTTGCCAGAGGCGGCGCATCGGCTCGACCTTGTAGATCGGCGTGAAGCGCGCGTCGCCCGTCTCCGTATAGAAGAGGCAGGCTTCCGCACACAGTCCGCAGTGCACGCAGCTCGAGAAGTAGGACGCGATCTTCTTGTCGATCTGGGCGCGCAGCACTTCCACGCCACGCTCGAAGTCGTGCTCGGTCTGGACGGTCGGCATCATCGGTGTCGCCCCCTCAGGCGCTCACGCCCTTGCGACCCATCGCCGCACCGGTGTAGGCGCGACTGACAGGAAAGGTGAACGCGTGCATCAGCCGGCTGAACGGGAAATAGACCATCAGCAGGCACACGGTGAGCATGTGGATGGCGCGCAGGCTATCGTGACTCTTCAACAGCGCCAGGCAGCCGGTGAGCATGACGACGAAGGTGAGTATCGCCGCCGCATGGTCGTCGAAGGTGGAGATCTTGCGCATCACGGGATGCATGAGCCGGCGCAGCCACAGCAGGAGGATGCCCGCGAAGGCGAGATCACTGGCGACCATGAACAGCCAGTGCGGCGCCGGCGTCCAGCCGAAGCCGAGGATCCGTTCCTCGATGAACTTCACGTGCGGCGCGGCGAAGATCAGCAGGACGAACAGCCCGATGTGGAACATGTAGCCCGCCACCAGGTGGAAGGTGGCACCACGGCTGAAGCCCTTCGCCGTCCACGATCGCGTGACGATCGTGCGCAGCGCGCCGGGCACCCCGCTGCCACGCGGCACCGCAAGATCCGTCCGCGAGGGCTGGCGCCAGATATCGACCAGCCGCCACAGGACGCCGACCACGAAGACGACGGCCGAGAAGTACCAGAGCGGGCCTTCGACGAATTCGAGAAACATCACATCACCCCTGCACCGCCTTGGTGCCCGGCGAGCCGAAACCCTTGAAATCGATGTTGTCGTGCCGCTTGACCTCTTCGAGGGCATTCGGCTCGACGCCGACCATGCCTGCGGCCTCCATCTCGGCCAGCCAGAGGTCGTGGTGCTCCCGCGCCCAGTTCGCGTCGACGTACCCGTGGGACATCGACTCGAAGGCGCCCTCCATGCCGACCGTGCCGATGTAGATGTGCCCCAGCGAGGCGGCGATGAAGACCACCGCGACCCCGCCGTGGACGACGTGCGCCAAGGCCATCACCTCGCGCCCCTGCCCGAACACGCCGAAATCCAGGATGAGCCCGGAGATCGAGATGGCGATGCCGAACAGCACCACCATCCAGAACCAGCTCTTCTGCCCGCCGTTGTAGTAGCCCGAGCTGGCGGGGTGGCCCTTGAGCAGCCCGCCGGCCCTGAAGAACCACTTCAGGTCGATCTGGTTGAAGCCGTTCCCGCGCAGGAAGAGCACGATCATGGCGAGCACCGCGAACGGGAAGATCGGCCCGAACAGGTTGTGGCCCTCCTTGCACGCCGCCGCCGTCGCCGAGAAGCCCTCGGGCCCGAGGATCGGAATCAACACGAAGCGGCCGTAGAGCAGCACCAGTCCGGTCACGGCCAGGAACACGAACAGGATCGCCGCGAACCAGTGCACGACGCGCTGGTTAACCGAGAACCGCGGGACCAGCTGGCCGGAGCGCCCGCCCTCGAGCGGGATCCTGCCGCGCAGGATCCAGAACAGGGCCAGGAATCCCAGCGTGCCGAGCAGCAGCCAGGCCCCGACTGGCACCAGCATCTCGGAGCGGAACTGCCGCCAGCGCTCACCGACCTGGTTGATGAGCACCGCCGACTCGACGCCGCGCGCCTGGGTGTTCGCGTCGGCGGGGCCGGCGCGCTGCCGCACCTCGTTCCACAGGCCGGCGCCCGGGTTCGGCACGTTGCCGGCGCCGAGATAGGCCGCCGCGTAGGGCACGAGCGGCGCAATCAGCACGAACGCCAGCAGGGCCAGCAGGTAGCGCGTGATCCGGGCGCGCACGCGCGGCGGCACGCCGTGCTGCCGCGGCTCGGAGGGGATCGCGGGTCGGGACGGATGATCGGTCATGGGCAACTACCCCGTGATGGGCGCGATTGGCGGACCGGGCGCCGCTTCGGCGACACCCGGCCCTGCTCTCGGTCCGACACCCCAGCGCGGCGCCGGCCGCGCTGCTAGTCTTCTTTGCCGGCCGCCTTGCCGTCGAGGCCGGAGGCCTTTCGGAGCCCCTTGTCGTAGGCCACGCCCCAGCCCGTCCCGAGCCCCGCGGCGCCGCGGTAGGCCATGCGCTGCCGGAAGATGTCGGCGACGACATCGCCGTCGCCCGCGAGCAGCGCCTTGGTGGCGCACATCTCCGCGCAGATCGGCAGCTTGCCCTCGGCGAGACGGTTGCGGCCGTACTTGCGCACCTGCTCCGCACTGTTCGCCTCGCCCGGACCACCGGCGCAGAAGGTGCACTTGTCCATCTTGCCGCGCGAGCCGAACACGCCGCCGGTAGGAAATTGCGGCGCGCCGAACGGACACGCGTAGAAGCAGTAGCCGCAGCCGATGCAGATGTCCTTGTCGTGCAGGACCACGCCGTCGGCCGTCTGGAAGAAGCAGTCGACCGGGCAGACGGCCATGCAGGGCGCATCCGAGCAGTGCATGCAGGCGACCGACAGCGAGCGCTCGCCCTTCTCGCCGTCGTTGATGGTCACCACCCGCCGACGGTTGATCCCCCAGGGCACCTCGTGCTCGTTCTTGCAGGCCGTGACGCAGCCGTTGCATTCGATGCAGCGCTCGGTATCACACAGAAACTTCATGCGTGCCATCGTTCAATCCTCCAGTTCGCGCCGGGCCGCCATCAGGCCGGGTAGATCTTGCACAGGGAGCACTTGGTCTCCTGCATCGCCGTCACGGAGTCGTAGCCGTAGGTCATGGCCGTGTTGCAGGCCTCACCGAGCACGACCGGGTCGCAGCCCTCCGGATACCTGGCGCGCAGATCCTTGCCCTGGAAGTGCCCGCCGAAGTGGTAGGGCGTGAACACCACGCCGGGGGCCACGCGCTGCGTGAGCATGGCCTTCACCTTGATCTTCCCGCCTTCGGGGCTCTCGACCCACACCATGTGGCCGTCCCGCACGCCGGCGTCGTTGGCATCCTTCGGGTTGATCTCGATGAACATGTCCTGCTGCAGCTCGGCGAGCCACGGATTGGAACGGGTCTCGTCACCGCCACCTTCGTACTCGACCAGGCGCCCGCTGGTCCAGATCAGCGGGAACTGCTTCGAGTAGTCGGTGGCCTGGATCGACTTGTAGCGCGTCGGCAGCCGGAAGAAGGCCTTGCGATCCTCGTAGGTCGGGTATTTCTCGACCAGCTCGTGCCGGGAGGTATACAGCGGCTCGCGGTGGATCGGCACCGGGTCGGGGAAGTTCCACGCCACGCAGCGGGCCTTGGCGTTGCCGTACGGGGCGCAGCCGTGCTTGATGACCACGCGCTGGATGCCGCCCGAGAGGTCGGTCTTCCAGTTCTTGCCCTCGGCCGCCTTCTTCTCGTCCTCGGTCAGGTCGTCCCACCAGCCGAGCTTCTTGACGATGTCGGCGGTGAACTCGGGGTACCCGTCCTTGATCTCCGAGCCGACCGGGTACGACCCCTCGGCCAGCAGGTTCTGGCCGTTGCGCTCCACGCCGAAACGCTCGCGGAAGCCCATGCCGCCCTGCGCCACCGGGATGCTGGTGTCGTAGAGATTGGGCGAGCCGGGGTGGTTGAATTCGGGCGTGCCCCAGCACGGCCACGGCAGCCCATAGTAGTCGCCGTTCGCCGGCCCGCCCTCTGCCTTCAGCGTCGTCACGTCGAAGGTGTGCCAGTTCTGCTGGTGTTTCTTCAGCCGCTCGGGGCTGTGGCCGGTGTAGCCGATCGTCCACATGCCGCGGTTGAACTCGCGGGTGATGTCCTCGATGAGCGGCTCTCCGCCGTTGACCTTGATGTTCTTGGTCAGCTCGTCGCCATAGCCGAATTTCTTGGCGAACTTGAGCATGATGGTGTGGTCCGGGAGCGAGGGATCGACGACCACCAGCAGGTCGAGCTTCTCCATCGCCTTCTTCATCTCGACGCCGCGCACCTGGCTGTTCGGCGCGTGGCCCCAGAACACCATGGCGCGGGTGTTGTCCTTCTGCTTGATGTTGGCCTTGTCCTCGAGCACGCCGTCGATCCACCGCGACACCGGAATGCCGTTGGTGTTCATCGGCTTGAGGGGCTTGCCGTCCTTCTCCTCGTAGCTGCCCGGGTCGAAGCGCCCGGCCAGCCACTCGTAGTCCACGCCCCAGACCTTCGCCCAGTGCTTCCAGGCGCCTTCCGCCAGGCCGAAATAGCCCGGCAGCTCGTCGGACAGGACGCCGAAGTCGGTGGCACCCTGGACGTTGTCGTGACCGCGGAAGATGTTGGTGCCGCCGCCGGCGACGCCCATGTTGCCGAGCGCCAGCTGGAAGATGCAGTAGGCACGCGTGTTGTTGTTGCCGATGGTGTGCTGGGTGCCGCCCATGCACCAGATGAAGGTCCCGGGCCGGTTGTCGGCCATCAGCTTGGCTGCCTGATAGAGGAGGTGCTCGGGGACGCCGCTGACGCGCTCGACCTCGTCCGGCGTCCACTTCGCCACCTCCTTGCGCACCTCGTCCATGCCCCAGACGCGCTGGCGGATGAACTCCTTGTCCTCCCAGCCGTTCTTGAAGATGTGCCAGAGCATGCCGTAGATCACCGGCACGTCGGTGCCCGGCCGGATCCGCACGAACAGGTTGGCGTGGGCGGCGGTGCGGGTGAAGCGCGGGTCGATCACGATCAGCGGCGCGTGGTTGCGCTCCGTGGCGCGGAACACGTGCTGCAGCGACACCGGGTGGGCCTCGGTCGGGTTGCCCCCGATGATCAGGATCGCCTTCGACTTGTGGATGTCGTTGTACGAGTTGGTCATCGCGCCGTAGCCCCAGGTGTTGGCGACGCCGGCGACCGTGGTCGAATGGCAGATGCGCGCCTGATGGTCCACGTTGTTCGTGCCCCACATGGACGCGAACTTGCGGAACAGGTAGGCCTGTTCGTTGCTGAACTTGGCGGAGCCGAGCCAGTAGACGGAGTCGGGCCCCGACTGCTCGCGGATCTGGAGCATCTTGTCGCCGACCTCGTTGATCGCCTCGTCCCACGAGATCTGCTTCCATTTGCCGCCGACCAGCTTCATCGGGTGCTTCAGACGCCGCTCGCCGTGGCCGTGCTCGCGCACGGCGGCGCCCTTGGCGCAGTGCCCGCCCAGGTTGAAGGGATGGTCGAAGGCCGGCTCCTGGCCGACCCACACGCCGTTCTGCACCTCGGCATAGATGCCGCAGCCGACAGAGCAGTGGGTGCATATGGTGCGGACGGTGTTGATCTCCCCCTTCCCCTGGCCGGGGGCGCCCGCATCCGCGCGCTTCATCATGCCGGGCAGCAGCCCCGCTGCCGCGACGCTGCCAGCGGCGATCCCCGAGCTGCGCAGGAAGGTGCGGCGATCCATCGTCCAGCCGGTGGTGGGCGCCTTGGTCGGCGCCGCCTGGGTCGACTTCTTGGTGAGTTTCATGCTCCGGTCCTCTCTGTGAGGCACGCCGCCCGCCTCAGCGGGTGAGCGACTCGTAGTAGGCCTTGACGTGCTCGGTCACCCGGTAGCCCGCCTGCCCCTGCGGCTCGACTTCCGTCGCGGGCGCGACCTGACGCGCCACCGCACCGAGTGAAGTTGCCGCCGCGCCAGCCGTGACACCGGTCGCCACCGCGCGGCGCAGGAAGGATCGCCGCCCCTGGTTCGCTTCGTTGTGCTTCATGTCGCTGTCCTCAGGTCTCGACTGTCGGTGTGCGGAGATCTGTCAGATCTCCAGGGTGAAGTATTGGCGTTCGAGCTCGACGAACGCCTGTCCCAGACGTCCCACCGCTTGGTAGAACACGGCCGCGCCGGCGCCTTCCAGGTCGCGGAAGAAGCGATCCGCCCAGCAGCCGAGGTGGCGGGCGAAGAAGGCGCGCTGGGTCTCGAAGTCGGTGCCGGCCTCGCTGACGAGCATCGCCATGACCTCGCAGAGCGCCGCGACGTGGTCCTCCGGCTCCGAGACACCCTCCTGCCGATCGAAGCCGAGCCGCTGCAGGTCCCGCCGCAGCTCGCCGAGCGGCGCCTCCATCAGGAAACCCGTCAGGTACCAGGAGCCGTAAGGAACGAGCTCGCCGCGGCCCAGGCCGACGAACAGCGCGTGGTACTCGTCGTCGATCTCCGGCAGCGACACCTCGCGCGCCGCCAGGCGCAGGCCGAACAGCGCCCGGCTGAAATCGTCGGCGCCGTCGTCGATCGCGAGCTCTGCCAGGTTCCGGATCAGGTCGGGGGTCGGAACGGCGCGCAGCAGGGCGGCGAGCAATCCGTAGAGATCGGCGCGGGCCTGTACCTCGGGCTCGAGGGCGGCCGGGCGGGCGGTCATGCTGGCGAGGGCGTAGGCAGGCATGGGATAAGGTTGCTCCAAGTGTGGGAATGCAGGGACTGAGCCACCGATTGCGGAAAATCAATCCGCGATAGCGCCCCAAAGTCGGCCTCCAATGGGTCAGCCCGCGACCATGCCGACAGGATTGGCCCGCGGAGACGAGACTGGCGCGTCAGTTCGCACCGCCCGGGCGCATCAGGTCCGCGACCCGGCAGTCCGCGCACATCTGCAGGCGGCGGCGCGCCGCGGCGTCCTGAAACATCGGGTGCTTGCCCAGGGTGGCAAGCACCCGGTCGAGGGACGAGCGCGTGGCAAACGGCTTGCCGCAGCTGATGCACGCGAAAGGCGGCTCTTCGTGCAGCGTGCGCCGACGGTTCCGCGCGGTGCGGTCGGTGAGCAGCCGCGCGCGCATGCGGATGGCCCGCTCGGGGCAGGCGCGCTCGCAAAGCCCGCACTGGACGCAGCGGGCCTCGAAGAACACGAGCGCAGGCGCCCCCTCCTCGGCACTGATCGCGCCCCGCGGGCAGACGGTGGCGCAGGCGACGCACAGGGTGCACCGGCGGGGATCGACGACGACCTCGCCAAGGGGGACGGTCGCCGGCAGCTCGATCTCGGCCGGCATCGCGGCGGGGGACTCGGCAATCAGGTGGTCGAGGGCGAGGAACAGGACCTCGCGCTTGCTGCCCATTCCGGCGAAGGTCGCCGGCCGTGTCGGCGGCATCAGGGCCTGATCGGGAGCATCCCGCCAGCCGATCGCACCGGATGGGAAGCCGAGGCCGTCGAGCAGCGCCCCGGCGTCGCCGAACTGGACCTCGAGGGCGAAGTTCAGCCCGTGGGTGGAGCGCGGCGACGGCGCGATCCGCACGGCGCGGGCGCCCAAGGCCAGGGCGCTGAGCCAGAGCTCGATGCCCACGCTGCCGACCTCCTCGACCGCGTAGGGCAGGACGTTGGCTGGCAACCCGTCGAGCGACGGCGCGGCCTCCGCCTCGTGGATCAGCACCTCCGGGGCCGCGCCACCGGCGGCGCGGTAGGCCTCGAGCAATCGGCGCAGGCGATGGATGGCGTCGTCCAGCGCCGGGTAGGCGTACTGCAGCGCCCCGCCCGGACAGACGGTCGCACAGACGCCGGCACCCTGGCAGAGGTAGGGGTCGACCTCCACCCGTTCGGCGAGGCCGGTGATCGCGCCGGCCGGACAGGCCTGGACGCAGCGGTTGCAGGCGATCATGCCGCTGCGGCCCCGCACGCACAGCGCGGGGTCGTAGCGGAAATAGCGCGGCTTCTCGAACTCGCCGACCTGCTCGAGCAAGGCCGCGACGAGGGCGCCAGCGCCAGCGTCGTCCGCCGGGACGTGGTAGCCGAAACGCCGCCAGGCGTCGTCAAGCAGCGGCGGCCGACACAGATCGACGACCTGGTCGAACACCGCCGGCTCGCCCCCCGGGCTCAGCCGGACCCGGAAGTCACCGAGATGCCCCGTGAGGCTCAGCAACCGCCGCTCCCCGGCAACCACGGTCAGGTCGGTGACGCGCGGCGGTGCGGCGTCGAGCACCACGACGGTGGACACGAGCGGCGGCGGCAACTGCCGGGCCAGCGCGACGGCCCCGTCGTCCGGCCCCACCACCAGCACCCGCCCTGCCGTCGCGTAGTTGACGATGCCGGTCCCCTTGACCGTCACCTCGACCATGGCGGCGAGCGCCGCGCCGCGCGGGTCGGTCGCCGGCGGGACCGCGCCCGAGCATCCTTCCGAAAGAGTCATCGTCGCTTCCTTACCCAAAGAGCCGCGAAGGCAAAGAGAAGGTCCAGAAAGACAGGGCGTTGCCTGACAGAGCTCGACTACCCGGCAGACGCGTGGGGTTTGAGCTCCAGGTCATTGATATCGTTCGTCTCTCCGCGCCTCTGCGGTTCGTCAGCGGGGGGCAGTGCGGGCTCCGGGTGCCGCGTCTCCGGCCCGAGGTCGCCGGCGCTGGCGGTGGCCGGCGGCTCCCGGTCGCCGGCTTCGGCGGGATCGGGCCGGTCGAGCAGGCGGTCGATCTGATGCCGCATGTCGGCCGTCACGGTGTCGCCGAGCGCCTCGAAATGGGTGTAGTCCCCCGAGTAGCTGTCCAGGCCGTCGCTGACGTTGAGCTCGGGGCTGCTGAACAGCCGCCTGAGCGCCTCGCCGCGCAGCCGCTCCGAGACGCCCGGGCTCAGGAAACCGGACCAATCGTCGTCATACCGAAGGCTCCCGATCGGGGGCATGTCGGCATCGGTCAGCACCCGCGGCGCGGGTTCGGCCGGCGGTTCGGACGCTGACGACGGTGGCGCGGATTCGGCCTCGGGCACGCCCGGCACTCCGTCGCGGCCCTCGCGCTTGCGCCTCGACCATCGCGCGAGAAAGCGCTCGGCCTCGCCGGTCAGCGGCTCTTTTCGTTCCACGCCCTGCGCTCCCGCCGCGTCCGCCGCTCCGGCACATAGTTCTCGATGACGAAGTGCTCTAGCCATTGCACCAGCTCGGCCGGCATCGCGACCGGTTCCACCTGGTCGTCACCCTCCAGGTAGGCGCTGGCCTCGTCGAAGCACAGGGTCACGATGGCCGGCACCCGGTGGTCCGCTGCCCCCTCGCGCATCACGACGAACGCCAGCGGCCGCGGGGCGACGAGGTTGTGGTAGTAGCTCTCGGCCTCGTCCCGGTGCAGCCGGACCTCGAAACCACGCCAGAGCTCGCGGCGGGACTCGCCGTCGGCCGGCATCGCGAGGGGCACGCCGACCGGGCCCTCGGCCACCGCGCCGGCGATCAGGCCGACCGGCGCCCAGACGTGTGGCTGCCACGACGTGACACCCTGACGCCGCTCCATGAGCACGGCGACGGTGAAGCGCTCGGGCAGGGTCGGCGACTCGTCGGCCATACGGGCTCCTCCTGCCCCTGCCTCGCGCGCAATTAGCGTTCCAGCCAGGGCCGCACGCCCAGCGCATGCAACGGGACGCACCACCGGGAGGAGACCGGCCCGGCATCTGCGACAAAATGACCCACCCTCACGCGGTGACGCACCCAAGACGACTCACAGGTCCGCGCCACCGGCGAGCCCGCGGCCCGTTCCGGAACCGGGCATGGCCGGCGGAGGCGACCGGGTCGCGGGCTTCGCGTGCCGGCGACTCCGCTTCAGTTGGCCGGCGTCGCGAAGCGGGCGCCGGGGAACATTTTTTGCCTCGACCACACCACGCCCCCCTTATCGCGACCGCATGCGCATGCAGACCGGCGACGATGCACGGCTCGAGAACGGCTTCGGCCGCCAGATCGTGAATGCCACCGGAGCCTGACGGCAGCGCGATGGACATGGCCACCCGCCGGCCCGTGATGAGCAACGCAGGGCTGCTCCCCACCCTGACGGTGACGGCCGTCGACGAGTACGGCGAGCTGCGCGAGGGCTGCATCGCCGGCGAGCGGCCGCTGACGCTCTACCTCGACAAGCGCGAGATCGTCACCCTCATGACCCTCGGCACCCACCCCGAGCTGCTCACGCTCGGCTACCTGCTGAACCAGCGGATGGTGCCATCGGTCGAGGCGGTGACGCGGATCCAGGTGGACTGGGAGGTCGACGCGGTGGCCGTGACGACCTCGGCCGCCGTCGAGGACCTGGACGAAAAGCTGTCGCGCCGCACGGTGACCACCGGCTGTGGGCAGGGCACGGCCTTCGGCCGCATCACCGAGCTGCTCGGCGGGACCCGCGTGCCCGCGACGACGATCGCGCAGTCGCGCCTCTACGCCCTGCTCGACGCCCTGCACGACCGCAATGAGGTGTACCGCCGCGCCGGTGCCGTCCATGGCTGCGCCCTTTGCGGCTTCACGCGCGACGGCGCTCCACACCTCGAGCTGTTCGTCGAGGACGTGGGCCGGCACAACGCCGCCGACACCATCGCGGGCCACATGGCGCTGAGCGGCATCCGGGGCTTCGACAAGGTCTTCTACACGACCGGCCGCCTCACCTCGGAGATGGTCGTGAAGGTCGCGCAGATGGGCGTTCCGGTCCTGGTCTCGCGATCCGGCATCACCGCCAAAGGCCTCGAATTCGCCCGCGACGTCGGTGTGGTGATGATTGCGCGCGCCAAGGGACGCCACTTCCTCGTCTACAACGGGATCGAGCGCATCTGCTACGACGCTCCGCCACCGCGCCAGCCGGCAGCGGGCACCGGGCCGGCGCGCGCCGGCGACGACCCGCCCTGACGACCACGGGCGCAGCACCGGTGACGCCAGATTCCGCAAACCTCAAAGGACCTCCCGCGATGTCCGCCCCCGCCCCACTCGACACGCCGCGCTATATGAGCGTGAAGCAGGTCGCCGACTACCTGAACCTGAACGAGAAGAAGGTCTATGCCCTCGTCAACGAAGGGCAGATCCCGGCCACCAAGGTCACCGGCAAGTGGATGTTTCCGCGCGAGCTCGTCGATCGCTGGATGCTCGAGACGAGCCACGGCGGGGCGCTCACCGACCGACTGACCATCGTCGGCAGCGACGACCCCTTGTTCAGCCGGGTCGCCTGCGGGTTTGCGGAAAAGGCCCAGGCGCAGGCTCTGGTCAGCTACAGCCCGACCGGCACCAAGCTGGGACTCGCATTGATGCAGAACCAGCGGGCCGAGGCCTGCGCGGTCCACTGGGGACCGGCCCAGGAGGCGCACATCCGTCACCCCGCCCTCGTTCGCCAGTTCCCGCGGCACACGCAGTGGATCATCGTCCGCGGCTTCGCGCGTGAGCAGGGCATCATGGTCGGCGCCGCGCTCGCCGATGGCGGGCGTGACGGCGAGCAGATCCTGCGCGATCCGGCGTTGCGGTGGGCCGCGCGGCAGCAGGGCGCCGGCACCGGTCGGTTCCTCGAGGAGCACCTGCGCCGGCTGGGGCTGGAGCCGGCCGGCCTCAACGCCGAGGTGACCACGCGCTCCGAGCGCGAGGCCGCCGCCGCCGTGGCGATGGACCTCGTCCAGGCGGCCCCCGGCGCCCGCGCCGCGGCAACGGAATTCGGCCTGCATTTCATCTCGCTGGGCTGGGAGTACTTCGACCTCGTGCTGGATAAGCGGGTCTATTTCCGCCACCTGTTCCAGCAGCTCATGGGGCGCTTCATGCACCCCGAGACCCGCGCCCTCGCAAACCTGCTGGGCGGCTACGACCTCGGCGAGGTGGGCCGCCTGGTCTGGTCGCCGGGGTAGCGGGCACGGGGCGCCAGGGGTCCGGGATCCTCAGGTCGATCGGCCAGGCCAACGGCCTCATGGTCCTGCCGGAAGATCGGGGGACGGTCAAGCCAGGCGAGCAGGTGGTGGTCGAGCCGCCGCCATGGGCAAGGATCACGGCCGGGGGACGGGGCCGGGAGATGGGCGCGTAAACGCTCGGTCAGCTGCGCGTTGGCTGAGCCTTGGACGAAATGAGGACACGGTGGCGAAAGGTCGCCGGCGCATGGGATACCACCGTCGACAATGCGACCACGGTCCAGAACAGCAAGGGCCCCGGCGCGAAGGCCAGGACCGCGACCAGAACGAGCTTCAAGAGCGCCGTCACGCCCGCGACCGTGCGCAGATACAGTTGGCTCGCATAGAGGTCGAGCGCGAGCATCGCCAACCCGCTGACCACCACCGCGCCGCCGACCCGGCCGACCGGCCAGCCGTGAAGCGGCGCCGCGCCGAGCAGCAGGGCCCCGAGTGCGATGACGGACATCAGGTGCCACGTCCGCAGCATCACGCTGAGCCAGCGCTTGGCACGGAAGTCGCGGCGCGGCGTCTGGTCGTCACGGGGAGCCCGCACGGAGAACGAGTGAGGCCAGTCTAGCCCGCGCGCGACCTGAGGCGGGCGGGACCCACAGGCATGGACGCCCCCGCCTCCGGGACGCTATTCTTGGCAGCCCGCCGCGGCGGGGCAATAACGCGCCCGTAGCTCAGCTGGATAGAGCGCTGCCCTCCGGAGGCAGAGGCCAGGGGTTCGAATCCCTTCGGGCGCGCCAGAAAACAAAGACTTAACGGGCAGCGGCCACGGAAAGCCCCCGCCAAGTCACTGCCGAGTCACCACGCGACGCAGAAACAGAAGCGCCGGCACAAAGCCGGCGTTGTTGCGAGTGCGGGGCTCACCACGTCCAGGCGGCGAACCGCAGCAGGAACGCCAGCCACGTCAGAAGGTCCAGCCAGAAGAACACGCGTGCGCTATCCATAGCGGCGGGCAGCGTGCGCCCGCCATCCGGCAGGGCGTGGCTCGCGGCGCGTCAGGGCGGGAGGCGGGGAACGGGGGAAAACGACCCGAAGCCGTCGTCCAGATCCATCCAAAGCAGACCTTCGTGACCCCGTCTGCGCGGTTCCTCGTAATACCTGAGACCTTCTCGCGGAACGTGTTCCACCAGAACTCATAGCGCGTGCTGAAAATCTTTGCTCGTCCCCCGGCCTGGGACACAGTGTTGCGCAGGCGCCTCAACCTGATGTGGTCCGCGATATGGTCTTTGGGAACTACATCGTGCGTTACCCTGTGCATGCTGATGTTTTGATCGCGCTGCGCCTCCGGCACCACAAAGAAGATCGCGGGTACCACATCTAACAATTCTCTGCAGGCCGACGGCCCTGACGGGCCGCGGCCTGAGCTCAAACGTTAGGGCAAGGAAGAGGGGCGGAAGAATGCCTGAAATAGCG
>JAGGAG010000024.1 GCA_017889745.1 Gemmatimonadota bacterium | reverse complement strand
TACAAGGGCAAGGGCATCCGGTACCAGGGTGAGCAGGTCCGCCGCAAGGCTGGCAAGACGGGAGCGAAGTAGATGCGCGCCATACATTCTCCGAAGTCGCGGCATGACCGCCGCTACCGCCGGCACCTCCGGGTGCGCACGCGGGTAGTCGGCACGGCCGAGCGGCCGCGTCTCGTGGTCTTCCGCTCGTTGAAGCACATCTACGCGCAGCTCGTGAACGACGATCAGGGCGTGACGCTCCTGGGTGTCAGCGACGCGAGCGAAGGCGTGGACAGCACCACTGCGGGCAAGGTGAACCGGGCCAAGGCCACGGGAAAGCTGCTCGCCGAGAAGGCCAAGGCTGCCGGCGTCACCAAGGTCGTGTTCGACCGCGCCGGGTACCGGTATCATGGACGCGTGCAGGCGGTTGCCGAGGGCGCGCGCGAAGGCGGACTGGAGTTCTAATGGCTGACGAACAGGGGTCGGGAGCCGAGGCTCCCGCAGCGACGGAAACGACCGAGCGTCCCGCGGCCGAGCAGCGGCAGCAGCGCGGCGGTGGTGGCGGCGGTGGCCGTGGTCGTGGCGACCGCGGCGGCCGGGGCGGTGGCCGTGGCCGTGACCGGGAGCGTGAGCGTGATGGCAACGAGCTGGTCGAGAACGTCGTTGCGATCAACCGCGTGGCCAAGGTCGTGAAGGGTGGCCGGCGCTTCTCGTTCAACGCCCTGGTGGCAGTGGGCGATGGCCGGGGCCGTGTCGGGTTCGCGACCGGCAAGGCGAATGAAGTGTCCGAGGCGGTGCGCAAGGCGGTCGAGGCGGCGAAGCGCAGCATGGTCGAGGTGCCACGGACGGGGTCGACGATCCCGCACGAGGTCATCGGCCACCACGGCGCGGGCGAGGTGCTGCTCAAGCCGGCCGCGACCGGTACCGGGGTCATCGCCGGTGGCGCGGTGCGGTCGGTGCTCGAGTGCGCCGGCATCACCGACATCCTGACCAAGAGCCTGGGCTCGAGCAACGCGCACAACATGGTGCGCGCCACGATGGACGGCCTCCGGCAGCTGGTGTCGGTGCGCCAGGTGGCCAGTGAGCGCGGCATCGAAGCGGACCAGATCGCGTACAAGCCGCGGCAGGGAGCGTAACCATGGGTCGGAATCCCGTAGTGGGCCGGCAGGGCCCGGCGTATCATGCGGCCACGATTCCGTCGGAGCAGGACGCTGCACGCCTCACGGTGAAGCAGATCCGGTCGACGATCGGCCACGCGGAGACGATGGCGCGTACGCTGCGCGCGCTCGGCCTCCGGCATCATCAGCAGACCATTGAGGTGTCGAACACGGCGTCCGTGCGCGGCATGCTCTTCAAGGTGCGTCACCTCGTCGAGGTGACGCCGGTGGAGAAGAACTGATGGCGGACGAGATCAAGCACCTCTCGCTCTCCAACCTGCGGCCGGCCGCCGGCTCGACCCAGTCGCGCATGCGGATCGGTCGCGGCGTGGGCTCCGGGATCGGCAAGACGTCGGGCAAGGGTCACAAGGGGCACAAGGCCCGCACGGGTGGCGCCACGAACCCCGGCTTCGAGGGCGGCCAGATGCCGCTCTACCGCCGGCTCCCGAAGCGCGGCTTCACCAATCCGTTCAAGGTCTCGGCGCAGCCGGTCAACCTGCGGAAGCTGAAGAAACTCGCGGGTCAGGACGTGACGCCGGAGACGCTCTTCGCGGCCGGGCTCATCTCCAAGCAGGACGTGCCCGCCAAGCTGCTCGCCGCCGGTGATGCCGATCGCGCCTACACGGTGCGCGGCGTGCAGGTCTCGGCGTCGGCGAAGACCAAGATCGAGGCGGCAGGCGGCCGGGTCGAGGCCTAAGTGACCGCACCCAAGGTCCCGGCGCTCGCGATCGACAGCGAGCTCCGCCGGAAGCTTCTCTTCACGGCGCTCGCGCTGCTGATCTATCGCGTCGGCGCCCACATCGCGGCGCCGGGCGTAAACGTGCAGGCGCTCGCCGACTTCATCCGCAACTCGGGCGCGGCCGGATTCTTCGGCCTGTACGACATGCTGGGCGGCGGCCTGTCCCGGGCCACCGTCTTCGCGCTCGGCGTCATGCCGTACATCTCCGCCTCCATCATCTTCCAGCTGGCCGGCGGCGTCATTCCGTCCATCGGCAAGATGCAGAAGGACGAGGAGGGCCGGAAGCGGCTGACGCAGTGGACCCGGTACACCACGGTCCTCATCGCGCTCACCCAGGCCTACACCTTCGCGCTCTTCACCGAGTCGATCCCGGGCGCGTTCACCAGCCCCGGCTTCGGGTCGCGCATGATCATGGTGGTGACGCTCACCGCGGGCGCCATCTTCGTCATGTGGCTGGGCGAGCAGATCACCGAGCGGGGCATCGGCAACGGCCAGAGCCTGCTGATCACCTTCTCGATCCTGGAGCGCCTCTGGCCCTCGACGCTCCAGCTGGCCGGCTTCGTGAAGGGCGGCGTGGTATCGCCGCTCGGCGTGCTGTTCTACTTCGCCATCACGATCGCGGTCATCGCGGCGGTGGTCGCCATGACCATCGCGTCGCGGCGCATCCCGGTGCAGATTCCCCGGAAGGTCATGGGGCGCGGGCGCATCCGCGAGGGACAGAAGACGTTCATCCCGATCCGGATCATCACCGCCGGCGTGATGCCGATCATCTTCGCCCAGACGATCATCATCGTGCCGGGCACGATCGCGAACTTCCTCAAGATCCCGGCGCTGTCGGACATGGCGGCGTTCTTCGCCCCGGGCACGGCGCCATACAACCTCGTATTCGCCCTGATGATCGTGCTGTTCAGCTACTTCTACACGTCGATCATCTTTAACTCCGTCGACCTGTCCGAGAACCTGAAGAAGCAGGGCGCGTTCGTGCCGGGCGTGCGTCCCGGCGCCGCCACCGCCGACTACATCGACGGCGTGCTGGCCCGCGTCACGCTGCCGGGCTCGCTCTTCCTCGCCTTCATCGCGATCCTGCCGATGGTGGTGTCCCGGAAGCTCGGCATCCAGTCCCAGTTCGGCGGCACCTCGGTGCTCATCGTGGTCGGCGTGTTGCTCGACACGATTGCCCAGGTCGACCAGCACCGCACGCTGCGGAAGTACGACAGCTTCATGAAGACCGGCCGCGTCAAGTTCCGGGGACGGCAGCAGCGGTTCATGTAAGCGGTGAAGGGTGAGTGGAAAGCGGTGAGCGGGCCCTCCAAGGTGCCTCCCGCTCACCGCTTGCTGCTTACGGCTCTTACGAGGAGTGGTTCCCAATGGACATCCTGTTGATGGGCCCACCCGGGGCCGGCAAGGGGACGCAAGGCGCCCTGCTCGCCGAGGCGCTCGGGCTCCCGAAGTTCGCCACCGGTGACCTCCTCCGCGACGCCGTGAAGCGGGGCACGCCGGTGGGGCTCAAGGCGAAAGCGGCCATGGAAGCGGGCCACCTCGTGAGCGACGACATCATCATGGGCGTCATTCGCGACGAGCTTGGCAAGCCGGAAGCGGCACACGGGGTCATCTTCGACGGGGTGGTCCGCACCATTCCGCAGGCCGAGGGGATGGAGCGCCTCCTGGCGGAGCGCAATCGCGCCATGGACCACGTGCTCTTCTTCGAGGTCACGGACGAGGAGATTCTCGGCCGCCTGGTGAAGCGCCTGGCCATCGAGAAGCGGGCCGACGACGATCCCGCGGCAGTCGCGGTCCGGCTCAAGGCCTATCGCGACCAGACGGCACCGGTCCTGGCCTACTATGAGGCCAAAGGCCTCGTGCGCCGCGTCCCCGCCGTCGGGGCCATCGACGCGATCGCGTCACGGGTCCGGGCGGCCGTTGGCCGGTAGCAGATGATCACGCTCAAGTCCGCGAAAGAGATCGACACCATGTCGCGTGCCGGCGATATTGTTGCCCGCACGCTGGAAATGCTGCGCGACATGGTCCGGCCGGGTCTCACCACCGAGGACCTGGATGCCGAGGCCGAGAAGTTCATCCGCAGCCACAAGGGCGCCAAGCCCTCCTTCAAGGGCCTCTACGGTTTCCCCAAGACCCTCTGCGTTTCGATCGACGAGGAGATCGTCCACGGCATCCCGTCTCCCAAGCGGGTGCTCGCCGTGGGGAGCATCGTCAGCATCGATTGCGGCGTGTATCTCGAGGGCCTGCATGCCGACTCGGCCACCACCGTCGCCGTGGGCACGATCTCGGCGGAGGCCCAGCGGCTGATGGACGTGACCCAGCAGAGCCTCGAGGCGGGCATTCGCGAGGCGCTGGTGGGACAGCACGTCGGGGACATCGGGCACGCGGTGCAGACGGTGGCGGAAGGGGCAGGGTACGGCGTGGTGCGTGAACTGGTGGGCCACGGCATCGGCACGCGATTCCACGAGGAGCCGCAGGTGCCGAACTACGGCCCTCCCAAGCGGCGGGAGCGGCTGGTGGCCGGTATGACCATCGCCATCGAGCCCATGATCACCGCCGGTGGGCCCCAGACGCGCACGCTCCCGGACAAGTGGACGGTCGTCACCGCCGACGGGTCGCTGGCGGCGCATTTCGAGCATACCATCGCCATCACCCCGGAAGGGCCGCGGATCCTCACCCGCGCAGCGTAGCGCCCCGCGTCATCGCCGCCGCGGCGGCACCACGAACACCAGCCGCTGCCACGTCGTCCCCCAGGTTCTTCAGGTCGGCCTCCACGTTACCCATCGCCCCCTGGGCCGCCGCTCCCGCGAGGTACCGCGCGGTCGCGAGGTCGGCCGCGAGCGCCGGTCCAACCCCATCGGCGAGCCGCTGAGCCAGTTCCATGACCTCGGTGCAATGCTCGATCAGGGTCACCTGCAGACGGGCCGCGGCGAGTTCGGCGTCGTGCAGTGGCATCGACGGGGCGGTGCCGGCGGGAGGGCGACGTGCCGCCATGATGGCGGCATAGGCACGATCGTCGGCTTCACCGACGGCGAGCAGGAGCGGGCGAAGGGCGGCGGCCCGCGCGGCCACCTCCTGGGCGGCAGGGTGCAGTGCGCTCCGCCCGGGCGACCGCAGCACGATGCGGCCGATCTTCTCGACCAGCGCCGCAGCGAAGGCACCCGCCAGCGAAGCCACGCGCCCTCCCGCCGGCAGCGGCTGCGGGGCAGCCACCGCGTCCAGCCAGCGGCCAAGCGGCAGGGCGTCGTCCCACCGTTCGCGACTCATGCGGCTGCCCCCGAGGTCGCGGCCTCACGAATGACGCCGCTCAGCCAGCCATGCATGGCGGGATTGCCACCCACCAGCGAGGCATGACGGAGCATGTCGCTGTTGCCCGCATGATCGGTAACGATGCCTCCCGCCTCGCGCACCAGGAGCGTGCCGGCCGCCATGTCCCAGGGCGCGAGATGCTGCTCCCAGAAGCCGTCGAAGCGACCCGCGGCGAGCCACGCGAGGTCGATGGCGGCAGAACCGGGCCGGCGGATGCCGCTGGTGGCGCCCGCGACGCGCGCGAATTGACGCTGGTACTCGTCGAGCCGCTCGATGTTCTTGAAGGGAAAGCCGGTGCCGATGAGCGCGAACTCCGGTACGGCGATGGTGGAGACCGCAAGCGGCTTGCCCGCGAGCGATGCACCGTGACCCCGCACGGCCTCGAATTGTTCGTTGGCCGGCACGTCGAGCACGATTCCGGCCTCGAGGACGCCATCCACCGCGGCCGCGATCGAGACCGCCCAGATCGGCACACCGTGAAGGAAGTTGGTGGTGCCGTCGAGCGGATCGACGATCCACACCAGGCCGTTGCGCACCACTTCCGGACTCAACTCCTCGCCGACAATGCGCCCGTGGGGTGTGGCCTGGCGGAGCGCGTCCGCGATGAGCGTTTCCGAGGCCCGGTCCACCTCGGTCACGAAGTCCCGCTGCTCCTTGACCTGCCAGCCCTCGGGACCCGCCGGACGGGTCACGCCGCGGAGGTACTCGGCGGCCCGGCCGGCAGCGAGCCGCGCCGCGCGCAGTAAGTCAAATGATGACAAGGTCTTGCGACGCTCCGTGAGCCTTGGTTACGTTACCGGCATGCCCCGCATCTTTTCCGGGATCCAGCCGTCCGGCGAACTGCACATCGGCAACCTGCTCGGTGCCGTGCAGAACTGGGTGACACTGCAGGCCCAGTACGAGTGCTTCTACTGCGTGGTGGACCTGCATGCGCTCACTGGCGCCGGCTACGATCCGCAGCGACTGGCCCAGCGCACGCGCGAGATGGCTGGCGGCCTGCTCGGCGCCGGGATCGACCCGTCGCGCGTCACGCTGTTCGTGCAGTCGCACGTGCCGGAGCATGCAACGCTCATGTGGTTGCTCAACACGGTGGCACCGCTGGGCGAGCTCGAGCGGATGACCCAGTTCAAAGATAAGTCGCAGGACATGGAGAGCATCCCGGCCGGGCTGCTCAACTACCCCATTCTGATGGCGGCCGACATCCTGCTCTACCGGGCCGACATGGTGCCGGTGGGTGAGGATCAGATCCAGCACCTGGAACTCGCACGGGAGATCTGCCGCCGCTGGACGGCGCGCTTCGCGCCGGAGCGCCCGGTGTTCCCGGAGCCGAAGCCGCTGCTTACCGCGGCCAAGCGCATCATGGGCCTCGATGGCGACGCGAAGATGTCGAAGAGCCTCGGCAACACCATCGGGGTCACCGACACGCCCGAGGAGATCTGGCAGAAACTGCGCCCCGCGAAGACCGACCCGGCACGGAAGACGAAGAAGGACCCCGGCACGCCCGAGATCTGCAACATCTTCGCGCTGCACCGGCATTTCTCCCCGCCGGCCACCGTCGACGAGGTGGCCGTGAAGTGCCGCGGCGCGCTCTGGGGATGCCTCGACTGCAAGCGGGTGCTCGCCGACAACATGACGGCGGCGCTGGCACCGGTCCGGGCGCGCACGCTCGACCTGGCCGCGCACCCGGCGCAGGTGGACGAGATCCTCGGCGACGGCGCGCAGGCGGCGCGGCGGGTTGCCGGTGACACCATTCGCGAGGTCCAGGACGCAATGGGCTTCCTTCCGGCGCCGGCCCGCGTCGAGACGAGGGCGTGACCATGTCGAGCAGATCCGAAGGCGCGATGGAGCGCATCATCCGCGCGGCCGTCGAGCGCGGCGCATCCGACCTGCACATCAAGGCAGGCGACGTCTTCCGGGCCCGCATCGACGGAAAGCTGGTACCGCTCACGAAGCAGCGGCTCACGCCCGACCAGACCCGCGCGATTGCCCTCAAGCTGCTCACCACCGACGAGGACCGGGCCCGGCTGGAGTCGCTGCGCGACTACGACTGCTCCTGGGGCATGCCGGGCGTGGGAAGGTTCCGGGTCAACATCCTCCGGCAGCGCTCCTCCATCATGATCGTGATGCGGGTCATCCCGTTCGCGGTGCCGACCCTTGCGTCGCTCAACCTGCCGCCGCTCCTCGGGCGGCTGGCCGAATCGGAGCGCGGCCTGCTGATCGTGGCCGGCATCAGCGGCGGCGGGAAGTCCTCGACGATGGCGGCGCTGGTGCACCACATCAACCAGACCCAGCAGAAGCACGTCGTCACCGTCGAGAACCCGATCGAGTTCCTGCACCGGGACCTCACCTGCTCGGTGACGCAGCGCGAAGTCGGGGTCGACACCGGTACGTACGCTGCCGGCCTGCGCGCCGCCCTGCGCCAGGACCCGGATGTCGTGGTCATCGGCGAACTGGCCGACTCGGACACGGTGGCCACCGCGATCAAGGCGGCGGAAAGCGGCTTCCTCGTGATCACATCGATGCCGACACCCGATGTGGTCACGACCGTGGAGCGCTTCGTCTCCATGCTCCCCAGGGATGAACGGGAGATCGGGCGGGTGCGCTTCGCCGAGTGTGTGCGTGGCATCCTGGCCCAGCAGCTGCTTCCCCGGCAGGACGAGTCCGGCAGCATGGTGGTGTGCGAGATGCTGATCGGCACGCCCGAGGTCCGGGCGGCCCTGCGCGACACGGCACGGTACGGCGACTTGAAGGCTCTCATGTCCGAGGGCTCGGCGGCCGGCATGCAGACGTTCGAACAGGCCCTGGCCGCGCTGGTCACGGCGGGTCGCATCACGGCCGATGCCGCCCGCGCCGCCACGCTGCCGAGCGTGGCCCCGCCGCCCCCGGGCGTGCCCGAGCGCCGGAAGAGGTCTTCGCTCGCCAAGGGATAGCCGGAAATGCCGCGCCGGGCGCGGGCGCTGGTCATGGACCTCATCTCGCGCGGCCGCGAGGCCGGAACGCCGGAAGCCGAGGCGGCCCGTCGCTCGGTTGCCCGATTCCTCACCGAGCTTGGCTACATCGTCCAGGAACATTCGTTCAGGTTCAACGCCGGCGTCTATCGCTTGCTGGCGGCGGCGGGTGCCTTGCTCGCTGGCGTGGCCCTGGTCGAGATCCCGCTCCTTCAGCACACCGCTCCTGCGTGGGGAGCCCTGGTCGTGCTGCTGGCACTTGCCGGCACGATCGTGGTGGTGACCGGTCTCATCGTGCGCGGTTACCGCGGGCCGGGCCCCGTCCGGGTGGATGCCAACCTCATCGCGAGCCGCCCAGGCTCGACCGTCCGCTGCTGGCTCGTCGCGCACCTCGACACCAAGGCACAGGCCCAATCGATGGCGGGGCGCCTGGTCGCCGTGTGGGTCACCGTGCTCGCCGTGACGGCGCTGCTGGTGTCGGCGCTGCTCCGAACGGGCCATCCGCTGTCGGCGGGCCCGGCGGCGGCTGCCGGGGCGGCAGGCGTCCTCGCTGGCGTCCTGCTGTCGCGCGGGCGGCTCTCAGGTTCCTCCCCGGGTGCCCGGGACAATGGCTCGGGTTTGCTCGCGGTCCTGACGGCAGCGGAGCTTGCCACGGACCCGTCCATCGGGGTCATCGTCACGGGGGCGGAGGAGTTCGGGCTGGTGGGGGCGCGCGCGCTGGCCCGGGAGCGGCCCGGGCTCTTTGCCGGGGCGCTGGTCGTCAACGTGGACACGGTGGACGATACGGGCACCCTCTACGTGGTGACCCACGGGCCGGCGAGCGCCGACCTGGCGGCTCGGGTGCGCGATGCCGTGGCGGGGCTCGCCCCGGTCATCAGGCAGCGGCGGCTGCCGCTGGGCATCATGGTGGATGGCCTTCCCCTCTCGCACGTCGCCTGCGAATCGGTCACGCTGGGGCGGCTCGACTGGGGCACGCTGACGCGGATTCACACCCCCCGGGATGACGCCGATGGGTACCACCTGGGTACTGCCGAACGACTGGGAGAACGGCTGGCACGCCCGATTTGACCCGTCGGGTTCCGGCCGCTAGCTTCCGCCAAAGGATTCAGCAGCCCCGCGAGGGGCTTTTTTGTTGCCATAAGGGGAAATGCCATGTTCGACGCCGGCACCCGATGTGTCGTCGTAGTGGGCGCGCAGTGGGGCGATGAGGGGAAGGGCAAGCTGGTCGACGTGCTCGCGGAGCGCGCCGACTTCGTGGTGCGCTACCAGGGCGGCGCCAATGCGGGCCACACCGTCGTGATCGGCAGTGACCTCTACGTCCTGCACCAGATCCCGTCGGGCATCCTCCATTCGCGTGCCACCTGCATCATCGGCAACGGCGTTGTGCTCGACGCCGAACAGCTCTTCGTCGAACTGGACGACCTCACCAGGCGGAGCGCCATCGCGAGCGGGCGCCTGCTCGTGTCCGACCGCGCGCACCTGGTGCTGCCGCTGCACAAACAGCTCGACGTCGCCAGCGAACGGAAGCAGAACATCGGCACCACGGGGCGCGGCATCGGGCCCTGCTACGAGGACAAGGTCGGACGGCGCGGCCTGCGGGTAGGAAACCTCAGGAACCTGGAGACGACCGCGGAGCTCCTGGCCGCGCGGGTGGACCGGGCGAACCACCAGCTGCACGAGATGGGCTGCAGCGAGCGCGCCTCGCTCGACGAGCACGTGACGCTGATGGAGCGGCTGGCCCCGCGGTTGCTGTCGCACGCGACCGATACCGGCCTGATCGTGCACCGCGCGGTCCGCGAGGGGCGGAGCGTGCTGCTCGAGGGCGCGCAGGGCGCGCTGCTCGACGTCGATCACGGCACCTACCCGTTCGTCACCTCGTCCAACACGACCGCCGGTGGCGCCGCGGTCGGCGCGGGCGTCGGTCCCACCGCAATCCATGGCGTGCTTGGCGTGGTGAAGGCGTACACCACCCGCGTCGGGAACGGGCCGCTGCCCACGGAGGCGGAGCCGGCCGCGGCGGAGCAGCTGCGGATGCTCGGCGGAGAGTTCGGCGCCACCACGGGACGACCTCGCCGGTGCGGGTGGTTCGACGCGAGCGTGGTGCAATACTCCGCCCGGGTCAACGGCCTCACGGGCCTGGCCATCACCAAGCTCGACGTGCTTGACACCTTCGACGAGGTGCCGGTCGGAACCGGCTACAACCTCGCCGGCGAGACGTGCGACGGGATGCCGGCCGACGTCGAGGCGCTGGAGCGGGTGCAGCCGGTGTACGAGCGGCTGCCGGGGTGGAAGCGCTCGACCGGTGGTGCGCGGAAGCTCGCCGACCTGCCGTCGGCGGCCCGCGCGTACCTCGACCGGATCGAGGCGCTGTCGGGTGTGCCCATCCGCTACGTGAGCGTCGGGACCCGCCGTGACCAGATCATCGAGGTCTGACACCCGGCTCCTCGTGGTCGGTGCGGGGCCCGCCGGGCTGGCGGTGGGCATCGCCGCGGCGCAGGCAGGCATCAGCTGCATTCTGCTCGACCGCGCCACCGTGGTCAGTGCGATCGAGAAGTACCCCCTCGGAATGACGTTCTTCTCGACGCCGGAACGGATCGAGATCGGCGGCATCCCCCTCGTGACCAGCTCCGAAAAGCCCACGCGACGCGATGGGCTCGTCTACTACCGCCGCGTCGCGGAGCACTATCAGCTCGATGTCCGGGTGCGCGAGACGGTCACCGCGATCCGGCGCGAACCCGACGGGGCCTTTGTGGTAGCAGTCCGCCGCCCGCACGACGAAGTGACGTATCGCGCGGAGGCGGTGGTGATTGCCACGGGCTACTACGACCAGCCCAACGCGCTGGGCGTGCCCGGCGAGGACCTGCCGCATGTGAGTCACTACTTCGTCGAGGGCCACCGCCACTGGCGCCAGAAGGTGGTGATCGTCGGTGGCGGCAACTCGGCGGTGGATGCGGCACTCGAGAGCTGGCGGGCCGGCGCCGAAGTGACGATGGTGCTGCGCGGCGACAGCCTGCACCCCACCGTGAAGGCGTGGGTCCTGCCGGACATCACCAATCGCCTCACCGAAGGCAGCATCAGGATCCGCAACCGCTCGCGCGTCCGCGCCATCACGCCGACGCACGTCACGATCGCGAACGATCGCGGAGTCACCGAGGAGCTCCCGGCCGATCGCGTCCTCCTCATGACCGGCTACCGGCCCGACCTCGGCCTGCTGCGCAGCCTGGGGGTGCCGATCGACACCGAGTCGGGTGTGCCGGCCCACGACGAGAGCACGATGGCGACACCGGTGCCGGGCTTGTACGTCGCGGGAGTCATCGCCGGTGGCTACGACGACAACCGCCTGTTCATCGAGAATACCCGCCATCACGGGGAGCTCATCGTGGCCGACCTGCTGCGCCGCGCCCGGATGGATGACTGAACTCAGTCGCCGTGACCTGCTTGCCGGAATGGCGAGCGCCGCGGTCACGGTCACCCTTGGCTCGCGACCGTTGAACGCCATGGCTCCAGATTTTCCCCGCAAGGCGGACTTCCTGCTTCCCGATGGCCTGGTCTACATGAACTCGGCCTACGCTCACCCGCTGTCCAGGGCTGCGGTGGAGGCGATGCAGGCGTACAGCCTGAGCCGCGCCCGCCCGAGCGTCGAGCTCTTCGATACAGCGGCCGCGGTACACCGGGTCAAGACCGCATATGCCGCGCTGATCAACGCCACGGCCGAGGAACTGGCATTCATTCCCAACACCAGCACCGGGGAGAACCTGGTGGTTCGCGGCCTCGGCATCCCGGGCAGCGGCGGCAACGTGGTGACCGATGCGCTCCACTTCGACGGTGCGATCCTGCATCTCCAGGCGCTCCAGTCGCAGGGTCTCGAGCTGCGGATGGCGATGCCGACCAGCGACGGCCGGATCGAACTTTCCGACCTCGACCGGCTCATCGACCGGGATACGCGCCTGGTCGAGGTATCCTCCGTGGCGATGTACAACGGTTTCGAGCACGACCTCCGCGCCGTGTGCGAGCTGGCACACTCGCGCGGTGCGTACGTATATGCCGACATCATCCAGGGGGTCGGTGCCGTGCCGTTCGATGCCCGGACCACCGGCGTCGATTTCGCGGCGGCGAGCGGCTTCAAGTGGCTGATGGGCGACTTCGGTCTGGGGTTCCTCTACGTCCGGGCCGACTTGATCGAGCGGGTGCTCAGGCGCACCACCTTCGGGTATCACTCGGCGCCAGACATCGAGACTCACTTCCAGCCATCGGATTCGCCGGGACCCATGCCGTTCACCTGGGAGTTCGGCACCGGCGCTGGCGCGACCTATGAGGTGGGCAGCAGGGCAGCGGCATCACTCATGGCACTGGATGCCTCGCTCCCATATCTGCGCCAGCTCGGAGTGGACCGGATCCAGGCCTGGCGTCAGCCGCTCCTGCAGACCCTGCGGACCGAACTGGGGCAGCACGGCTTCATCCCGGTCACGCCGCCCGGAACCACCTCGCCGATCCTGAGCTTCACCTTTCCGGCCGGGAGGCCGGTGGCAGAGCGGCTCAAGCGGGCACACATAAACGCCCGGGTGGGCGACCGGTACCTGCGGCTCTCGCCATCGGTCTTCAACGAGGCCGCCGATGTGGGCCGGGTGATCGAGGCGCTGGGCTAGCCAGGGCCGGCGGCGCGCCGCTTTTGATTCTCCCGCCTCGAGGGGCTATCTTGACGCCCCTGAACGACTTCCGTTTCCTCTTTCGCCCGTGAACATGGCCGAAAACACCCTCATGGAAAAGCTCGTGTCGCTGGCCAAGCGACGGGGCTTCGTATTCCAGTCGTCCGAGATCTACGGGGGCCTCGGCTCCGTGTGGGACTATGGTCCCCTGGGCGTCGAGCTCAAGAAGAACGTCAAGGACCGCTGGTGGCGCGCGATGGTACATGCGCGGGATGACATCGAGGGGCTGGATGCCGCGATCCTGATGCACCCGCGGGTATGGGAGGCGTCGGGCCACGTGGCCGGCTTCACCGACCCGCTGGTGGACTGCAAGCAGTGCAAGAACCGCTTCCGGGCCGACGACAAGCGGATCAAGGGCACGCCGGGGCAGCCCGACGCGCAATGCCCGGTCTGCGGCTCCAAGGGCACGCTGACCGAGCCGCGCCTCTTCAACCTCATGTTCAAGACCTTCATGGGGCCGGTGGAGGAGCAGGCGGCGGTGGTGTACCTGCGCCCGGAGACCGCGCAGGGGATCTACGTCAACTACCAGAACGTGCTCAACTCGTCCCGCCAGCGGGTGCCGTTCGGCATCGCGCAGATCGGCAAGGCGTTCCGGAACGAGATCACGCCGGGCAACTTCATCTTCCGGACCCGCGAGTTCGAGCAGATGGAGATGCAGTTCTTCGTGAAGCCCGGCACCGACATGGAATGGTTCGAGCGGTGGCGCGAGTGGCGCATGGAGTGGCACAAGTCGATCGGCCTCACGCCGACAAGGCTGCGCTGGCATGCGCATGGCCCGGGCGAGCTGGCCCACTACGCCAAGGCGGCGTACGACATCGAATACGAGTTCCCCTTCGGCTGGCAGGAAATCGAGGGTGTGCACAACCGCACCGACTTCGACCTGGGCCGGCACCAGGAGTATTCCGGCAAGAAGCTCGAGTACTTCGACCAGGCCGCGAACGAGCGCTACCTGCCATACATCGTGGAGACGTCGGCGGGCGCGGATCGCGTGACGCTGACGCTGATGGCCGATGCGTACCGCGAGGAGACCGTGGAGGGCGAGACGCGGGTGGTGCTCGGCTTCGATCCGGGCATTGCACCGATCAAGGCGGGTGTGTTCCCGCTGGTCAAGAAGGACGGCATGGCGGAACTGGCCGACCGCATCTATCACGACCTCAAGAGGCACTTCCCGGTCTTCTACGACGACAGCGGCGCCATTGGCCGCCGCTATCGCCGGATGGACGAAGCGGGCACGCCGTTCTGCATCACGGTGGATGGCGACACCCAGGCGGGTCAGACGGTGACTGTGCGGGCGCGGGACACGATGACCCAGGAACGGGTGGCCATCGACCAGCTGGCGGAGTACATCGGGTCGCGCATCCGCGGCAGCTGAGCCGGCGGCCCGGAAGGGGAGGCCCATGAGCCCGATCAGGAAGCCAGAACTCGAGCTGGAAGGCCACCGGCTGCGGCCGGAGAGCCTCATGATGAGCCACGGGTACGATCCGCGGCTGTCGGAGGGGGCGATCAAGTGCCCGATCTTCCAGACCTCTACGTTCGTCTTCGAGTCGGCGGAGGCCGGCAAGGCCTTCTTCGAGATCGCCTACGGCCTCCGGGAGCGCGGGCCCGGCGAGGAGTACGGTCTCATCTACAGCCGGCTCAACAACCCGGATCTCGAGGTGCTCGAGGACCGGCTTGCCGTGTGGGACGGCGCCGAGGCCTGCGCCGTGTTCGCGAGCGGCATGGCGGCCATCACCACGGCGCTGCTCGCCTTCGTGCGGCCGGGCGACGTGGTCCTCCACAGCGAGCCGCTCTACGGCGGCTCCGACCATTTCCTGCGCTACTACCTGCCTCGCATGGGCGTGGAAGCCATCGGGTTCCCTGCGGGCGTCCCGTTCGCGATGGTCGCGGACCACCTCGAGCGGCAGATCGCCGGCCGGCCGGTGGCCTGCGCGCTGCTCGAGACGCCGGCCAATCCCACCAACGGCCTGGTGGACATCGAGGCGGTCGCCGCCTTCACGCACGAGTATGCGCGCGCCGACCGGTCGCCGGTGGTCATGGTGGACAACACCTTCCTCGGGCCGCTCTGGCAGCAGCCGTTGCGGCACGGGGCGGACCTGGTGCTCTACTCCGCCACGAAGTTCATCGGCGGGCACAGCGACGTCATTGCCGGGGCCGCTCTCGGCAGTACGCAGGCGCTCGCGCCGGTCCTGGCCCTGCGTACGTTCCTCGGCACGATGGCCACGCCCTGGACGGGCTGGCTGCTGCTCCGCAGCCTCGAGACGCTCAAGATGCGGATGACGGCGCAGATGAAGAACGCGCGGTACGTCGCGGACTTCCTGCTGGAGCACCCCAAGGTCAGGACCGTGCACTACCTGGGATTGCTGCCTGAGGACCACCCCATGCAGCCGGTATACCGGCGCCAGTGCCTGTCGCCCGGATCACTCATCTCCTTCGAGGTGGAGCATGGCGAGGCGGGCGCGTTTCGCTTCCTCAATGCCCTGAAGCTGGCGAAGCTCGCCGTGAGCCTCGGCGGCACGGAGTCGCTCGCCGAGCATCCGGCGAGCATGACCCACGCCGACGTGGCCCCCGACGCCCAGGCCAGGATGGGCATTACCCCCGGCATGATCCGGATGTCGGTGGGGGTGGAGCACTACGAGGACCTCGTCGCGGATGTTCGCCAGGCGCTCGAGCCGGTGTGAGGGCGCCGCGTCCCGGGAGGCGTCGCGCTCCCGGCGGGCGTGGGAGCTAGATTCAAGGGTACCCGCAGCGCCATTCCCCGTGCAGAAGGAAGCTGGCATGTCGAGGCTCCTGTTCCTTTCCGCCCTCCTTGGCCTGGGCACGGTGGTGCCCCCCGCTCCGGTGGACCCGGAATACCGGCTCGTCGTGGTCAGCGAGTCGGGCGACATCATCACCTGGATCAGGGTGAAGGACGGCCGGCTCGAGACCGAGCGGGTCGTGCCCATCGGGATCATGCCCGCCGACATCGATGGCCCGCACAACGTCACCGTCGCACCGGACAACCGGAGCTACTACGTATCGGTGGCGCACGGCACGCCCTACGGCTCGCTCTGGCGCCTCGATGCGTTCAACGACACGCTGATCGGGCGGGCCCCGGTCGAGCTGTTCCCGACCACCATTTCGGTGACGCCCGATGGCGACCTGGCCTTCGTCGCCAACAGCGACTTCTACGGCGACCGCCCCCGCATCAACCCTCTGTCGATCGTGCACACCCCGGAGATGACCACGATCACCAACCTCCCCGTGTGCGACATGCCGCACGGAGTGAAGGTGAACCACGCCGGCAGCCGCGTGTACGTGTCCTGCATGCACTCCGACGAACTGCTCGAACTCGACATCTCCACGTTGAGCGTCGTGCGGCGGGTGAAGACCGGCTCGGGGCACGCCATGACGGGTGGCGGGCACGACCTCGACGCCCACAAGGCGGCGGCGGCGCCGGCGTCCGCGCCGACGCCGGCCCCGGCGGGGGCGTCGGAGCATGCCGGGCACGACATGAGTTCCATGAACACGACCGGCCCGAAGGGCGGACCGGATCCCGGCAAGGAGTGCGCGCCCACCTACGTGTCGGTATCGCCCGACGACAGGACGCTGTATGCCGCCTGCAACGTCGGCTACACCATGCAGGTGTGGGACGCTGCCACGATGACGTTCATCAAGGAGCTCCCCACCGGCAAGGGCGCCTACAACGTCGAGGCGTCACCCGATGGGAAGTTCGTCATCGTCACCAACAAGAAGGACCAGAGCATCAGCGTGTTCGATGCCCGGACGCTGGCGGAGGTGGCGCGCATTCCGACCACGAAGAAGATCGTGCACGGCATCGCGTACTCGCCCGACAGCAGGCTGGCGTTCATCACCCAGGAGTCGATCGGGGCGGATCCGGGGGCCGTCGACATGATCGACCTCACGACCCTCAAGAACGTCGCGACGCTGGCCGTGCCGGCCCAGCCCACGGGCATCTCGACCTGGCGGAAGCCATGACATTCGAGACGCTGACCACGCTCGACGGGCCCGCGGTGCTGGCGCGTGCCAAGGAGTTCTTCGCCCAGCGCGTGCCGCTCAACGCGGCGTTTCCCGAGCGCGAAGGCACGGGCTGGCTGGTGCTCCGCGGGCAGGGCGGGGAGGAAGTGGCGATCGCGGTGACTCCCGCCGACGGGGGCGTGCGCGTCCGGGGCTCGACGCTCTTCTTCGACCAGGCGCTGGACCGCTTCCTGTCCACCCTGCCGCCCGTGGCCGGGGCATGACTGCGCCATCGGTGCTCCCCGTGCGCGTCATGGTGGAAGACGTGTGGAGTGAAGTCAGGATCGAGCTGCCGTCGTCCACGCCACTGGGCGACCTCAAGGCCATCGCGCTCCGGCAGGCCGGCGTGCCGGGCGATGCCGCCGACTACCACATGAAGTACCTTGGCGCGGAGTTGCAGGATGAGGACCGCAGCCTGGCCGACGCCGGCGTCGTGCCGAATGCCGCGCTCGTCGTGCTCCCGCGCCGGAGACGCCCACTCCGCTGACCGGCCGCCGTGCGGGCGCGCGCCGGGCCAGGATGACGCGGGCGTTGGTGCTGTTCGCGTCCGCGATCCTTGCGTTCGACGGGGTCGCCGTGATCGTCCTGGGTGTCCTGGCGCACCGCCCGCTGTTCGTCGTCATGGGCATCGTCGTTTCCGCCGCGGCGGTCGTCACCCTGGTGTCCTGGAGCCGCCATCAGGCCCGGCTGGAACAGATCCGGCGGGAGCACGCCGACCTGAAGGACGAACTCCACGCCCTGGACACCTTCATCCAGCGCCGCTGAGTCGTGGCCCTCCCCGTCTTCACCCATCCCGCATGCCTGTCCCACGACCCGGGACCGGACCACCCCGAGGCGCCGGCTCGGCTGTCGGCCGTACTGGCCCGGTTCCGGCGCGATTCTGCCTTCGATGTGCGCGACGCGGCGCCCGCGACGCTCGAGCCGATCCTCCGCGTGCATCCCCAGGCGTACCTCGATTCGGTCAAGGCGTTCAGCCTCGCCGGCGGCGGTGCGCTGACCGGTGACACGACGCTCAGCGCCGAGAGCTGGGCTGCGGCGCTCGGTGCCGCCGGGGCGGTGCTGGCTGCCACGGACCTGGCGCTCGCAGCCGGCGGACATGCCTTCGCCGCGGTGCGCCCGCCGGGACATCACGCGCTGCGCGATACGGCGATGGGCTTCTGCCTGGTCAACAATGTCGTGGTGGCCGCGTACGCCGCGCTCGCCGCCCGCCGGGCGCGCGTGCTCATCGTGGACTGGGATGTTCACCACGGCAACGGCACGCAGGCACTGGTCGAGGCCGACCCGCGCATCCGGTTCGTGTCGCTGCACCAGCACCCATGGTATCCGGGCACCGGACTCGCGTCGGAACGCGGCGTCGGCAACATCTTCAACGTGCCGCGTGGGGCCGGTCGCCCACCGGACTGGTACGTCGAGGACCTGTGGGATGCGATCGACACCGCCACGCGAGGCTGGACGCCCGACATCATCTTCGTGTCGGCCGGCTTCGACGCCATGCTGGGCGACCCCCTCGGCGGCTTCACGCTCGAACCGGAGCACTATGCCGAGCTCACCCGCCGGCTGCGTGAGTCACTGCGCGACCAGCCGATCGTCGGGCTGATGGAGGGTGGCTATATTCCCGCCCGTCTCGCCGAGGGTGTCGCGGCGCACTGCCGCGCCCTGGGCTGAGTTCCGACCCCACTCCGTTCCGAGGCACGCCCGTGAGCGCATCGCTCCGCCTGAGCGCCGAGGTTCTCGAACTCCGCACCCGTCACCCCTTCATCATCGCGCGTGGCGGGCAGAGCGAGTACCGCACCGTCTGGGTGCGCCTCACCGATGCCGATGGCCGCGAGGGATGGGGCGAGGCAGCGGCAACCAAGTTCTATGGCGAGACGGCCGAAACGGTCCTGGCGGCGCTCAACATCTACGCCGCGCACATGCCGAAGGACGCGTTCGACCTGGAGGAGGGCGAGCGCTCCTGGGAGCTGGCGCTGCGGGGCAATCCGGCGGCGCGGGTGGCCCTCTCCACGGCGCTGCACGACCTCGCGGCGCAGCGGGCCGGCGTGCCGCTCCATCGCCTCTGGGGGCTCGACGCCGCGCGCGCGCCGCAGTCCACCTTCACGATCGGCATCGACACCAACGAGAAGATGCAGGCCAAGGTGCGGGAAGCGGCCGCGTATCCCATTCTCAAGGTCAAGCTCGGCACCGACCGCGACGTGGAGATCCTTCGTGCGCTCCGCGCGGTCACCGACCGCGAGATCCGCGTGGACGCCAACTGCGCCTGGACCGCGCGCCAGGCCATCCGCATGCTCCCGGTGCTGGAGGAGTTCGGTGTCACCGTGCTGGAGCAGCCGGTGGCCCCCACCGACCTCGATGGCTTCGCCGTCGTGCGACAGCGCAGCAACATCCCGATCATCGCCGACGAGAGCTGCAAGACCGCCGCGGACATCCCGGCGCTCGTGGGCAAGGCGGATGGCATCAACATCAAGCTCGCCAAGTGCGGCAGCCTCCGGGAGGCCATCCGGATGGTGGCCGTGGCCCGCACCCATCACCTGCAGGTCATGCTCGGCTGCATGATCGAGAGCTCGATCGCCATCACGGCCGCCGCGCACCTGGCGCCCCTGGTAGACATCGTGGACCTCGACGGCGCGGCGCTCCTGTCCAACGATCCCTTCAAGGGTGCCAGCATCGACGGCGGCCAGCTCACGCTTCCCACTGGTCCGGGGCTCGGCGTCACGCGGCGATGAGTGACGCGTACGCCCGCGTCGCGCTCCCCCTCCCGCTTCACAACGGATACCTCTACCACATCCCCGAGCCGCTTCGCGGCTCGGTGATGCCTGGTATGCGCGCCGTAGTTCCGGTGCGGGGCCGGGAGCTGATTGGCGTGGTCGTGGGCATCGAAGCCGATCCGCCGCCGGTGCGCGCCCTCGACCTGCTCGCCGTGCCCGACCGGGAACCGCTGCTGACCGCGCCATTGCTCGCGACCGCCAGGTGGGTTGCGGGCTACTACGGCGCGCCGCTTGGCCTCGCGCTGCGCGCCGCACTGCCGGCGGCCATGTGGGGCGAGTCCAAGGTCATCATGCGGCTGCTGGATGCCGCGCTGGCGGAGGGGCCGGTCGCGGCAGAACTGGCGCACTGGCTGGCGCCACGCCTGGGCGGTGGCACCGTGTCGGCCGCGTCGCGGGCACTGGGGCGAAGCGTGTGGGAGACGGTGTGGCGGCTGGTGGAACGCGGGGCCATCGACCTGGAGATCGTGCCACCGGACACGGGCGTGAAGCGCGTGAGTGAGCGGATGCTCGTCCTCGCCGAGCGCGTGCCGGGCCTCCTGGAGCGTGACGCCCTCTTTCGCCGGAGCCCGAAGCAGCGCCAGCTGCTGGAACTGCTCGAGACCCAGGGTGGCGTGGCCGCCGTCCGCGAACTGCGGGAGCGCGAGGGCGTTTCCGATGCCGTCATTCGCGGCCTCGTGGACCGCGGACTGGCAAGCATCGGCGAGGCAGAGCGCATTCGCGATCCCTTCGCCGGCGTCGGGGGCACGCCGCCGCCGGAGCGGCCGACGCCGGCGCAGCAGGCGGCCATCGCGGCGATCGGGGCGCTCGGCCCCGG
>JAGGAG010000220.1 GCA_017889745.1 Gemmatimonadota bacterium | reverse complement strand
CCCGGCGTCACCAAGTCGAGCTGGTAGGAGGGGGTCATGTCTCACACCGATCCCATCGCCGACATGCTGACCCGCGTCCGGAACGCCAACAAGGCGCTCCAGGCCAAGGTCGAGATGCCGTCCTCCGCTCAGAAGGTCGAGCTGGCTCGGGTCCTCAGGGACGAGGGCTACATCACCTCCTACGCCGTGGTCAAGGAGGGGAGCTTCGACAAGCTGGTCATCGAGCTCAAGTACACCGATGGCCGCCGGCGCGTCATCTCCCAGCTCAAGCGTGTCAGCAAGCCGGGCCGCAGGATGTATGCCAAGAAAGACAATCTGCCCAAAGTGCTGGGCGGCTTGGGTACGGCCGTCATCTCCACGTCGCGTGGTCTGATGACCGCCCGGGAAGCGCAACGACTGGGAGTGGGCGGCGAAGTCGTCTGCTTCGTGTGGTGACGCCATGTCGAGGATAGGAAGAGCACCCATACCCATCCCGGCCGGTGTCGACGTGTCCATCACCGGCACCTACATCGCCGTCAAGGGTCCCAAAGGCTCCCTGGCGAGGGACATCCATCCCAACATGCAGGTCAATATCGAAGACGGCGTCATCACCGTCTCCAGGCCCAACGACTCCGGGCCCAACCGGTCGCTTCACGGTCTCACCCGCACGCTGGTCGCGAACATGGTGACAGGCGTCACCACCGGCTTCCAGAAGAAGCTCGAGATCCAGGGCGTCGGCTACCGGGCCTCGAAGAAGGGCGACGACCTGGAGATCCTCGTGGGCTACTCGCACCCGGTGGTGGTGTCCCCGCCGGAGAACATCGAATTCGACGTGCCCGTTCCCACGCAGATCCTTGTGAAGGGCATCGACAAACAGCGGGTCGGCCAGGTGGCCGCAGATATCCGCGCCATCCGCAAGCCCGAGCCCTACAAGGGCAAGGGTATCCGGTATGAGGGTGAAGTCGTGCGGCGCAAGGTCGGCAAGCGGGCCTAGGGCAGGGCGCAAACAGTATGAAGAGGACGACATGAGTATTGAACAGAGCAAGCTACGGACTCGCGCGCGGCGCGCAGTGCGTGTGCGGAGCCAGGTGCGCGGCACTCCCGATCGCCCGCGACTCTCGGTGTTCCGTTCGAACAAGGCCATCTGGGCGCAGATCATCGACGACCGTGACGGTCGGACGCTGGCCAGCGCTGCAGCGGTCCACGTGACCGAAAAGGGTCTGTCAAAGACCGATCAGGCGACCAAAGTTGGCCAGCTGCTCGCCGAGCGGGCCAAAGCTGCCGGAGTCGAGCGCGTGGTCTTCGATCGGGGACCGTATCTGTATCACGGCCGAGTAAAAGCTCTGGCGGATGGAGCCCGCCAGGGTGGCCTGGACTTCTGAGGGAGAGAGAGGTAGGACTTTGGCGCAGATCAAGGCAGATTCGCTGAACCTTCAGGAGAGCGTGATCCACATCAACCGCGTGGCCAAGGTGGTCAAGGGCGGTCGGCGCTTCTCGTTCACTGCCCTTGTCGCCGTCGGCGACGGTGAGAGCACCGTCGGTATCGGCTACGGCAAGGCGAAGGAGGTTCCGCTGGCCATCCAGAAGGCCATCGAGGATGCGCGCAAGAACCTGTTCGTCGTGCCCAAGCACGGCAGCACCATCACCCACGAGGTGTTGGGCCGCTACGGCGCCGGCAAGGTGCTGTTGCGTCCCGCCTCCGCCGGTACCGGTGTCATCGCCGGCGGTGGTGTGCGTGCTCTGCTCGAACTGGGCGGGGTCCACGACGTGCTCACCAAGTGTCTGGGCACCACCAACCCCATCAACATGGTCCGTGCCGCCGAGCAGGGGCTGCGCAGCCTGAAGCGTCCCGAAGACATCGCTCTTCAGCGGGGCAAGACGGTGCGCGAGATCGTGGGCAAGGGCCCGGTCGAAGAGGCCGCCCCCGCGGCTGTCGGGACCGGAGCGTGACGGCATGTTGAAGATCACGCAGGTGAAGAGCCGCATCAATCGTAAGAAGGACCACAAGGCCACCCTGGACGCCTTGGGCATCTCCCGCATGGGCCAGACGGTGTATCAGGAAGATACCCCGGCCATTCGCGGCATGGTGCACAAGGTGTCGTACATGCTCGCGGTGGAAGTGGTCGACGTCGAGGACAAAGGATAGAGATGGGAGACGTCTTCCTCCATAATCTGCGGCCCGACCCCGGAGCCAAGCGCTCGCGCAAGCGCGTGGGCCGCGGGGAAGGCTCCGGTCTGGGCAAGACCGCGGGCCGGGGCCACAAGGGTTCCAAACAGCGCTCGGGTGGTCGGATCTCGCCCCGCTACGAGGGCGGGCAGATGCCGCTGCACATGCGCCTGCCCAAGTTGCGCGGTCCCCTGGCAAAGACCGCCATGCCCATCGGTCCGTTCCGGACCTGCACCACGCCTGTCAACCTGTCACGGCTCGACGGATTCGCCGCAGGCGAGGTGGTCTCTCCCGAGACCCTTCTGGAGCGGGGCATCATCAAGAAGCTGGACGAGCGGGTGAAGATACTGGCGATGGGCGAACTCAGCCACCCTCTCGTCATCAAGGCTCACGGCTTCAGCGCCGCCGCTCTGGCGAAGATCGAAGCCGCTGGCGGCACCGCCGAGGTCATCTGAGCCTGTGGATCGACCGGTCAAGGAGCGCACTGACGAGTTGCCGACCATAGAGGTGACAGCCTGATGCTGCAGTCCTTCCTCAACGCCTGGAGACTACCCGACCTCCGTAAGAAGCTGCTCTTCACGGCCATGATCATCGCGATCTACCGCCTGGGGTGCTTCATTCCGGTGCCGGGTATCGACGTCGACGCCATCAAGGAGATGTTCAACGTCGGCGGGGTGTTCGACTTCTACAACCTGTTTGCAGGTGGCGGACTCGAGCGCGTGGCTATCTTCGCTATGGGGATCATGCCCTACATCACGGCGTCGATCATCATGCAGCTGCTCACCATGGTGAGCCCGCGCCTGGAGGCCCTCATGAAAGAAGGGCCCGCGGGGCAGAAGAAGGTGAACCAGTACACCCGGTACTTCACCGCTATCCTCGCCCTGGTCGAAGCCA
>JAGGAG010000120.1 GCA_017889745.1 Gemmatimonadota bacterium | reverse complement strand
GATCACGGAACCGACGGGCCGGGGCAAGCCACCATACGACAGCGTAGTGAAGATCACGACCCCGCAACAGGCCTATGCCAGGGCCACCGGTTATCTCGACGGGAAGCAGCAGCACCAGTGCCTGATGCTTTTTGAGAAGGAAGGCAAGACCGGCACACCGGCTCAGTAGTGCATCGCCAAAACGGGGCGCGCACGGTCTGGTCCGTGCGCTCCCCGCTCCACGTCCGGGACCGCCATGAGGGTTGGCAGACCCGGCGTCGAATCAGGCCGTCGTGAAGGTGAACATCATGCCGTAGCTGCCGTTGGATCCCTGCCAGCCCTGCCCCATCATGTTCATCGGCTGGCCCGCGTGCATCCCGCCCATCATCCCCGGCATCAGCCACACGCCACCCATCATGTTCACCATCGCGTCCATATCGATCGGATGCCCGTTGGCATCCATCATCCCGCCGCCCACGTGGATGGTGTACGTGGAGGCACCGGCAAAGGGCGCCGCGTGGGTGCACGTCAGCGTGGTGCGATCCGCCGACCAGGTACAGGTCATCGGCATGATGGCGTCGGCGGCCGTGCCCGCGTGGACGTCCATGTAGTTCTCCATGCCCTGGGCCATGGGGCCGCTGAACGTCATGCTTATGGCGGCCGTGGGGGCGACGTTCGTCGCCCCGCCGGCGGGTGACACCAGGGCCAGCGTCGTGGCCGGCTGACCGGTCGTGAAGGTGAACATCATTCCGTAGCTGCCGTTGGATCCCTGCCAGCCCTGCCCCATCGTGGTCATCGGCTGGCCCGCGTGCATCCCACCCATCATCCCCGGCATCAGCCAGGTGCCACCCATCGTGTTCACCATCGCCTGCATGTTGATGACGTGGCCGTCGGCATCCATCATCCCCGCGCCGACGTGAATGGTATACATCGAGGCCGCGGCAAAGGGCGCCGCGTGGGTGCACGTCAGTGTCGTGCGATCCGCCGACCAGGTACACGACATCGGCACGGTGGCATCGGCCGTCGTGCCCGCGTGGACGTCCATGTAGTTCTCCATCCCCTGGGCCATGGGACCACTGAACGTGAGGCTGATGGTGACCGCAGGGTCGACGCTCGTCGCACCGCCGGCAGGCGACACGAGGGTCAGCGTGGTGTTGGTCTGGTTCGGGGCGCTGCCACTGTCACTGCAGCCGGCGGCGAAGAGAAACGCGCCGCATGCAATCAGGCTGGGGAAGAGCGATCGACTCGACATCGTAATGCACCTCACTGGGGGGGGCGACCTGATGCGTCGCGCACTGCGGGCCTCCCTCATGATACCCCAACGCCGCGCGACGGGCGTGTAACGCCCATGCTGCGTTTGTGAGCAGAATCTCATGTTCAGCGCCTGTGCATCTTCTCCGTGATGCACGGGCCGCCGGCCCGCCTTGCCGATCCGGCATGCGACAAGGCGCTCCAGGCAGATGCCGGGAGCGCCTTGCAAGCGGAGTGTGGCGTTATCAGGTCGCCCGCTACTCCACCGTCACTGACTTCGCGAGGTTCCGCGGCTGGTCCACGTTGCAGCCCCGGCGCAGCGCCACGTAGTACGAGAACAGCTGCAGCGGGATGATCGTCAGCAGCGGCGTCAGCACGTTGAGCGTCGTCGGAATCACGAAGCAGAAGTCCGTCAGCCGGGCCATGTCCGCATCGCGCTCGTTCACGATCGCGATCACCCGCCCGCCACGCGCCTTCACCTCCTCGATGTTCGACACGATCTTGCCGTACACCGTGTCCTTCGGCGCGATGAACACCACCGGCATGTTCTCGTCGATCAGCGCGATCGGGCCGTGCTTCATCTCCGCCGCGGGGTACCCCTCGGCGTGGATGTACGAGATTTCCTTGAGTTTGAGCGCGCCCTCGAGCGCCACCGGGAAGTTCACACCCCGGCCCAGGTAGAGCGCGTTGTTCGACTGCCAGAACTGGTCGGCCAGCGCCTCGATCTCGTGTGCCCGATCGAGGATCTGCCGGATCTGCGCCGGGATCTTCCTCAGGCCCTCGATGATGGCTCGCCCCTGCATGATGCCCAGGTTCCGGAGCCGCGCCAGCCGCAGCGTCACCAGCGTGAGCGCCGCCACCTGGCTCGTGAACGCCTTGGTCGACGCCACGCCTACCTCCGGGCCAGCCCGCAGGTAGAGCCCGCCGTCCACCTCCCGCGCGATCGTCGAGCCCACCACGTTTACCAGGCCCAGCGTGCGCGCCCCGCGCAGCTTGGCCTCGTGGATCGCCGCCAGGGTGTCGGCCGTCTCGCCCGATTGCGAGATCGCGATGACCAGCGTCTTCTCGTCCACCACCGGGTTCCGGTAGCGGAACTCCGACGCGTACTCCACCTCCACCGGGATCCGCGCCAGCTCCTCCAGCATGTACTCGCCGATCAGCGCCGAGTGCCACGACGTGCCGCAGGCCGTGATGACGATGCGGTTGATCTGCTTGAGCTCGTCGTCCGTCATGTTGAGCCCGTGCACCCGCGCCGATCCCTCGTCGTCCAGCAGGTGCCCGCGCAGCGTGTTCTCCAGGCTCTCGGGCTGCTCGAAGATCTCCTTCAGCATGAAGTGGTCGAACCCGCCCCGCTCGATCGTGGCCAGGTCCCACTCGATCTGGTTGACCGGCTTGTCGATGAAGTCCGTCTCGAGGTTGCGGATGCGATAGCCGTCGCGGCTCAGCACCGCCATCTCGCCGTCGTCGAGGTACACCACCGAGCGGGTGTGCTCCAGCAGCGCCGACGCGTCCGAGGCCACGAAGAACTCCCCGTCGCCCACGCCCACGAGCAGCGGCGAGCCCTTCCGCGCCGCCACCAGCACGCCCGGTTCGTCGGCCGAGACAAAGGCGAGCCCGTAGGCGCCATCGACGTCGCGCAGCGCCGCCGCGACCGCTTCCTCGAGGTTGCCCGCGTAGAGCTCGCCCACGAGGTGCGCGAGCACCTCGGTGTCGGTCTCCGACTTGAACACGTGACCGCGGCCCTCCAGCGCCTTCCGGAGTGCCCCCGCGTTCTCGATGATGCCGTTATGGATGACCGCGATCCGGCCCGACTGGTCGGTGTGCGGATGCGCATTGGTCGTGGTGGGAGCGCCGTGCGTTGCCCAGCGCGTGTGCCCGATGCCGAGCGTGCCGGTAGGCGTGGCACCCTGGAGACGCTGCTCGAGGTTGTCCAGCTTGCCGGCTGCTTTCACGACCTCGACCCCGTGGCCGTTCACGATCGCAAGGCCGGCCGAGTCGTAGCCGCGGTACTCCATGCGGCGCAGTCCGTCGACGAGCAGGCCCGCCGCCTGGCGCGGCCCGATATATCCCACGATACCACACATCGTTCACTCCTCCTGAACCAGCTCCCGCGCGGCGCCGACGAGTGACTCGGCGTCGGCCGCGGTGGGAGCCTCTGCGATGTAGCGGATGATCGGCTCGGTGCCCGACGGCCGCACGTGCAACCACCGGTCGCGCCATGAAAGTCTGAGCCCGTCCCGCTCGTCCGCGTCCGCGTCGGGAAACCGCCGCCGGAGCGCGCCGTACAGCGGGCGCAGTTCCGCCCCCCGTGGACCCTTGGCTTTCACGATCGTGTAACGGGGCTGCCGGGTGACGAGCTGGGACACCGGAACCCCAGATCCCACCAGCATTTGCAAGATAAGGGCCACCCCCAGCGGGGCGTCCCGGCCAATGTGAAGAGCCGGAAGCATCACCCCGCCGTTGCCCTCCCCGCCCACCAGAGCCCCCTCATCCCTCATGGCACGGGCGACGTTAGCCTCACCCACCGGCGCCCGGACGAACCTGGCCCCGAACTCCCGGGCCGTGTCCTCGACGACCAGGCTGGTGGACAGGTTGACCACAACTGTGGCAGAAGCGGGCGCGTGGTGCGCCTGCAACACCGTCCGGACGGCAAAGGCGAGCGTGTAGTCCTCGCCGATCGCGGTGCCGGTCTCGTCCACCAGCGCGAGCCGGTCCACGTCCGGGTCCACCGCCATCCCGATATCCGATCGCGTGGCCCTGACGAGCCGGCCCAGTTCCACCAGGTTCTCCGGAGTCGGCTCGGGGGCCCGGGGAAAGCGCCCGTCGGTCTCGAGGTTGATACCATGGACCTCGCACCCGAGTTGCTCGAGGAGTGCCGGGATCGAACGCCCGCCCGCGCCGCGCACGCAATCGAGCGCCACCCGGAAGTGCCGCGCCCGTATCCTCTCCACGTCGATCATGGGAAGCCGGAGGATGTGCGCGAAGTGCCGCTGCAGTGCCGATGGATCCTCCCGCACCACACCCAGACCCTCCCACCCGTTGCGCTCCGGACCCCTCTCCGCGAGCCCGCGCACCGCGGCGCCCGCGTCCCCGTCCAGGAAGATCCCGTCCGGGCCCACGAACTTGAGCGCGTTCCATTCGATCGGGTTGTGGCTCGCCGTGAGGATCAACCCCGCGCCGGCATGATGCTCCTCCACCGCCATCTGCACCGTGGGCGTCGGCACGATCCCGAGGTCGATCACGTCCACGCCCACCGACATGAGCCCCGCCGTCGCCGCGTGCGCGAACATCGGGCCGCTGGTGCGGGAGTCGCGCCCGAGCACCACGACCGGCTTTCCCTGGCTGCGGGCCCACGAGCCGAGCGCCGCAGCGTGCCGCGTCACCAGTTCGGGCGTGAGGTCGGTTCCGACATGTCCACGCATTCCGGACACGCTGATCATGAGCGTCGCTGACATTGTCACTCGGCGTTGAGACGGTGTGAATCTAGGCGAGTCGGCACATGAGCGAGAGAGCGCAGGTCCGCCGCGGGAGCGGGCTCTGCGTCCCGCAGGCAGCGTTCGAGCGCGGGTGCGGCAGCGGCGCTGGCGGCATCGGACGCGCGAGCGGCTGCCGGAGGGACGCGGGGCCCGCTCCCCGCGCCGGACCACGGCACGAAGCCTTTCACCCTACCCGCCCCACCCTCCCTATGCTACGCTTCCGCCTCCTCATGCCGACCCGACCATGACCCAGATCCGCGACCACGACCTGACCCTCGGCTTCGCCACTCGAGCCGTTCATGCCGGCCAGCTGCCAGACCCCCTGTCAGGCGCCGTGATGACGCCGATATACCAGACGTCCACCTACGCGCAGGAAGGCCTGGGCCGGCACAAGGGCTACGAGTACGCTCGCACCCAGAACCCCACCCGCGAGGCGCTCGAGCGCAACATCGCGAGCCTGGAAGGGGGCCGGTTCGGCTTCGCCTTCGGTTCCGGCCTCGCGGCACTCGACGCCATTCTCAAGCTCTTCAAGGCCGGCGACCACGTCATCTGCGGCTTCAACGTCTATGGCGGCTCGCATCGGCTCATGGAACGCCTTTACACCAACTTCGGGCTCACGTTCAGCTTCGCCGACATGCGCGATATCCGGAACGTGGAGCGCGCCATCACCCCCGCCACGCGGCTCATCTACGGCGAAACGCCCACCAACCCGATGATGCATCTCTCGGATCTCTCGGCCCTTGGCGACCTGGCGCAGGCGCACGGATACCTTTTCGCGGTCGACAATACCTTCGCCACGCCCTGCTTCCAGCAGCCGCTCGCGCACGGCGCCGACATCGTCCTCCACTCCACCACCAAGTACCTCAACGGCCACAGCGACATGATCGGCGGCATGCTCGTCGTCGGTCGCGAGGACCTGGCCGAGCGGATCGGCTTCATCCAGAACGCCTCCGGCGCCGTGCCCGGGCCGATGGATTGCTTTCTCTGCCTCCGCGGAACCAAGACCCTGCCGCTCCGCATGGCGCGCCATGACCAGAGCGGGCGCCGTATCGCCGAGTGGCTCACCGGGCGGAAGGACGTCGGCAAGGTCTACTATCCCGGACTGCCGGACCACCCGCAGTTCGACCTGGCCAGGCGGCAGATGAAGGGCTTCGGCGGCATGATCAGCTTCGACGTCAACGATCCCGCCCGCGCCCGCCGCGTCGCCGAGCGAGTGAAGATCTTCGCGCTCGCCGAGTCGCTGGGCGGGGTCGAGAGCCTGATCGGTCATCCCGCGTCCATGACCCACGCGGCCGTGCCGCCGGCGTTGCGGCTGGAAATGGGGCTGACCGACAGCCTGCTGCGATTGAGCGTCGGGGTGGAAGAGGTGGACGACCTGCTGGCCGACCTGGACCAGGCACTGAAGGGGTGACTGTCACAAAATGAAACGCCTTGGAGTAGATTAACGTACAGGCTGCGTCCCCTGAATCGAGGCATTACATGTCGTCGTCCATTCCTGCGACCCGTTCGCGTCGCACCTTTCCCGGCATCGGCGCCGTCACGTGGGAGCATCCCGCCGACCGCGCCGCGCTCCAGACCCTGCGCGCGGTTCCCGGCGCCGAGGAAGTCATCAAGAAGATCCTCGCCCTCGTGGGGGGCGAGCGCGGCATCCGCCTCCTCTTCCAGGGCAATGCCGTTCGCGTCGGGCCGGAGCAGTATCCCCGGATCTGGACGCTGCACACCGAGGTCTGCACCACGTTCGACTGGGACACCGTCCCCGAACTCTACGTCTCCCAGACGCCGTTCGTGAACGCCGGCGCCTACGGCATCGACGAGCCGTTCATCGTGCTCAACTCCTCGGCGATCGAGCTGCTGAACGACGACGAGGTCCGCGTGCTCCTCTCGCACGAGATGGGTCACGTCCTGAGCGGCCACTCCCTGTACCGCACCATCGCCGCGATCCTGGCACTCGTCAGTCTTGGCGCGCTTCCGGCGCTCGCCGGAATCGCCCTGCTGCCGGTCAAGCTCGCGTTCCTCGAATGGTCCCGCAAAGCCGAGCTCTCCAGCGATCGCGCGGGGCTGCTCGGCAGCCAGGACATCCTCTCGACCCAGCGCGTCTTCATGAAGCTCGCGGGCGGCGGGCGCGGCGAGCAGTTCGTGGGCCAGCTGAACGTCGACGCGTTCATCGCGCAGGCCAATGAGTACGCCACGACCAACGAGGGGCTCGACATCGTCTACAAGGTGCTGGCGACGCTGGGCCTGACCCACCCGATGAGCACCGTGCGCGCCGGCGAACTGCAGGCATGGGTGGCCTCGGGAGACTACGAGCGCATCGTGCGCGGCGAGTACATCCATCGCGGCGCGGAGACGCGCGACCGTCCCCTGCGCGACGACCTCTCCGCGGCGGGGCGCCACTACGCCGCCGGCGCCAGGGATGTCGCCTCGCAGGTCGCCGATGCGGCGAAAAAGGCGGCCGAACGGGTGGGAGACGCGTTCCGGCAGTCCCAGAAGTCGTGAGGCTGCTTGTCGTAGGCGGTGGAGGGCGCGAACACGCACTATGCTGGGCCCTCCACCGCGAAGATCCGGGCGCAACGATCTACTGCACACCCGGCAATCCCGGTACCGCAGGCCTCGCCACCAACCTTCCCATTCCTGCCGACGACATCGACCGCATCGCTGATGCGGCCGACATGCACGGCATCGACCTGGTCATCATCGGCCCCGAGGTGCCGCTGGCGCTCGGCCTCGCCGATCGCCTTCGCGCGGAGGGACGCCTGGTCGCGGGTCCCGGTGCCGCGGCGGCGCGCATCGAGGCGTCGAAGGCGTTCTCCAAGGACGTGATGGCGGCGGCGGGCATTCCCACCGCTGCGAGCGAGACCTTCACCGATCTCGACGCGGCCCTCGCATGCGTCGCGCGGCACCCCGAGCCCCTGGTGGTGAAGGCCTCGGGTCTTGCCGCGGGCAAGGGTGCGATCGTCTGCGCCACGCGGGCGGAAGCAGCCGCGGCCGTGCGGTCGATGCTGGGTGACGGCCAGTTCGGTGATGCCGGCCGCGTCGTCGTCATCGAGGCGTTCCTCGAGGGCGAGGAGGTATCACTCCTCGGCATCACCGACGGCCACACGGTCGAGCTCCTCCCTGCGGCACAGGATCACAAGCGCCTGCTCGAGGGCGACCGCGGCCCCAACACCGGTGGCATGGGCGCGTATGCCCCCGTCTCCATCGCGACGCCGGAGCTCCTCGAGCGCGCCCGCAAGGAAGTGTTCATTCCCTGCCTCGAGGAGCTCTCCCGTCGCGGCGCGCCGTTCACCGGGGTGCTGTACGCCGGGCTCATGGTGGCGCCCGACGGCACCCCCAACGTGGTCGAGTTCAACTGCCGGCTCGGCGATCCGGAAACGGAAGTCGTGCTGCCGCTGGTGACGAAGGGGCTCACCGCAGCGTTCGAGGCCATCGCGCAGGGCAAGGCACCGCCACCGCTGCAGGTCGCGAGGGACAGCTTCGCGGTTACCACCGTGCTCGCTTCCGAGGGCTATCCCGACAAGCCCCGCAAGGGACAGCCGATCGACCTGCCGGAGAGCTTTCCGCACGGCGTCCTGGCATTCCACGCCGGTACCACGCGCGATCC
>JAGGAG010000023.1 GCA_017889745.1 Gemmatimonadota bacterium | reverse complement strand
GCACGTCCGGGTCCTTCGAGCCGGTGGACTTGAGCACGCCCATCACCTGCTCCCTCGAGAGCAGGTTGAACTTCACCTGACTGGTAAGCATTTCGACCTCCTGCTGGCGGAAACGACAGGCGAACTGGTTGTGCCCCGCGCATCACTTCGACTTGAACAGCTTCCCCACCGCCTTCACAGCACCGGCCGTGGCATTGACCGCGTTCGCCGCGTTCGAGTCGCTCGCGGTACTGGCGGGCGCGCTGCCGTCGCCTGCGGCGCCCACCGTTGTGCCACCCGCCGCTGCCCCGCTACTGGAGTTCCCAGCCCTGAGATCCTGATAGCTCACGGCGTACTCCCGCACCGAGCGAACCTGTCGGCTGGGCAGAATCTCCAGTTGCTGCAGGACGAAATCGGCGGTGTACGACGTTCCCACGACGGCCCGGCCGGGACGGACCACGTAGTCGATGGTGAAGGCGCGCGACTGGCCCGGGTTGAGCGCGAACTGGGGATCGGCGGAGTTGCCGGTGACCAGGCCGATGCCCTTCACCGTCTTGGCGGCATAACGGTTACCGGCGTCATCGATCACGGCACCCGCACCATACTGCCACCCGAGGATCAGGGGTTGAGCGGACACGTTCCGGACCTTCACGTTCAGGTGCACGTACAGGTAGTAGGTCACCTTGCTGGTGGTCACCTGCGTGACCTCGGCGGCGAACGGGCCGGCGTTGTAGCACCGCTCCCTGCCGGCGCAGGCATCGGGCGCGTCGGCAGGAGCAGCTGCAGTCGCGGCGCCTGCGCCCGCCGGGGCAGCTCCCGCACCCGGTGGGGCCGAGGCGACTGGCGTCCCGGCGGTGAAGCCGTCCAGCTTGAGGGCGTATTCCTTCCCGAGCTGGTATTGGTCGGACGGCAGTGATTCGATTTCCCGGACCGCCAACTCGACACCGTAGGTGGTGCCGAAGATCTGTCCCCGCTGCGGAGTCCACTGGAACTCGATGCGCGCGTCGCTCGCTTCGCCCGGCTGCAAGGTGAACTTGGGATCGAACCTGCCGCTGGCGATCTCGCCAATGCCACGCAGACTTCCCGGGCCCGAGACGACGTAGCGATTCCCCCGGTCGTCGGTGACGATGCCGGATCCCTGCACGTAGCCCAGGATGAGCGGTGCGTCGGTGCGATTCTGGAATCGCATGTTGATCGTGACGACCTTGGTGGCGCCGGCGCTGCTGGTACGGAAATCAGTCACGGTGGCGGCGAACGGCGTCACCTCGGTGCAGTGCGGCGTGCCGCCGCACACCGACGAACGGGCCGGCGCCGTCGGCTTCCCCGGGGCCTGTCCGGCCGCTGCCGCGCCGGCGCTTGCCCCGGCAGCACCCGACTGCCCCGCGCACTTCTTGAGCAACGCCTTGTTGAGCGGGAGGAAGCGCTTGGCCAGGTTGAGCTGCGTGATGCGCTTGTTGTACGCCGTGAGCTGCGCATTGCTCGCCGCGCCCGGCTGGACTGGTGCGAACTCCACCTGGGCGACGCCCTTCTTTTCGCCCACGTTGAACGTGGCCGTGGCCGGCTGCTGGCCCTCGAACTCGGTGATCAGCACGGCCATGATGCCGTTGTAGTCCGGTCCCCAGTAGCCGGGGCCGGCCATCTCGATGCCGCCGATGGCCTCGGTGTCCTTCCCGTTCACGAGCGTCAGCCGATCGGCCGAGACGACCACCTTCAGCGGTGACTCGCATGTTGCCTTGGTCGGCACCCAGGTGCCCTGGTACTCCGCGGGAACCTGGGCCCGGGCTTGCGCGGGGTTCGCGGCGGCCAGGGCCAGCAGTAATGGCAAGGCCATCACCCGCTGACATGCCGGCACGGTGCAAACGCTGGAGCGCGGATGATCCATGGTGCCTCCCTGACTGTGCCGAACTGATTCCCTTGAGCGGACCCGCTCTCATTGCGCAGGACCGGCCGGGATACCGTCATCGACGGCGGCGAGGTTGCGCGGACCGCTTTGAGCGCGATACTTGGGAAGGACCCCGCGACCGGCGGCCCGAGGCAGGGCGGGTCCGCAGTGCATTGCGCAGGCCTTCTGGGAATACCGTCATGACCAGCCGAAACGGGACCGGGCCTTCATCCGGAGCGGATGATGGTAGCGCGGTCCCACGCGACTCGACCGCCCTGGACCACCTGTTCAGCGTGACCTACGAGGAGTTGCGCCGGCTGGCCGCGAGCGTTGGCCGGGCTGATCCGAGCGCCACCTTGAGCCCGACCGCGCTGGTGAACGAGGCGTGGCTCAAGCTGGCCGGGAGCCCGCACCTCGCCGACACGTCGCCCCTGCACTTCAAGCGCATTGCCGCCCGTGCCATGCGCCAGGTGCTGATCGAGGCGGCACGGCGGCGGCACGCCGGCAAGCGCGGGGCCGGGGCCGTGGCGGTCACCTTTGATGACTCGATCGCGGACACCGCGGGCATGAGCGACCTGATCGAGCTCGACGCCGCGCTCGAGGAACTGGCGCGGCTCAGTCCCCGGCAGGCGCTCCTCGTCGAAAGCCGCTTCTTCGGGGGGCTCGACGTGGCCGAGGCGGCGCAGCTGCTCGGCGTATCAGAGGCGACAGCGCTGCGCGACTGGCGGGCCGCGAAGGCATGGCTCGCGCGCGAGCTGCGAAGCTCGCGCTAACCGGGGAGGTCGTTATCGACGCCGCGAGGTGGGACCGGGTCCAGCAGCTCTTTCACGATGTGGCCGAGCGGGCCGCAGCGGAGCGCCTGGCGTTCCTGGAGGCGGCCTGCGCCGATGATCCGGGGCTCATCGCCGAGGTCCTGACCCTGCTCGAAGCGGACGCCGAGGGCCACGCGCTCCTCGATCGCGAGCTGGCCCGGGTCGCGCGGGACGTGCTCGGCGGCGGTGTGCCCGCTGCGCTGCGCGCCGTCCGTTTCGGCCCGTATCGCATCACCGGCGTCCTGGGCGAGGGGGGCATGGGCGTCGTGTATCACGCCGTGCGCGATGACCTCGCCAGTGTTGCGGCGCTCAAGATCCTGCGCGACGCCTGGCTCTCACCGGCCCGGCGCGAGCGCTTCGCCAGCGAGCAGCGAACGCTCGCCCAGCTCAACCATCCGTCGATCGCGCACCTCTACGACGCCAATTCGCTTCCCGACGGGACGCCGTGGTTCGTCATGGAATACGTGGAAGGCGTGCCGCTCACCGAGTACTGCCGCGCACACGGCTGCTCCGTCGCCGAGCGACTCCGCCTGTTCCGCGCCGTGTGCGAGGCCGTGCAGCATGCCCATACGCACGCCATCATCCACCGCGACCTCAAGCCGTCGAACATCCTCGTGAAGGAGGATGGCACGGTCAAGCTGCTCGACTTCGGCATCGCCAAGCACCTCGAGGCGCTCGACTCCCCGGCCGACCAGACTCGCACCGGCCTCCGGCTGATGACGCCGGCCTATGCCGCGCCCGAGCAGATTCGAGGCGATCGGGTCGGCCTCCACACCGACGTGTACTCCCTCGGCATCATACTCTACGAACTGCTGACGGGGCGCCTCCCGTTCGACCTCTCCCATCGCACCCCCAGCGAGGCCGGGCAGTTGATCTCCGAGTACGAAGCGGTCAAGCCGTCCGCGGTGGTGCGTGCCACGGCCAGCCACTCGGGGGCACCCGTGGAGGCCACCAGGCGCGTGTCCTGGTCCGACCTCGACGTGCTCTGCCTCACGGCGATGCACAAGGACCCCGAGCGGCGCTACCGCACCGTCGAGGCGCTGATCCGCGACATAGACCACTACCTCGACGGAGAGCCGCTCGACGCCCGCCCCGATAGCGTCAGCTACCGGCTCGGCAAGTTCGTCCGGCGCAACACTCGGGGCGTGGCGGCCGCCGGACTGGCCTTCGTGGCCCTGGTGAGCATCGTGGTCTTCTATACCGTGCGTGTCGCGACGGCACGCAATGCGGCGGTTGCGGAGGCCGCGCGCGCCCAGCGTATCCAGGGCTTCATGCTCAGCCTCTTCCAGGGCGGCGACCAGGAGGCCGGTCCGGCCGAAAGCCTGCGCGTCGTGACACTGGTCGACCGCGGCGTGCAGGAGGCGAGCAGCCTGGAGGGCGATCCACGGGTGCAAGCCGAGCTGCTGATGACGCTCGGCAGCATCTATCAGCAGCTCGGTAATCTCGATCGCGCCGATTCCCTCCTTCGCACAGCCCTCGAGCGTCGCACCGCGCTGCTCGGGCCCATGCACCCCGATGTGGCCGAGACGGACGTTGCGCTCGGCATGCTGCGCTCCGATCAGGCGAAGTTCGACGAGGGCGAGCAACTGGTGCGGAAGGGACTGAACGCCAGTCGTGCCGCGCTGGGGTCCGACCATCCCAGCGTGGCGAGGGCGACGGCCGCCCTGGGCCACGTACTCGTTGAGCGTGGCGCGTACGACTCGGCGGTGCCGGTGCTGGAGGAAGCGGTGCGCGTCCATGCGGCGCCCGGCAACGTCACCCCCGCCCTGGCCGGCGCGCTCTATGAGCTCGCGAACACGCACTTCTACCTCGGGCACTGGGACATCGCCGATTCGCTGACCCGGCAGGTGCTGGTGATGAGCCGGACGTTGCACGGCGACAATCATCCTTCCGTCGCGGAGGACCTTATCAACCTGGGAGCCATCCAGTTCGAGGCGGGACACTATGCGGAGGCCGAGCGCTACTATCGCGAGGCCCTGGCGATCAACCGCGGATGGTACGGGCAGAACAGCCACGTGACGGCCTCCACATTGACGATGCTCGGGCGGGCAATGGTGCGCGAGGAGAAGTTCGACGAGGCCGTCAGCACCTTGCAGCAGGCTCTCAGTATCCAGGAGCGCGTGTTCGGGCCGATCCACCCGAGGGTAGCGTCGGCGGTCAACGAACTCGGCACGGTCGCACTGCAGCGGGACAAGCTGGATAACGCCGAGGCGGCGTTCCGCCGCATGGCGGACATTTATGCCAAGGTGTACCCGGGCGGGCATTACCTCACCGGCACGGCGTTGTCGAACCTTGCGAGCGTGTACATGGCGAGGAAGGAGCCAGCGAAGGCGGAACCGCTCTATCGCCGCGCGATCATGATCTATTCCACCGCGCAGTCGCCCGAGCATCTGAATACCGGGATCGCCAGGATCAAGCTCGGCCGGTCACTGCTGCGGCAGGGCCGGTTCGCCGAAGCGGCGCAGGAGAGCCTGGCGGGGTACGAGATCGTGTCGCGGCAATCCGATCCGGCGGTGAGCTTCCTTAAGAACGCGCGCAAGGACCTCGTGGCGGCCTACGACTCGATGGGGCAACCCGACAAGGCGGCGCGGTTCCGGGCGGAACTGGCCGATACCCTGCCGAAGGCCGCGACCGCCGTGAGCCAGAAATAGCCCTGTCAGCGATGGCCTACCGGTGGCTGGCCGATCTCGTACTGCTGCTCCATTTCGCCTTCATTCTGTTCGTCGCCCTGGGCGGCCTGCTGGTGCTGCGCCGGCCGCGGCTCGCGTGGCTGCACCTGCCTTGTGCGGCCTGGGGCGCGTTCATCGAGTTCAGCGGATGGATCTGCCCGCTGACACCGCTGGAGGTGGCGCTCCGGGTGGCAGGCGGGGAAGCAGGCTACCGGGGAGGGTTCATCGAGCGGTACCTGACGGCCGCCATCTATCCTGAGGGATTGACGCGGGGAACACAGGCCTGGCTGGGGGCGGCGGTGGTAATGATCAATGCGCTGGTCTACTGGAATCTGGCACGCCAAGCCCGGCGCGGTACTCGCGCCGGGCGGCAATCCCGGGCCGGAACGGCCGGGCCCCCTCGCTCATGAGCGGCTATTCGCGCAGCGCACGCTCCAGCGCCGGAGGATCCGAATCGGCAGCCAGCTCCTGCGCCCCGGCGATGTCCGTGCGCAGGGCGAGATCCCGCTGCTGCGGCGACAGCAGGGCCAAAGCCCGCTCGGATGCTTCGTCGTGACCCGTCCCCCTGGTGCTGGCGATCCACGGCTTCGAAGGGGCGAGCAGCAGCGCCTGCTGGAACCGCCGCACCTGGGCCGAGAGCAACGAGAGCTCGCGGACCTGTCCCGGCGTGAGGCGGAGTTCCTCGCGCTGGGCGAGCAGCTGAGCCGGAGCAACGGGAACGGGCTTCTGCGCCTGCGCGACGGACGGGATGGCAAGGCTCGTCAGCGCACCCAGCGCAACGATGGCAATTCCAAGATGCACGTCATCCTCCTTGATGGCGTCAAACACGTCGAGAGAGACTTCGGGGCCTGTCCCATCCCACCCGGGTTCCACCGGATGGGGCACCGGCCACCCGAAATCTGGCACGCAGATGGGATTTTTCAACCGCTGCGAGGGCCTGACGGGATCCGGTTCCGGGTAGCGGACGTATCATTCCGAATGTCGCCAAGGATCGTTCGGCAATGACCGCATCACCACTCCCGCGCGTGAGACGCCACCATGCCCTGGTGCGCCTCACACACTGGCTCAACGCGATCGTCCTCACGGGGATGATCGCAAGCGGCCTCCAGATCTATGGCGCCTTCCGCCATTTCGGCACGACCATGACCCGGCTGCCCGTCCCCAACCCCTTCGACGGCTACACCTTTCCCGAGGCCGTGCGGCTCGGCGGCTGGCTCGCCGGCGGACTCAACTGGCACTTCGCCCTGGCCTGGCCGCTGGTCATCACGGGCCTCACCTATCTCGGCTTCCTCATCGCCACGGGCCAGTGGCGCGAGTTGCTCTTCCGTCCGGGCGACGTGCGGCCGGCCATCGAGATGCAGCTCTACTACCTGCGCCTCCGCAAGGAGCACCCGCCCCAGGGAAAGCACAACGCGCTGCAGAAGGGCGCGTACACTTTCATCGTGGCGCTTGGTGCCATCTCGGTCCTGAGCGGATTCGCCATCTACAAGCCGGTTCAGCTGCACTGGCTCACGTCACTGTTCGGCGGCTTCGAGCTGGCGCGCTACTGGCATTTCGTCGCGGTCTGGCTCTTCATCGCGTTCACGCTGGTGCACGTGTCGGCAGTGCTCCTGGCCGACCGCGCTTCGCTGCCGTCCATGATCACCGGCTGGTACCGCGGGAGGTTCCCGAGCCATGACTAGCCTCGACCGGCGCGACTTCCTGCGCCTCGGAATCGTCGCCGGTCCCGCCGCCCTGGTGGCTGGCTGCGGCTGGGACGGCGGCCCGCTGGTGAAATCGAAGCTCGCCACGATGTCGCGGCTCAACGACTGGGTGGGCGAGAACATCCTCCAGTCGAGCAAGCGACTCGCGAAGGTATACCAGGTATCAGCCCGGAGCACGGCGATGCCGGCCTACCACATCAGCCGCGAGATGCCGACGCTCGACGTCGCAAAGCCATGGGCGCTCCAGGTGGGCGGCGAGGTGAAGGCACCGGCCGCGCTCACCCTCGAGATGCTGCAGCAGCTGCCGCGCGTTACTTATACGGTGAAGCATCATTGCGTGGAGGGATGGACGGCGGTCGCCACCTGGACCGGCGTGCCGTTCTCGGCGGTGGCGGCCCTGGTGCAACCGACGGATCGCGCGCGATATGCACGGTTCGACTCGTTCGACAGCGACTACTACAACGGCTGGGACCTGGCCAGCGCCATGCATCCGCAGACGATCCTGGCTTACGCGTTCAACGACCGCGCGCTGATGCCGGACCACGGCGCGCCGCTGCGCCTCTACTCGCCCATCAAGCTCGGGTACAAGCTGACCAAGTACCTGACCAGGGTGACGTTCACCAGTTCGCGCCCCGGCGGCTACTGGGAGGACCAGGGCTATCCGTGGCTCGGGGGCATCTGACGCCCTCACCCTGACAGTTCCCGCACAAATCCCGCACAACTCGCGCTTGCGGGCGTGGCACGCCGGGTCGAGACTAGAGGCGTGACTACCAGAGCCCCTGCTGACACGCCCAGGTCCGCGCCACGACACTCGTCGAATGCGCCCCTGCTCCTCCTCGTCGCGAGCCTCGGCCTGATCGGCGTCGCCGCCGGCGTCGCTGTCGTTGCGGCGTGGAAGTCGCGCGCCAACACCCGCCAGTTGCTGGGCGACTACGCCGCCTTCGCCGGCTGGAGCTATCGCCAGCACGTCGTCGAAGAGTTCGGCACGGCACTCTGGGCCACGGTAGGACCAATCGGGCATCGGGAACCGCACCACGGCCGGGACGTTCCAGGAGCGAGCAAGCTCCCCGGCTATCGCGAGGCCACCCTGAAGGACTGCCGCTGCGGGCCCGGCCCCCTGCCCACCACCTATTTCCGGTTCCGGCTGGGCAGCGACTCGCTGGACCTCGCCGGTGACTCCTTGCCCCCTGGCGCGGCTGCATCACTCGTCGCCTCCGTCACCAACGCCGCCCGGGCGGGTGCCGGCGCGGCCCGTGAGGGCGCGATCGTCGAGATTCCCGGCACCCATCTCCTCGCTGGGTATGGACCGATGCCCACGGACTGGGGCGACACCCTGGTCTACGGCTTCACGCTCGATTCGGCAGAAGTGGCGACGACGTTCGCACGGGTGCTCCAGAAGGCGCCGCTCCTGCCGGCTGCGGTGACGGGGGGCCGCGCCAATACAGGACTCTTTGCGCTCGAGGTCCGCAATCCTGCAGGTGCCGTGCTTTACCGCTCTGCGGCGTGGCCGGAGGATGAACGGGAGTGGCCTTTCATCGCGAGTGACACCTTGCCGAGGCACGGGGCGGGACTCATCGCCCGGCTGACCCTGATTCCGGCAACGGCGGCAACTCTGCTGGCCGGCGGCCTTCCGCGCGCACCCCTTCCCCTCCTGCTGCTCATCGGGCTGCTTGGCGTGGTGGCGGCCGCACTCGCGACCGCGCAACTGCGCCGGCAGGGAGAACTCGCGCGGCTGCGCAGTGATTTCGTGGCTGGCGTGTCTCACGAACTGCGCACCCCGCTCGCCCAGCTCAGGCTGTTCCTCGACACACTCCGGCTCAAGCGCTACGACACGCCGGAAGAGCAGGAATGGCTGGTGAGCCACCTCACGCGGGAAACGACCCGCCTCGAGCATTTGGTGGAGAATGTGCTGGCAGCGAGCCGGCTCGATCGTGGCATGCACCCGTCGATGCCCCTCGTGCCGCTCGACCTTGGCGCGGAGGTAAAGGATGCCGTGACGGCGTTCGCGCCGCTGGCCGCGTCGCGGCGCGCCACACTCGACACCGAGGTCGCCGAGGGCGTCGAAGTACTCGCCGACCAGGCCACGCTGCGCCAGCTCGTCCTCAACCTCCTCGACAACGCCGTCAAGTTCGGTCCACCGGGCCAGCGGGTGCGGCTGGCGGTGAGCCGTGCCAACGGGACGGCGCGGCTCACGGTGACCGACCAGGGACCGGGCGTGCCTGAAGGCGAGCGCGAGCGGATCTGGGAGCCGTACTACCGTGGAACAAGCGAAGCCACGCGCGCCGTGGGAGGCAGCGGCATCGGCCTGGCGCTGGTGAGAGAGATCGCCGACAGCTTCGGCGGCACCGCGACGGTCGCGACGGCGTCCGGCGGGGGCGCCGAGTTCAGCGTAACACTGCCCGCCACCGTCGGCGCGGAGCCAGCGTGACCAGCGCGCGCATCCTGCTGGTCGAGGACAACGCCGACCTGGCGGACGGGCTGCGCTACAACCTCGAGCGCGAGGGCTACGAGATACGTGTCGCGGGCGACGGCCGCGCGGGCCTCGACCAGGCGCAGCGCTGGCGGCCCGACCTGATCCTCCTCGACCTCATGCTCCCGGGCATGACGGGATTCGAGGTCCTGAACGCGATCCGGGCGGGCGGCGATCGCGTACCAGTCATCATCGTGAGCGCACGGGGCGAGGAGGCCGACAAGGTGCGTGGATTCCGGCTCGACGCCGACCAGTACGTCACCAAGCCGGTTGGCCTGCTCGAGCTGCTCGAGCGGGTTCGCGCCCTGCTGCGTCGTAACCAGGGCGGCGCTGGCAGCGCGGAGTCGCGTCTCGCTTTCGGCCGGGTGAGCGTGGAGACCGCGGCGCGCATCGTCGCGGTGGAGGAGCGGCCGGTGACGCTCACGCCCAAGGCCTACGACCTGATGCTGGCACTGGTGCGGCGCCAGGGCGCCGTCGCAAGCCGCGTCGAGCTGCTGCGCGAGGTCTGGGGCACGGCGGGTGACGTGCAGACCCGCACCGTGGATTCCCACATGGCCGAGTTGCGCCGGAAGCTCGAGGTGAACCCCGCTGACCCGCGGCACTTCCTCACCGTCTGGAAGGTCGGCTATCGCTTCGAGCGCTGACTGGTTCCCCACCCGCCATTCTCCGCACCAGCTTCGCACAACTCCTTCACCAATTGCCTCTCCCGGCCTCGTATTGTGTCGCGTACCCAATGCCCCGGAGGCTCATCATGCTGGCCCGCTATCCCGCGCTGCTCCTCGCTGCGGCCCTCTTCCTTCCCGGTCCGGTGGACGCGACGCCGCGCGACCGGATGCTCGTCTCGGCTGCCTGGCTCCAGCAGCATCTCACCGACCCAGACCTGGTGCTGCTGCAGCTGGGCGAGCGCGCGGAGTACGACCGTGAGCACATCGCCGGTGCCCGGTACCTGCAGCTGCGGAGCATTTCCGATCGCCCCGCGAGCGGGCTGTACCTCGAGATGATGCCCATTGCGCAGCTCGATTCAGCGCTCGCGGACCTCGGCGTCACGGCCCGTTCGCGCGTTGTCGTCTACTTCGGCTCCGATTGGATCAGCCCCACCACCCGGGCATGGCTGACACTCGAGTACGCCGGGCTCGGTGACCGCGCCGTGATCCTCGACGGCGGACTGCCGGCATGGAAGGCGGCCGGTAATCCCGTTACCACGGAGGTGCCGCCGCCACCGGGAGCGACGGGACTCGCTACGACACCCGACCAGGCCCTGGTGGTGAATGCCGAGTGGGTGCAGGCCCGACTCGGGCAGCCACGCTTTCGAGTGATCGATGCGCGCGATCCGCAATTCTACCAGGGGCTCGACGCGGGGTCCGGCGAACGGCCGGGCCACCTCCCGGGCGCCAGGAGCATTCCCTTCACCAGCGTCACGGATGAGGCGGGCAGGTTCCTTCCCGACTCCGCACTGCGGCGCATCTTCCGGGAGGCCGGCGTGTCCCAGGGCGACGAGATCGTGGCCTACTGCCACATCGGCCAGCAGGCGACTGCCGTGGTGTTCGCGGCGCGCCTGCTCGGATACAACGCTCGACTGTATGACGGATCCTACCAGGACTGGGGCCGCCGCCAGGATCTCGCGGTGGAAGGCGGCGTGGCGCCCACCCGCGGCGCGCTGATCTCGACGGACGAGCTGGCAGCGCGGCTCGCGGCGAATACGGTCACCGTCGTGGACCTCCGCAGCGACCTCAACGCCTACCTGGCCGATCACCTGCCGGGCGCTGTCTACCTCCACTACGAGAACCTGCGCGTGAGCGGCAATGGCGTTCCCGCCGGCGTGCTGCCCCAGCCGGCATATGCGGAGTTGTGGTCGCGCATCGGCATCCGCCGCGACCGTCCGGTGGTCATCTACGCCAGCGGGGATGCGCAGAACTTCAATGCGACCTTTCTCGCCTGGCTGCTTGCCGGGTTCCGCCAGCCGGAGGTCTACGTACTGGACGGGGGGTATGCCAAGTGGGCGGCCGAGGGAAGGACCCTCACCAGGCTCTATCCAGAGATCGCCACGGTGAAGTACAGCAACGATCCCTACCTGCTCGAAGTCATCGAGGGCGAGCATGTACAGCACATGCTGGGACAGCAGGGAGTAGTGCTGGTCGACGTCCGCCCGGCGGACCAGTTCGCGGGCACGGCCGGAGCGCAGATGCGCCGCGGGCACATTCCCGGCGCCGTGAACCACTTCTGGCACGACGACCTGGTGACGACGGGATCGACGACGGTTTGGAAGCCGGTTGAGGCGCTGCGGGCGACATACGTCGCGCAGGGCATCACGCCCGACAAGTACGTGATCCTGTACTGCAACACCGGCACGGAAGCGAGCCACGCGTACTTCACGCTCAAGTTCCTGCTGGGATATCCCGACGTGCGCGTGTACGTGCCGTCATTCACGCAGTGGGCGGAGAATGCCGACTGGCCGGTGGAGAGCGCGGACGCGGCGGCGAGGTAGGGTGCAAAGGCACACGGGCCCGCGACCATCGTCGCGGGCCCGTGTGCGTGATGCCGGAAGAAATCAGTAGGTTGGCCAGTTGTCTGCCCAGCCGTTCGCGATGCGCTGCCACCCGCCCAGCCGATTGAGGGCATTCGCGACGTCGCAGGAGTTGTATTGCACCTGGAAGTTGCCGTTGCCGACGGACGACTCCGAGGGATAGGTCTGCGGGAGGAAAGGATATGCGCTCAGCGGACTCAGCTTGAGGTTGAGACCGGTGATGATCGAGCCGAAAACGCGGGTGGCGCTCCCGCTCACGTCGGCCTGTCCCCCCACCAGCACGACACCGCGCCACGTGATGTTGGAGAAGTCCGCGTTGCCGGTCACGATGAGAACGCCCTGTCCGTTGAAGTTGTCACCGTTCGTAAGGTTGCCGGTGACGCGCAGCACCGGCCAGTTGACGTAGGAGGACGGGAATGCACCGGTGGCCGGCGACACCGACCGGTTGACGTGATAGTCCGGAGTCATGGCGGATCCATTTATGACGGATGCCCAGTCGATGTCGATCTCGCCATTGGCCGTGCCGGGTGCACTGCTGCCCGGCGCGGTCGGTCCGATATAGTCCGGCCCGTTGTCGGGATTCCCGTCGATGTAGTTGTTGGCGTTCGGACTCGTGTTCGGGGGCGTGTACAGGCCGTCGGGCACCGCGAGTCCCGGGATCGGCGGCTGTGCACCGCACTGGTCCACACCGCTCACCAGGCCCGAAATGCCATTCTTGTTGAGGCCGGAAAGGCTCACGAAGGCGGCGTCAATGTCGAGGCTGGCCTGCTGCCGCTTCACCAGCTGTACGATAGCGCGCTCGGCCGTTGCCGTCCTCGCGTCCTGGCGCGAACCGGAACTGTTCCGGCCGAGTGACTTGATGGCATACACCCGCGACTCGAGAACCGCGTCGTCGCGCACTCTATAGAGTGTCACGACCGCCGACCCCCCGTTCAGCGCATAGGTAGTCGTCACCGGGAAGCTCGTCGGCAGGGTCGTCGTGTTCGCCAGGTACTGCTCGAGGCCACCCTGAGCCAGCGCGAACGCCGCCATCTGGGCGCGTTGCGCGCTGTTCGTGCGACGCTCCGCACCCGTCCGCGCGAAGCCGGCGGCGGCCGTGATCGTCAGCACGACGAGGAGCAACAGCACCAGTACCATGGATGCCCCGCGCTCGGGATGTCGGTGCATCTTGGAAGTCTCCTAGTCCAGCCGATTGAGGAAGAACACCGAGGTCACGAGGTTCGTCTGTTCCGGTTCGGTATGCGTGCGCACGGTGCGCTCGCTCTCGCCGAGCAGGTGGATCTCGACGCCTCGGAGATCGCCCAGGCTGGTCGGGAGCGTGTCCGACGCCAGGCGATTGTTGAGAATGAAGAAGCGGAACCCGGCCGTGCTGTCGAAGGGGGCGGCAAGCTCCTCCGATGCATCCACGGCGCCGGCAGCCGTGAGCCGGTGGCGCCAGAGGGCGATGCGTCCCGGGGTAATCACCGAGGGGGCGAACTCGTATCGCACGGTTCGATAGAGCAGGACCGGCGTCCCCGCCGAAGCCGCGGCGGCAACCGGTCCGATAAGCGTGCCGAAGCGCGAGCCGGATGGAAGCGCGACACTGGCCGTGGTGCAGGCCGCCGGCGAGGAACTGCTCGCGGGAATGGTCGAGGTCGACGCGGAATAGGCGTAGGAGCCATCGAACTGCCGGATCGCGAACCCGGTATATCCGAGGGAGAGGTCGACCATGGTGACATCAACCGGCAGGAAGCCGGCGATCAGCGTACCACTCGGGCCGGGCGTCGCGGCGCACGCGAGGCCCAGCATGAAGGGCACGCGGATGGTGATCGCGGAGGAATCCGCGGCGAGTACACCGGTCTCCGCGTTGACCATCCGCAACTCGGTCGTGATGAGGTTGAGGGACGCCCGCGCCGTTCCCCTGGCCTCACGGCCGGCCTCCACCTGGTCCGTGAAGCGGGAGTTTGTCAGCAGCAGGCTGATCATCATGGTCCCCACGAAGACGCTCATCACCATGCCGACGAGCAGTTCGACGAGCGTAACGCCTGCCCGGCGGTTCACGGCCCCCCCGACAGGTCGAGCGCGCCCACGTTGCTGGCACGGGTGACCACTATGCTGTCGGCACGCACCAGCGTGGTACCGACCGGTGAGATCGTCACGGCGACCTGCTGGGTGCGCGCCGTGAGGTTGGTGACCCGGGTGCACCGCCGGAAGGTGAATGGCGCCGACACGGTACTGTCGCAGGTGGTGCCCGCCGTGGATGCGGCGGCGGGGATCGCCATGGCACGGGCAAACTCCGCCGTGAGGAACGTCGTGCGGTAAGCCTCGGCCGACGAGACGTTACCCCGCGACGAGGCGTTTACGGAGAGATACATGAGCCCAAGGGCCGTGACACCGAGGATGACGATCGCCACCAGGGATTCGACGATGGTGAAGCCGCGCCGGGAGTTCATCGGACGATCCTCACCTGGCCGGTGCGCGAGACCGCCACGCGCCGCTGGCTTCCCCCGACGACGAGGTCGATCTCGAACGGCTCGCTCGCGATCCCGTTCGGCCCGATGACGACGCTCGCGGCCGAGAAGCTCAGCCGATCGACACCGGTGTCGGACGCCTTGTCGAGCCGTCGTTGCATGCGGACGGTGCCGCCGGTCTGGTCCGCAACCTGGTACGTCCGGTTGGGGCAGTCGCAGGTCAGGACGACGGGGCGGCGGCTCCGTGCGGCGGTCGAAAACGCCGCCTCCACATCCGCGCCGACGACAGAAGCCGCACTCTGGGCTGTCGTGGCCTGCATGCCGGTCGCGAGCCGGGGAACCACGGCCGCGGCGAGGACCCCGACAACGACCACCACCAGCATGAGCTCGGTGAGCGTCATGCCTGCCCTGGACCTGGATGTCATGAGAAGCGGCCCTCCCTGGAGTGCAGCGCGAGCAGACTTCGCCAACAGCAAATGCCACAACAACATTGGTGCCACGGCACTATCCAGCATTATGACATGTGAGCGGTGCTGTGTCCCCGTGAGGAGGCGCGGAGGAAAAATCACGCTAAGTGTAGTACGTTCAGTCAGATAGAGTTGACATGCAAGTACGCGTCGGGGCGCCGAAGCCGTCGCCTCGTCACCCGGCGTCGATGAGCTGACCAGATTGCGCGCAATTGTCGTCGCGACAATTACTGCACTTTGCACCTTTGTAACGGTCTGCTGGGAGGAAACGAACGGAGCCCGCAGTGAGTGCGCTGCGAGCTCCGTTGGTCGGCGGCCGGCGGCTATTGGGAGTGGCCGAGATACTGATGCGGGATCGGGTTGTCAGCCCGCTCGGGTTCCCCGAATGCCCTCACGACCACAGCGCTGGCCGCGCTGTCGCGGCGATACACCGCGGAATGAGCCACGTCGATTGGACATCAGAGGCGCGCGGGTCCGCGGGCGCCCGCCGTGCGCCGGACCAGCGACACGACGAGCAGCAGGAGGCCGAACATGCACACCACGACGGGGCCCGTGGGCAGGTCGAACCGGAAGGACACCCAGAGACCGCTGGCCGACGCAACGACGCCCGCAATCCATGCCAGCACGGCGAGAATGCCAAGCCGGTCGGTGAACTGGAAGGCGATCGCGGCGGGCACGACGAGAAACGAGAACACCAGCAGCACCCCTACGATCGGCACCGAAAAGGTGATCACCACACCGAACGACAGGTAGAACCAGAAGTCCCACAGCCGGAGGTTCCATCCCTCCGCCTGAGCCTTGTCGGGCTCGAATGAGATCGTCAGGAACCGGCGGCGCAGCACCCAGTGAAAGGCGCCGATGACCAGGTACACCGCGGCCAGGCGGAGGATGGCCGGCCAGGTGACCCACAGCAGGTTTCCCACCAGGATGTCCTTGATGGCCTCACCTCCGCGCGGCGTCCGGTCGGCCACGAGGATGGCCGCCGCTGACGCCACGACGAAGACGATCCCGATAATGGCCTCGTGCGGCACCCTGCCCTTCCCGCTGCTCCGGGTGAGCGCAAAGAGTGCCGCCGCAATGGTCGTGAAGCCCAGGGAATAGAGGAACCCCAGGGGCGAATCACCCGGAGTGCCCGCCAGCACGGCGACGGCGGAGCCGAGGGCGGCCATCTGGGCGAGCGAGAGATCGACGAAGATGACCTCACGCGCCAGCACGTGGAGCCCGAGATAGGAGTGGATCGCCACGATGATGAGGCAGGCCGCCAGGGGCGGCAGGAAGAGGCTCAGGTCCATCAGTGCATCCCCGCGGCGAATGCCGTCGCCAGGCCTCCGACCCACGCATTGACCAGGTCGAAATACGTCACGATCCCGGGCGCCCCGTCGGTGTTCTCGGGCACGACCACCGCGGTGGCTCCGGTGCGTTGTGCCACCTGCTCGATCTGGCTCTTGCTGAAGTAGTTCGACGCGAAGAGCACGGCGATCTTCCGCTCCTTCATCAGGGCGATCACTTCCTGCACATGGCCCGGCGTCGGCGGGATGCCGGGCTTGGCCTCGATATACTCGGCACACACCACCTTGAACCGCTGGCTGAAGTAGGCCCATTCCTTGTGATAGCAGGCCATCTCCTTCCCGCGGAAGGCCTCCCCTTGCTTGAGCCACCCGCCGAGGCGATCGGCCAGCGGCTTGCCCTGATACCTGGTCGCGGCGACGAAGTCGAAGAACTTGTCGCTGTGCAGCAGGTCGAACACGGTGGGCGGCGTGAGGACAGTGACGAGATCGGCACCGACGGTCGCCTGGAGCACCCGCTTCTCGAAATCCAGTTCGCGGGCCGTGAAGTACGGCGCATTCTCCGGCGACACCCGGGTCAGGCCGGTCAGGATGTTGCGCGCGATGATGATGCCGTTGATCGGGTCGGTGTGGATGTGCGGGTTGCCGTCGGCGTGAATGTCACCCCCTGCGCGATCCAGCGACGTCGGAACCTCGAGCAGCGTGATGCCGGTATAGGCCGTGACGTACCCCGGCCCTCCCTCCGAGATCTTGCGATTACCGGCCCGGTCGAGGAGCGGCGGCACCCAGAGCTCGAGATCCAGCCCCGTAGTGACGAACAGGTCGGCATCCCTCAGCGCAGCCACGAAGCTCGGCTTCGGCTGGACGAAGTGCGGGTCCTCATCGCCCTGCGCGATCGAGGTGACGATGCCCTTGTCGCCCACCACCTCCCTGGCGATAGCACCATATGTGGTCAGGCTGGTGACGACCTTGAGCGGGGCCGCGGCGACGGGCGGCGGCCCACCAGTGGCCGCCAGGAGCATGAGGGCTGCGATCAGCATCTAGCCATCCTTAGTAGGTCTCGTGTTTGTGGGGCCCGAGGGCCCATACGACCTGCAGCAGCGCCAGGTTCTGGTGACCCAGGACGCTGTCGTACCGGTAGTCATTCTCGAGGCGCAGAAAAACGAACTCGCTCTGCCACCAGGTGATCGTCGGAGTCAGCCCCCAGACGGATGAGTACGGGCCCCGCGGCGCCTGGACGTAGTCATAGCGCAGACCCAGCACCCAGCGACGGCTCGCCTTGTAGTTGATGTCCGCATACATGCCGTAGCGGTCCGTGCTCACGCCGAGTTCGTTGGCGTGGAACTGATAACCCTCGGCGCGCAGGGTGAGGTCCTGGCGAGTGCCGGCATTTGGCGGACGCCACGTCAGGCGGAAGTCGAGACCCAGGACCCGGCTCGCAAGGGTATCGCCGGCTGCCGCGCCGCCAAGTCCGGTGAAGCCCAGTTGGACGTAGGTGCTGCGGCTCAGCTGCCAGAAGTTCTTGAACCGGCCCAGCAGGGTCGGACGGCGCTGACCCCCGTAGAGCGGGTCGCTCGATACCGAGGTTCCCTGAAGCCAGGCTTCGTGCGTGCCGTGCGCAATCGAGAACGGCAGGATGGTGTAGAGCGAGAGACCAACGCCATCGAGGCCATCCGGACCGAGGTAGCTCCGATAGACGAGCGGATACTCCGACTCGGGCAAGGCGTGCAGGTGCCAGCGATTGAGGTCGCCCACCTCTTCCCGGAACACGCCGACATCGACGCGCAAGTGGGCCGGAAGCCCGGTCCAGTAGATGTACCCCTCCTCGATACTCACCTCGCCATCCTCGAAGGACACGAAGATCTTGGTGGCCGAGTAGGGATCGAGCGTGGCCTGGAAGGCCAGTTCGAACTCGCGCGGTACGACCTGGGGCGACTCGCCTTCCGGGAACTCGAACTGGATGTCACCGGTCGCGCTGATCTCGGGATTCATTGCGGACGCGTTGCGCTGGCGACCCACGAACTCGGTCGGCTTCTTGCCAGTGGTGTCGGCGGCCGCCTCCGGTGGCTTGCCCGCCGCTTCGGCCGCGGCTGCGCGAAGTGCGGCAAGGTCGTCACCGCCACTGTCGGGGACGGCGGCTGCGGCCGCGGCACCGCAGCGCGAGGCGACGATGCGCTCCATCCGCTGGTTGATCTGGGCGAGGCCAGCAGCCAGTGAGTCCGTCCGCGGATCACCGGCTGATACCGACGGGATCGTCACCGGGGGCCCCTGCGGACAGCCGCCGGCCTCCAGCGAGTCCAGCCGCGCGGTGATCCGGGTCAGGGCCACCGCGAGCGAGTCCGTCGCGGCCGCCGTCGGCTGCTGAGCCTGTGCCTCCCTAGCCAGCGAACAAAGCAAGGCGAAGAGGACCGCACTCGAGACCCGCGATGTTGTGAGGCTACTGCAGATCACCATGAAGAACCCTGCGGGGGCCCGGCCCGGTCAGCCGGCTGAAACAGCAGGAGGAGCGGATGAATTGTTGCCCCCCCGGCTTCCCGGCGCCAGACCCGCCTCTTGCCTTCCTGCGGCCTATGTTGAAATATCAGCACATGACCAGGCGCACCCCCACCGAGGACCTGAGCCGCCGTGAGCGCCAGGTCATGGCCATCCTGCACCGGCTGGGCGAATCGACGGTGTCGGACATCATGCAGATCATGCCCGACCCGCCGACCTATTCCGCCGTACGGTCGATTCTCCGCATCCTGGGGGAAAAGAAGCTGATCGGCCACAAGGAGGACGGGCCGCGCTACATGTACTTCCCCGCCAAGTCAACGGAAAAGGCCCGGCAGGACGTGCTCGAACACGTGGTCACCACATACTTCGCCGGATCGACCGAGCAGGCAATGACGGCCCTGCTCCGGCTCTCCGACACGAATCTCGGCGAGGCCGACATCGAGCGGCTGCGCGACACCATCCGCCGTGCCCGGCGGAGCGAGAAGTAGAGGCCTCCATGGCAACCAGCCTGTCGATCGGCCTTCGGCGCGCTCCATAGGCAGCGGGCCGCGTGGCGCCTGGTGCAGCGGGCGCAATTGTAACAGGTACCGTCACCCTTGCTTCACCCATCTCTCATCGGGCCCGCGCTAGGTTGTCGGGGCTGGACCGAAGCACCCGACCCGTGGAGATGGCCATATGTTGTCCTCGATGAAAGTGAACGCCGGGCGATGGCTCCATCGCTGCGGCTGTGCTGTGTTGCTCGCGTCGGCGTGGGCCTGTGACTCCGACAGCCCGGTGTCACCCAGTTCTTCTCCCACTCCACCGGTACCCTCCTCCCCCGCGCCCAGACCCGCGACACCGAGCGGCCCAGGCAGTGCGAAGCTCACCTTGTCCCGGCCGGATGTGGTCTTCAACGCCGTCGCCGGCGCGACTCGGCTTGACAGCGCCGCCGTCTCGATCACCGCGACGTCGGCCAACGCCGTCACCGAGCTCCGGGCGATAACCAGGTATGCCGACGGACAACCCAATGGCTGGCTCACTGCCGCCCTCGACCATTCCACCCTGCCCGCCACGCTGACGCTGAGCGCCCGAACGACCCCGCTGCAGCCCGGCGAGTACGCCGCCACCGTCGAACTCAAGGCACCGGGCGCGGCCGCGGAGAGCGTCACCGTCACCACGCGCGTGATGAGTGGCCCCAGCATCGGCCTCAACGCGGCCAGGATCTGCTTCACCACCACGCTCGGCGACACGACCCACCGGGATGATGTGCGGGTGACGAGCGTCGATGGATCCGTCATCAGCGGACTCACGCGCACTATACAGCATGACGCCGGGCAGCCAACAGGCTGGCTGAGTGCGGAATTCGACGCGGACGTGACGCCTACTCGACTCCGGCTGCTGGGCCAGCCCGCGCAGTTGCCGGTTGGATCCTATACCGCCACCGTGTTTGTGGCTTCACCAAATGCGGGCAACAGTCCGGTTCCGATCCGGGTCACCATGACGATCAGCCCGGACCCAACAAGGTTTCTGTTGATCAAAATGGTCACTGTCGGCAGTGGAACGCCCGGCAATGGACGGATTTCGGCGCCGGGCATCGATTGCCTCCTCATTGACGGTATCCAGAGTGGTGATTGCCACGAGCGGTACGCCGTGGGTTCGACGGTCCATGTGACGGCTATTCCCGCAACGGGCAATTTCTTCTACGAAGGGCAGTTCGCCACGGCCGCGGGACGGTCCGAGTTCGACGTGGTTCTCACCGAGAATCGGGAAATCGTGGCGGGCTTTGGACCGGCGCCAAGTACGCTTCATGTCGTGATCCGGCGGGAGGGAAATTTCGTCGGTAAGGCGAGAACATATGGGAGGAACGTCATCCAGTGCGACATGCCCGAGTACCCCCCCGGCTACAACGAGTGCAGCGCAACGTATGCGGGAGGCACCGGAGCGATCGCCCTTTTCTCGGACGCCGATTACGGCGAGCA
>JAGGAG010000119.1 GCA_017889745.1 Gemmatimonadota bacterium | reverse complement strand
CCTTCACCCCCGCCTCCCAAACCGTCTTTCGATCTCCTCGATCGGCAGCTGCACGATCGTCGACCGCCCATGCACGTCGTGCGGCGGCAGCGTCGTCGCGAACAGCCGCAGCAGCAGCTCCCTGATCTCCCGCTCGCTCAGGCGGTCGCCGGCCATCACGGCGGCCCGGCAGGCATACGTCGCCGCGAACCGTTCCATCCGGTTGGCCCAGCCGCCGAAGCGCCCCCGCGCCAGGTCGGCCACCATCTCGCGGAAGCAACGCGCCGCATCGAACCGCGGATGCGGATTCGGCACCGCGTTGAGCGCCACCGTGCGTCCCCCGAACGGCGCTGCCTCGAACCCGATGCGGTCCAGCACATCGCGATAGGACTCCACGGCGTCCAGCTCCTCGTCCGTCAGTTCCACGGCCACCGGCACCAGCAGGTGCTGCGCCGTGGCCCGGCCGCCGGTCAGCTCCTTCATCACCTCTTCGTACAGCACCCGCTCGTGCGCCGAGTGCTGGTCCACGATCACGATGCCGCTCTCGGATTCGTATACGAGGTAGGTATCGAACATCTGGAGGACGGGCTTCGTGGCGGTGGCGAGGCCCGCGTCGCGCGCGTCGTCAGTCGTCAGTCGTGAGTCGTCAGTGAGTCGTGAGTCGTTACTGCCCGACCCAGTCCCCCACAACCCGGCCTGCGCAATGCCAGGGGCCGACTGCCAACTCTCTGCCGACTGACGACTGCCGACTGATGACTCTCCACTGCCGGCCGCCGCACTCAACGCCCCCAACGCATGCCTCACTGCGTCCTCCACCACCCGCTCGATGCCGATCCGGTCCCGGAAGCGCACCTCGAGCTTGGCCGGATGCACGTTCACGTCCACGTCGCCCGGCTGCACCAGCACGTCGAGATAGAGCGATGGCCGGTCACCGGGATGGATCGCCGAGCGGTATCCCGCCTCCGCCGCGCGCACCAGGAAGTTGTCGCGGAACGGGCGGCCGTTCACGAACAGCTGCGTGCGCCGCCCTGTGGGCCGGGCGTCCGCTGGCCGCTGTGCGAAGCCCTGTACCCGGAACCCGCCCGCCGCAAACGTCACCGGCACCAGCGTGTCCGACAGCTCCCGCCCCCAGGTGGCGCGCAGCCGCTCGGCGAGCGACTGCGCCGCCGGCGCGTGGAACCGGTACACCTGGTCGGCGTGGAACTCGAACCCGACGTCCGGATGCGCCAGGGCCAGCGTGAGCACCGCCTCGTGGCACGCCCGCGTTTCGCTCGCCGTGGAGCGCAGGAACTTCCGCCGTGCCGGGGTATTGAAGAAAAGAGTGCGCACCGTCACCGTGGTGCCGCGCTGGCGCGAGATCGGCTCCACCCGTTCCATCCGGCCGCCGTTCACCGTCACCTCGACGCCGGCGCCATCCTGGTCGGCGGTGGAGAGGGAGAATCGGGATACGGACGCAATGGCCGGGAGCGCCTCCCCGCGAAAGCCGAAGGTCGCGATCCCCACCAGTTCGGCCGCACTCGTGATCTTGCTCGTCGCATGACGATCGAGCGCCAGCACCGCGTCGTCCCGCCCCATCCCGGTGCCGTCGTCACTCACGCGCACCAGCGTCTTGCCGCCTGTCTCGATTTCCACCCGCACGTGCCGCGCGCCGGCGTCGATGCTGTTCTCCACCAGCTCCTTCACCACCGATGCCGGGCGCTCCACCACCTCGCCCGCCGCGATCTGGTCGGCGACCGCGTCGGGCAGGATGGCAATTCGGCGTGCCGATGTGATGGGAAGCGTCACGCGGAGAATCTACTCGCCCGCTGGAGCGATGGCGCTGCGCGGCAGCCAGCCCAGTTCCTTGCCCGGGCCGCGCACCAGGACCCAGCCCGGCTGCGCCCGCTCCACCACCACCGCGGTGCCCGACGGGAGCGTGCGGATCGCACTGGCACGGCCATGGGGCGAAGTGCGGAGCGGCGTGTCCGAGATCGTCAGCGCGATCGGCCGGCGGTCCCACCACCAGGTGAACCCGGCGATCCCGCCGATCACCAGCCCGAGCGCCAGGAGCACCGGCGCGAACCGGCGGGTCCTCCGTTCCGGTGCCAGGAAGAGCCCCCACCCCGCCACCCAGAAGAGCGCCGCGAGCAGCAGCGACTCCGCGGCGCTGAAGGGCGGCACGCTGCGTTGCGCCGCGCTGGCCTGGTCGGGCGGCGGCGTCAGCAGCAGCGCGCGCCGGATCGTGCCATCGCGCGGAGACAGCCTCAGTGCCGTGACCCACGCCGCCGCCGCCGCGCCGTCCTTGCCCTGCCGGTAGCGCGAGGCGCCGAGCCCGTACCACAGCGCCGGGTCGCCAGGCGACTTCTTGATCGCGCCCTGGAATCCTTCCTCCGCGTGACTCAGCGCGCCCACCGCATAGAGGCTGTCGGGCACCACCTGCGCCGAACCGAGCGACACCGCGCACAGGAGCAGCAGCGCCACGGTGCCGGCCGGCCGGCTCTTCAGCGCGTCGCGGATCCAGCCCAGTGCCCGCTCCACCGCCTCCGGCTTGGGCGCGCTGCTTCGTCCCGGCGGCCCGAAGCGATGCCCCTGCACCGCATCCCGCAGCGCCGCGATCGCTTCCGCGGTCGGCAGGTCGAACCCCACCGAGCGGAGCGCCGGCACCAGCCGGTCGGACGTGGCGATGTCCTCGCGTGGCAGCAGCTTCATCAGCGCCCGGTCAAGCGCCAGTGACGGGTCATCCGACTTGCGCCGGGCTGGCAGCGGCTTCGGCCGTCGGCGCTGGCGCATCGACACGCCCAGCACCACCAGTGGCGGCAGCAGCAGCACCACGCCCCAGCCCCACTGCGTCAATCCTTCGCTCACCTGGTCGGCCAGCGGCGCCCCGCGCGCCGGCATCAGGGGCGGCGGCATGGAGCGGGCCGCCGTGGCCTCCTTGCCCGTCGCTACCGCGACCCCGACCGCGGGCAGCGTGGGCACCACGTAGCCGCGCCGCCCGAAGTCGTAGTACGGGTAGCTCACCGCCGGCACCGTCAGCACCCCCGCCTGCGTCGGCACCACCACGAACTTGAACCGCTTCACTCCCGCGAGGCGCCCCGCCACCGGCTGCATCTCCTCGCTCGATCCCTCGGCGTACGCTCGCGTGCCCGCCGGCCAGCTGACCTCCGGCGCCGGCCAGAGTGCCACGTTGCCCTCGCCCCGCACCGCGATCTCGACGTTCACCGCCTCGTTCGCCCGCGCCGCCGTGGGCGTGACCTGTCGCTCGAGCTTGAGGTTGACACCGGTGGCGCCCGCGAACCCCGGCGGCTGCCCCGCCGTCGGGAGCGGCAGCACCGCCAGTGTCCTCTGCGGGCTCGACACCGTGTAGCGCTCGTCCTGGCTGAAGAACTGCATCGCCACCGGGATCTCGTACGTGAGCGTCACCGGCGGGATCGACACCGCGCCCGGCGCCAGCGGAAACACCACCTGGTACAGCACGAAGAGGTCGTACCACCGGTCGCCCACCCGCTTGCTCGCCGCGATGCCCGGCAGCGCCGTCTGCGGAAACGCCCACACGCCCGCCAGCACCGGCGGCTCGAACCGCGGCTGGCGCCGCAGCCGCCCGCGCAGCTCGCGCGAGAACCACGCGGCGGTGAGCACGTCCACCTGCTCGCCCACCAGCACCGTGTCGCGCGACAGCACCACCTGCACGCTCGCGCCCGAGCCCTCCCTCGGCGGCGGCGCGCGTGCCACCAGGTCGCGCACCCGCGGATTGAGCGCCACCATTCCCGCCGCCGCGTTCTCCGTCACCTCCACGTCGGGGCCGTCGATGCTGGCCTGCGACGTGCCCTGCTGCACCCGGATCGGGCCGAAGGCGTAGCTCCCCGCCCGGACCGCGCGGAGCCGCAGTTCGAGCGTGCTCACGCGCGCGCGTTCCACGCCCATCGTCACTTCGCTCGTCTCGCTCCGCGACATGAGCGCGAAGCCGCTGAACGCCGGCAGGTCGAACTGCACCGCGTCGGCCGTGCGCCCGCCCGCCACGATGGTGAGCACCACCTCCTCGCCCACGTTGAGGCGCGGACGGTCCACCGTCGCCGTGAGCGTGAGCCCCGGCCCCTGCTGCAGCAGCAACAGCAGCGCGAGCATCACCAGTCCTTCCCCGGCGGTGGCGGCGCCCGGAGCTTCCGCTGCCGCGCCATCTGCGTGCCCAGTTCCTCCCGCTCCATCGAGCTCAGGATCTGTTCCGCCTGGCTCTTGTTCAGCCCGCCGCTCGCCGGCGTGGGCTTGGCCTGCTGCGGCTGCGGCTTCGAGGGCCCGCCGCTCTGCCCGCCACCACCGCCACCGCTCGGCGGCGGACGCATCCGCTCGGCCAGTTCCAGGTTCCACTTGGCCCGTTCCGAACTCGGCGCCAGCAGCAACGCCTCGCGGAGGTTGTCAATCGCCTCCTGCGTCATCGCCTCCCGCTTGGCCGTGTCGGACCGCGCCACCATGAGCGACACCACCCCGAGGTTGTACAGCGCCCGGTAACGGAGGCCCGGATCCACCGACTTGGCCGCCAGCGCGAGCGCCGAGTGCGCCGCCTCGACGTCGCCCGCCGCGAGCGCCGCAGTGCCCGCGTCGTACAGCGCCGTGTCGCTCGATGCGCGGCTCGCCTCCTTGAGGAACGCCGAGGCCGCCGCCGAAGTGTCGCCGGTCGCGAGCTTGCGCTCCCCGGGCGACGGGCGTTGGGCCGACGCCGGGGCCGCCGTGAGCATGAGCAGCAGCCCGACCAGGGCGCCCGCCTTCTGGCGCCAGGTATCGAGCAGCAGCAGGATCGCCGCGACCAGGATCGGCACCCACGCCAGCGGCTCCAGGTCGGCCGTGCGGCTCTCCCGCGACGCGCTCCGTCGCAGCGTCGCCAGCAGTTCCCGCGCCGCGCCTGCCTGGTCCGGCAGCTCCGACGCCACCACCGAGCCCTTCGCCGCCTCCGCGATCCCGCGCAGTGCCACGTCGCTCCGCCGCGTGCGCACCACCTCGCCGTTCTCGTCCAGCTTGTACTCGAGCAGTGCGCCGTTCTGGTCGCGGATCGGGATCCGCACCGGCTCCACGCCGCCTTCGGCCACGAGGATCAGCGTGATCCCCTGTCGTGCCAGCGCGCGCGCCGCCGCCAGCGCATCGTCCAGCGAGTCATGCGCTTCGCCGTCCGTGAACACCACCAGCACCCGGTCGGCGCCGTCGCGCGTGGCCGTCAGCAGCTCCGATCCCTGCCGCAACACCGCCGACAGGCTGGTGCCCCCCTCCGACGCAATGTCGGGATCGAGCGCGTCGAGGTACATCTCCACGGCGCCACCGTCCACCGTGAGCGGCGACAGGATGTAGCTCTTCCCGGCAAACGCGATCAGGCCCAGCCGGTCGCCGGGCAGGTCCTCCACCAGCCGGCGCGCCTCGCGCACCGCCCGCTGCAACCGGCTCGGCGCCACGTCCTCGGCGAGCATCGACCGGCTCACGTCCACCGCGATCACCAGGTTGAGCGCGCGGCTCTCCGACACGACGCTCCGCGGCCCGCCCCGGGGCCCCGCGAACGCCACCGCCGCGAGCGCGCCGCCCACCGCCAGTATGGCCGGCGTCCACCGGGCACGCCGGCGCGCGAGGTTCCCCAGCGCCGAGGACCACGCCGAGGCCGCGGTGATCCGCCGGCGCCGCGCGAGCCACGCGCCCGCGAGGAGCAGGCCACCCGCGATCGGCGCCGCCGCGAGCAGGAGTGGGGTCTCGAAGGTCATGGCACGCGCACCGCGACGGTGGCCGACAGGGCCAGCTCCAGCAGGAGCACCACCAGGCCCGCGATCACGAACGGCTGGATCACCTCGTCGTACCGGGCATAACGGGTCACCGTGACGGGCGTCTTCTCCAGCGCGTCGATCTGGTGGAAGATCCGGCTCAGCGCCTCGCTGTCGCGCGCGCGGAAGTACTTGCCCCCCGTCTTCCCGGCGATCTCGCGCAGCAGGTCCTCGTCGATGTTCACCTGCAGCACCTCGTAGCGCAGCCCGCCGATGCCGCGCCCCGTGGGAATGCGCGCCTCGCCCTCGGTGCCCACCCCGATCGTGTACACCTTGATGCCGTACGACTCGGCGGTGGCGGCCGCGGTGCGCGGGTCGATCCGCCCCCGGTTGTTTTCGCCGTCAGTGAGCAGCAGCACCACCTTCGACTTGCCCGGCGCGCGCCGCAGCCGGTTCACCGCCGTCGCGAGCCCGCTGCCGATCGCCGTGCCGTCCTCCAGGCTCCCGATGCGCAGGCCCTCGACGGCCTGCATCACCACCGCATAGTCGAGGGTCACCGGCACCTGCGTCAGCGCCTCGCCCGCGAACGCCACCAGGCCGATGCGGTCGGCCTTCCGCCCGCGCACGAACTCGATCGCCTGCTGCTTTGCCACCTCGAGCCGGTTGGACGGCGCGAAATCCTCGGCGAGCATGCTGCTGGAAATGTCGATCGCGATGACGATCGCGATCCCCTCGCGCTTCTCCTCCACCGTGCTGCCGCCCACCTGCGGGCCCGCCGCCGCCACGATCCAGGCGATGAGCGCCAGCGAGCGCAGCACCGGTGGCAACCGCGTCCACCACGGCGGGCGCGCGTCCGACGCCACCATCCCCACGTCGCTGAAGGCGACGGTGACGCGCCGCTTCCGGCGCTGCCACCACCACAGCGGCAGGAAGAGGAGCAGAAGGAGCAGGAGGGGACGCGCGAAGCTCACGCGGCCGCCGTGGTGAGCTTCGTGGCGAGGGTCTGCGCCCACGTCGCCAGGCCCGCGGGGTCGGGGAACGCTTCCGGCCGGAACCGCGCCTCCTCCAGCGCGCCCAGCACGTCGGCGATCTCGTCCAGCGGCCACTCGGGGCGCGAGGCGCGCACCGCAGCAAGCACCTGCGGCACGTCCACCGCCGGCGTCGCTTCCGGCACCGCCCGGGCGATCACGTCGCGCAGCGACGAGGTCGCCGCCGCCAGCACCACGCGCACCTCGCCCGCGTCGGCCCAGCGGTCGAGCGGCAGCGCCGGAACGGGGGGGGCCGGCACCCGCGGCAGCGGCTTCCCCCGGCGTCGCCACAGGAGATGGACCGGCACCAGCAGCACCGTCGCGAGCAGCAGCATCGCCAGCAGCGAGCGCGGCGTCCGCTCGCCCCGCATCACCGGTTGTGCCGCCGGTTGGATCCTGAGCGCCGACTCGGGCACGCCCGCCGGCAGGATGCTGGCCACCGTCACCGTCATCCGCTCCGCCGGGATCGAGTCCACCCCGCCGCCGGCGAGCAGCAGCAGCGGGCCGGGCACGTCCACGGTGCGCGATCCCGGCAGCCACACCACCACCGGGTACGCGATCTCCACCGAGTCGCCACGCGTCGTCACCCGCGGCGGTCCCAGCGTCTCCAGGTCGCCGGTGGGGTTCCACGACGCCGGGCGCACCGCGCTCCCACCCGGCACGGCCACGGTGCGCACGAGCCAGATCGTGTCACCCACCGTCGGCGCGCCCTGCTGCAGCAGGGCCAGGAGCAGGAGCATCACCCGCGATGCAGCCGGCGCGCCCGCGCCGCGAACGCCCGCCGCAGCACCGGCGCGTAGTCCTGCCCCGCCACCAGCGCCACCTGGTCCACGCCAGCCGCCGTGATCATCCGCGCCCGCTCGAGCCGGCGCCGCTCCGTGTGCCGCGCCAGCGCGTCCCGCGTCCGCCGCGCCGTCGTGTCCACCTGCACCGCCCGGCCCGTCTCCGCGTCCTCCAGCCACAGCACGCCCGCGTCCGGCAGCGTGCGCTCCCGCGGATCATCCACCGTCACGGCCACCACCTCGTGCCGCGCGGCCAGGCGGCGCAGCGGGCGCTCCCAGTCGGTGGCGAGGAAGTCGGAGAGGATCACCACGATGCTGCGATGCCGGAGCAGGCGGCCCGCATAGGTCAGGCTGGCGCCGAGGTTGGTCTTCTTCGAGGCGGGCGAGAAAGCGATGAGGTCGCGGATGCAGCGCAGCGCGTGCCGCCGCCCCTTCCTCGGCGGGATCACGTGCTCTACTTCTTCCGCGAACAGCAGGGCACCCACCCGGTCGTTCTGGTACGCCGCGGCGAGTGCCAGCACGGCGGCCACTTCCACCTCGAGCCCCACCTTGCTGACCGGGTCCCCCACCCGCGTGGAGCCCGACTGGTCCACCACCAGCATCACCGTGAGCTCGCGCTCCTCGGTGTAGGTCTTGACGAACGGGCTCGCCAGGCGGGCCGAGACGTTCCAGTCGATACTGCGGAAGTCGTCGCCCGGCTCGTACGCCCGCACCTCGGCGAACTCCATGCCCTGGCCCCGGAACACCGAGCGGTACTCGCCCGCGAACAGGGCCGACACCAGGCCCCGCGTGCGGAGCTCGATGCCCTTGACCTGCTTGAGGATTTCGGGGGAGACGGCGGTCATAGGCGATAGCAGCGTGAA
>JAGGAG010000219.1 GCA_017889745.1 Gemmatimonadota bacterium | reverse complement strand
TCACCGCGCCCAGGGAGCGAGGTCACTCGCGCTTCCCGGCAGCCGCTCGCGCTCCCGATGCCGGCATCCCATACGCCGCACCCGCTCTCGAACGCTGCCGTCAGCGCACACGACCCACTCACCGCGCCCAGGGAGCGAGGTCACTCGCGCTTCCCGGCAGCCGCTCGCGCTCCCGATGCCGCCATCCCAAACGCCGCACCCGCTCTCGAACGCTGCCGTCGGCGCGCAGGACCCACTCACCCCGCTCAGGGAGCGAAGCCTCCAGCCCCGCCGCGCTCAGCGACTTCCGGCCAGCACGGCGGCAAGCAGGTCAACCGCATTCCTGAGCCTGGCCGGCGACCAGCCCGCGAAACCCAGCACCAGCCCGCCCGGTGCGCGCGGCTCCAAGGCGAACTCGGACAGCGCGAAGGCGGTGAGCCCGCGCCCGGCAGCGAGCTTCGCGATGACGCGATCATCTCCGCGGTGCAGCGTGGCGGCGAGGTGAATGCCGGCACCCGCCGGCCCCGGGGTGAGCGACGAGCCGCAGCGCTGCGCGAGCGCCTCGAGCAGGGCGTCGCGCCGGTCGCGGTAGACGAGCCGCATGCGGCGAAGATGGCGGGCGAGGTGCTCGCCACGGAGGAAGTCGGTGAGCACGAGCTGCTCGAGCAGGGGCGGCGATCCGTCGTCGGCGGCGCGGGCCGCGACGAAGGCGCTCACGAGCGACGCCGGCAGCACCGCGTAGCCCAGGCGCAGTGACGGAAAAAGGATCTTCCCGAAGGTTCCCATATAGATGACGCGCCCCGATCCGTCCATTCCCTGCAGCGCCTGGAGTGGCCTCTCCTCATAGCGGTACTCGCCGTCGTAGTCGTCCTCGAGAATCCAGGCGTCCTGGTCGCGGGACCATTGCAGCAGTCGGAGCCGCCGCTCGAGCGACATGGTGGCGCCGGTGGGGAACTGGTGGGATGGTGAGACGTAGGCGAGCCGGGCCCGCGGCTCGCGTGCGATGCCGGCGTCGACATCGATGCCGGCGCCATCCACGGGTACGGGCACAAGCCGCGCACCCGCGGCACCCAGCGCGCGCCGCGCGCCGAGATAGCCGGGGTCCTCGATCCACGCGGCGTCGCCGGGATCGAGCAGCAGCGCGGAGAGGCGAGCGAGCGCCTGCTGGGTTCCGGTGGTGATGACCACCTGCTCGGCGGTACAGCGCACGCCGCGCGTGAGGCGGAGATGCTCCGCGATGGCGGAGCGAAGGCCGGGATGGCCGGCAGGCTCGGGAGGCCGCAGGAGGTCGACCTGATTGCGCGAGCGGAGCCGCCGCCACGCGAGCCGGCGCCAGATGGCGATGGGGAAGAGGTCGATGGCGGGATAGCCGGGCAGGAAGGGCCGGGGAACGTCAAGCTGCCCTGCCCCCGCGAGCGTCGGGACCAGGGCCTCCGCGCGGCGCGACAGGCGGACGGCGGCGCGATGCTCGGGCGCGCGGCGGGCAGATGCGGGGGCGGCGAGCCGCTCCTCGGGAAGCGTCGCGGTGACGCGGGTGCCCGAGCCCACCTTCGCCTCCAGGTAGCCCTCGGACCAGAGCCGGTCATAGGCCTGGATAACAGTGGCGCGGGAGAGCCCGAGCTCGCCGGCGAGGGTGCGGGAGGACGGCAGGCGAGCCCCGGGGCCGAGCCGCCCGGACAGCACGGCCCGGCGGACCTGCTCATAGAGCTGGAGATAGAGGGGGACGTCGTCGTGCTGGTCGAGATCGAGCCAGGGGACGAGCCCGGCGGAGCCCCGCATTGCCGCTCCTCAAGTGGACTGGTCGAATTATCACTAATTGGCACTTCACGTGCTACCACTTGGATGGCATCGTGACGGTGAAGCCGGGTGCCCGCCAGGGGCGCCCTTCACCCGCACCACGTGGAGACCAAGATGCGCCTCACAGTCACCCGCACACATCTCGTGACCGTCGCGTTCGCCGGCATGCTGGCCGCATGCGCCGGCGAGCAGCCGGCGGCGCCGGATCCGATGACGCCCGCCAGCGGGGGAGAGAGCGACGTGCTGCCGTTCGCCGCGTCCCGGGGACGTTCCAGCGTTGCGCTCCGTCCCTGCCAGGCGGCGGCGTACCGGGAATTCGACTTCTGGCTGGGCCAGTGGGACATCACCGAGGATGGCGGACCGGCGGGCACCAACGTGGTAGAGTCGCTGCTGGGCGGGTGCGCGATACAGGAGCACTACGTGGACCCGTGGGGGACGTCGTCGGGGACAAGCCTCAACAGCTATGACGCCGACACGAAGCAGTGGCGGCAGACGTGGGTGTCGGACTACGGCACGGACTACCGGATGGCGGGGGGGCTCGACGCCCAGGGCACGATGGTGCTGGTGGGCGAGCGGATCAACGCCGCCAACGGGCGGCTGCTGATCGACACCTGGAAATGGTCGCGCCTCGACGCCGACAACGTGCTCCAGACCGGCCGCATCACGGTACCGGCGACGGGCCGGGACCAGCAGTTCTTCAACGGGGAGTATCACCGGGTGCCGGCGGTGCAGGCGGCACCGGTCATTTCCTCGGGACTGTGTGATGCCTCGCCGTACACCGACGCCGATTTCCTGGCCGGGGCGTGGAACGTGAGGGGGCTCGCGGGCCTGAACCTCGGCCGCAGCACCATCACCAAGTCCATCAGCGGTTGCCTGGTGGAGGAGCACTTCAAGGGAAGGCTGGGTTACGAAGCGATCGCGTTCACGTACCTGGATCCGGTGACGCTGCACTGGTACCGGTCGACGGCTGACAACCTGGGGGAGCGGGTGGAGCTGGAGGGAGACTTCTCCGGCGCTTCACTCGTGCTCACCGGGGTGGAGAAGGCGCTCGGCGGCGAGGTGCAGTATCGCCTGACGCTGACGCCGGTGAGCGGGCGGGTGGACGCGAAGCACGAGATCTCGCGCGACGGCGGGGCGACGTGGGTGAAACTGCCCACGCTGAGCTACGTGCCAGGCTGAGTTCGCCGGCGCACGGTGGGGGCTCGTCCGTCGGGGCCCCACGAGCGGCGCCCGGCGTTCAAGGGCTCACCCTGGCGGGCGCGGGGTGCTGACCGCGGCGGTGAGTTCTGCGCGCGCCTCATCGAGCCTCTGAACCGCGG
>JAGGAG010000022.1 GCA_017889745.1 Gemmatimonadota bacterium | reverse complement strand
GCTAAGGGCGACACAGCAGGTCGTGTTCAACCCCGATGGAAGCCAAAGCCTCCATAACGAGAGCCGGTACACGGTGGGAGTTGGTGACGTGCTGTACTCCGTCTCTGATGGGACGGGTGCCCTGTCGCCGACCGATCCGACGACCGTGACGTTTGAGGCGTGGGAGCGGTTCACCGGCGGGACGGGGCGGTTCGCGCGGGCGCGCGGCGGCGCCAAGGCCCGTGGGTCCGCCAATCTCGCGACGGCCCAGGGCGAGTATCGGGCGCTCGGTGTGATCGGGTACTAGGCAGGCCGGGAGTGAAGCGTCGGGGCATCACGGAGTTTCGGTGCCCTGCGCTCGCTTCTGTTTGCGAAGGATGCGGGGGCCCGCATGGGCACGGAGCTGGAACTGGACCTGGCTAGACCGTGGCCCTGGTGCGATCGACCTCGCCCCGCTCGGCCAGCGCCGCCTGGGCCGCCGCGAGGCGCGCGATCGGCACGCGGAACGGCGAGCAACTGACATAGTTCATGCCGAGCTTGTCGCAGAAGGCCACCGATGCCGGTTCGCCGCCATGCTCGCCGCAGATGCCGAGCTTGAGGTCCTGCCTGGTCTTCCGGCCCATTTCGCACGCCATCTGGATCAGCTTGCCCACGCCCGGCACGTCAAGCACCTGGAACGGGTCGTTGTCTATGATGTGCTGGTCGATGTACTCGGGGAGGAAGCGGGCCGCGTCGTCGCGCGACAGGCCCCAGGTGGTCTGCGTCAGGTCGTTGGTGCCGAAGGAGAAAAATTGCGCCTCCCGCGCGATCTCGTCGGCGGTCAACGCGGCGCGTGGCAGCTCGATCATCGTACCGAGGAGGAACGGCACGGAAATCTGCATCTCACTGAATACCTCCTGTGCCGCCTGTCGCACGATGAGCGCCTGTTTCCGGAACTCGACCACACTCGCCACCAGCGGCACCATGATCTCCGGCTGCACGCGTCCCTTCCGGAGCGCGATGGAGCATGCCGCCTCGAGGATGGCGCGGGCCTGCATGTGGGTGATCTCGGGATACTTGATGCCGAGCCGGCAGCCGCGCAGGCCCAGCATGGGGTTCACTTCGCGCAGGTTGTGCACGATGGTGCGCAGCCGGTCGGCAGGGACACCGAGCTGCGCGGCGAGACCGTTGATCTCGTCGTCACTGTGCGGCAGGAACTCATGGAGTGGGGGGTCGAGCAGCCGGATGCAGACCGGATAGCCCTCCATGGCGCGGAAGATGGCCTCGAAGTCGCCGCGCTGCATGGGCAGCAGCTTCGCGAGCGCCTTGCGCCGCCCGGCTTCGTCCTGTGCCACGATCATCTCGCGCATGGCCGTGAGCCGGTCGCCCTCGAAGAACATGTGCTCGGTGCGGCACAGGCCTATGCCCTCGGCGCCGAAGTCGCGGCCCCGATGCGCGTCGGCCGGCGTGTCCGCGTTGACACGCACCCTGATGTGCCGGAGCTCATCGGACCATTCCATGAGCCGCATGAAGTCGCCGGACATCTCGGGCGCGACCAGCGCGGCCTGGCCGGCGTACACCCGGCCAGCGCTGCCGTCGACGGTGATCCAGTCGCCGTCGCGAAGCACCCGCTGTCCCACCCTGAGCTCGCGCTGCTGCTCATCCACTTCGAGGTGCTGCGCGGCGGCGACGCACGGGGTCCCCATGCCGCGCGCCACGACCGCGGCGTGGCTGGTCATGCCGCCTCGCGCCGTGAGGATCGCCTTGGCCACGATCATGCCGTGGAAGTCCTCGGGCGACGTCTCGGTACGCACCAGGATCACCGATTGCCCCGCGCGCCCCAGCTGCTCGGCGCGGTTGGCGTCGAAGACCAGCGTGCCGCTCGCCGCGCCGGGCGACGCCGGCAGGCCGGTGGTGAGCAGGTCGAGGGTGCTGTGCGGATCGATCGTGGGGTGCAACAGCTGGTTGAGGTCGTTGGGCGGAATGCGGCTCACCGCCTCTTCCTTCGAGATGACCCCCTCGTCCACCATTTCGCAGGCAATGCGGACGGCGGCATGTCCCGACCGCTGGCCCCGGCGCGTCTGCAGCATGTACAGCTGCCCACGCTCGATGGTGAACTCCATGTCCTGCACGTCGCGGAAGTGCCGCTCGAGCAGCCGGGCGGTGCGCTCCAGCTCGCGGTAGGAAGCGGGCAGGCGCTTGGCCAGTGTATCGATCGGCTCGGGCGTGCGCATGCCCGAGACGACATCCTCACCCTGCGCGTTGATCAGGTACTCGCCGTACAGCCGGTTCTCGCCGGTGGACGGGTCCCGGGTGAACGCCACGCCGGTGCCGGAGTCCTCGCCGATGTTGCCGAAGACCATCGCGACCACGTTGACGGCGGTGCCCATCGTGTCGGGGACATCATGCAGGCGGCGATAGTCGATGGCGCGCTGCGTGTTCCAGCTCTCGAACACGGCGGCGACCGCGCCCCAGAGCTGCTCGACCGGGGAGTCGGGGAAGGGGTGGCCGGTCTCCTCCTTCACCCGGGCCTTGAGCGCGCGTACCAGTTCCTTCAGCACCGGCAGCGGCAGGTCGATATCGCGCGACACGCCGGCCGCCCGCCGCTGCTCCTCCAGGATCTGCTCGAAGCCCTTCTTCGGCAGGTCGCAGACGACGCTGGCGTACATCTGCACGAAGCGGCGATAGCTGTCCCAGGCGAAGGCAGGGTTGCCGCTCTGCGCCGCCAGTCCCTCGACCGTCTCCTCGTTGAGCCCGAGGTTGAGGATCGTGTCCATCATCCCGGGCATGGACACCGGGGCACCCGACCGCACCGAGACGAGCAGCGGATTGACGCGGTCGCCGAAGGTGCGGCCGGTGGCGTTCTCGAGCCGCTGCAGCGCCTGCTCCACCTGGGCCTTGAGGCGGGGGCTGAACTGTTTTGCCTCGAGGTACTGCAGGCATATGGTGGTGGTGATCGTGAACCCCGGGGGGACGGGAATGCCCAGGGTGGTCATCTCGGCGAGGCCGGCCCCCTTGCCGCCGAGGACTTCCTTCATGGCGGCGGTGCCGTCGGCGCGGCCCTGGCCGAAGAAATAGACCAGGGGCGGCGTGAAGGAGCCGGTCATACGAGCGTGGCGGCGAGCGGAGCTGCGTGGCGAAGCTGCACCAGTTCCTCCGTGATCGGCGTAGGGTATTGCCCCGAGAAGCAGGCGTGGCAGAATCCGGTGCCGCGTCCTGCCGCATCCAGCATGCCATCGAGCGACAGGTAGCCCAGGGAGTCCACACCGAGGAACTCGCGGATCTCCTCCACCGAATGGGTGGCGCCGATCAGCTCCTCGCGGGTGGGTGTGTCGATGCCGTAGTGACACGGACCGGTGATGGGCGGCGAGCCGAGGCGGAGATGCACCTCGCGCGCACCGGCGGCGCGCACCATCTGCACCAGCCCCTTGCTGGTGGTTCCGCGCACCAGGCTGTCGTCCACCATTACTACCGAGCGGCCCTTGATGACCTCGCGGACCGGGTTGAACTTGATCTTCACCTTGGCCACGCGCAGTGCCTGCGTGGGGTTGATGAAGGTGCGGCCGACATAGTGATTGCGAATGAGCCCGTACTCGAGCTTGATGCCCGACACCTCGCTGAAACCGAGCGCCATCGCGTTAGAGCTGTCGGGCACCGCGAATACCACTTCCGCTCCCGGCACCGGATGCTCGACGGCGAGATGGCGGCCGATCTCGCGGCGCACCGCATCCACCGAGCGGCCGAAGATGGTGCTGTCGGGTCGCGAGAAATACACCAGCTCGAAGACGCAGCGGGTGATGGGACGCCGGGGCAGGGGCGCGAGCGCCTCGATCTGGCCCTCGACGATGCGCACGAACTCGCCGGGCTGCAGCTCGCGGATGAGCGTGGCGCCCATGAGGTCGAAGGCACAGGTCTCGGATGCCACGATGACGCCGTCGCCCAGGCGGGCGAGCATGAGCGGGCGGAAGCCGCGGGGATCCACGACGGCGTAGATCTCCCGCCCGCAGCCGATGACGAGACTGTAGGCCCCTTCGGCCTGGCTGAGCGCCTCGCGGATCTGGCCTTCCATCGTCGGCGCGCTGGACCGCGCGATGAGGTGCACGAGGCACTCGGTGTCCGACGACGACGTGAAGATGGCGCCCTGATCCACGAGTTGTCGCCGCAGTTCGGGTGCGTTCGTGAGGTTGCCGTTGTGGGCCACGGACAGGGCTCCGTAGCGGGTGTTGGCGAAGCAGGGTTGCGCATTGGCGAGCACCGTGCTGCCCGCCGTGGAGTAGCGCGTGTGCCCCACCGCCACGTCGCCGGTGAGGTGCTTCATCACCGGCTCCGGGAAAGTCTCGGACACGAGGCCCATGCCGCGATGCACCCGCGCCTGGCCTTCGCGATCGACGGCGACAATGCCGGCGCTCTCCTGGCCGCGGTGCTGCAGCGCGTACAGGCCCAGGTAGGCGAGCCGGCCCGCCTCGGGAATCTTCGATACACCAATCACACCGCACATGGGTCAGGCCTCCAACGCCGCATCCGTCGCGACATGCTGCAGTCGCCGCGGAATCGCGTCAAAAAAGATGCGGCGGAGTTCGTCCACCGGCCACTGCCAGCTGCTTCTGTCCGCACTGATGACGAGGGACCCATGCCGCTCGCCCACCGTGCCGGCTGCCACCGCCGGGACCCCATGCTCGCCGGCCAGCACGAGCACACGATCGGCCTGCATGCGCGAGCAGGTGATCACCACGCGACCATGATCCTCGCCGAACAGCAGGTGCTGCGGATCGAGCGCACCGGCATGCGGAGTGAGGTCGACCGTGGCCCCGATGCCGGACGGCGCATACGGTCCGCCGATGGCGCATTCCGCGAGGGCGACGGCCAGGCCACCCTCGCTGCAGTCGTGCGCCGAGCGGAGCAGCCTCTCCCGCGCCGCGGCGACGAGGAACCGCTGCAACCGCCGCTCCGCCTGCAGGTCGACCGGTGCTGGCGCGCCGCCCACAAAGCGGTCCAGCTCGGCCCAGAGCGCCGAGCCGCCGAGCACGCCCTCGGTGCGGCCCAGGACGATGATCGCATCGCCCATGTTGCGGAAGAAGCTGCTCACGCGATGATCGAGTGACTCGAGCAGGCCGACCATGCCGACCGTGGGCGTCGGGTCGATCGCGCCATTGGGGTTCTCGTTGTAGAACGAGACGTTGCCCCCGGTTACCGGCGTGCCGAATGCGAGGCATGCATCGGCGATGCCGCGACAGGCCTCGCGGAACTGGAAGAAGACTTCGGGCTTTTCCGGGTTGCCGAAATTGAGGCAGTCGGTGATGCCCAGCGGCACGGCGCCGCTGCAGGCGATGTTGCGCGCCGCCTCGGCGACCGTGGCCTTGCCGCCCTCGTACGGATCGAGCGCCACCAGCCGGCTGTTGCAGTCCACGGTGACCGCGATGCCGAAACTGGTGCCCGGCACCTGCGCCACGCCGGCGTCGCTTCCTGGGCCCAAGGCAGTCGACGCCTGCACCGTCGAATCGTACTGCTCGTACACCCAACGCTTGCTGGCGATCGTGGGCGTGTCCAGGAGCGCGCGCAGATCACCCTCGATGCTCGCGGCGGCCCGCGCAGGCGGGGCCGCCGACCGGCGGGCAATCGCGGCCTCCGCTTCCCGGGCCTCGGGATGGTAGACGGGCGCGTCATCCACCAGCCGCTGGCCGGGGATCGCGACCACGGTGAGCCCGTCGTGCGCCACGCGGAAGACCCCGTCGTCGGTGACATGACCGATCGGTGTGGCGCCGAGTTCCCACCTGGCGCAGACCGCCTGCACCTCCGCAACACGGCCCGGCTCGGCCACCACGAGCATCCGCTCCTGCGACTCGGACAGCAGGATTTCGTAGGGCGTCATGCCCGGCTCGCGTGTCGGCACGAGCGCGGTGTCGATCTGCACACCGACCCCGCCGCGCGCGGCCATCTCCGCTGAAGAACTGGTGAGGCCGGCGGCGCCCATGTCCTGGATCGCCACGATGTAGCCGCCATGGATCAGTTCCAGGCTGGCCTCGAGCAGGAGCTTTTCGCAGAAGGGATCCCCGACCTGCACCTGCGGCCGGCGGGCCTCGCTCTTCTCGGAGAGTTCCTCGGACGCGAAGCTCGCGCCATGGATGCCGTCGCGCCCGGTGCGCGCCCCGACCACCAGCAGCACGTTGCCGACGCCGTGAGCCCGCGCGGTGATGAGCTGTTCCTCCCTGAGCAGGCCCACGCACATCGCGTTCACCAGCGGGTTGCCGGTGTAGCCTTCGGCGAAGCTGACCTCGCCCCCCAGGGTCGGGATACCGACGCAGTTGCCGTAGTCGCCCACGCCGCGGACCACGCCCGCGAAGAGGTAGCGGTTGCGTGCCGTGTCGAGCGAACCGAAACGCAGGCTGTTGAGCATCGCGATCGGCCTCGCGCCCATGGTAAAGACGTCGCGCAGGATGCCGCCCACGCCGGTCGCAGCGCCCTGATACGGCTCGACGGCCGACGGGTGATTGTGCGACTCGATCTTGAAGGCGACGGCCCATCCATCCTTGAGCCGGAGCACCCCGGCGTTCTCACCCGGGCCCTGCACGACGGCCGGGCCGGTCGTGGGGAACTTCCTGAGGATCGGCTTCGAGTGCTTGTAGGAGCAGTGCTCCGACCAGAGGGCGGAAAAGACCCCCAGCTCCGTCAGCGTCGGCGCGCGGCCGAGCAGGCCGAGGATCTTGTCATACTCGAACTGGTTGAGGTTGTGCTCGCGCACCACCTCGGGTGTAACGAGGCGCTCGCCCGGAAAGGCGCATGCCGCCAGCAGGGCGGGACTGATGATGTCGGCGGTGGTCATGGCTTACCGCCCGAGGGCGACGGGGGAGGTGACGCCGGGGTGGTGACACCGGCCGCATCGGTGAAGCCTGGCGCCTTGCCACTCAGGCTCGACGAGCCGTCGTACGGGTGGTTGCTCGACCGCGCGATGGCGTCGACCACCTTGCCATTCTGCAGGATCACTACGTCCTGCGTTCCGCAGGCTGGCATGCAGGACGACGGATAGTTCATGTAGGTGAATTCGCCGCGCGCGCGGGTGGCCGATGGCGCGCCCCACGCGGCCGTCACCTCGTCGGCCGTCATGCCGGGGCGCACGGGAGTCTGGGCGCGGGCCTCGCCGGCGAAGCCAGCCAGCAACAGCGCGGTCAGCAGGATCGAAGTGCGGGTCATCGAGCGGCTCCGGAAAGGGCGCGAACGCCGGCGAGTGAACGCATGAAGAGCAGCCCGTCGGCCGAGCCGAGGCGCGGATCGACGACCCGCTCGGGATGCGGCATGATGCCGACGATGCTGCCGGCGGCGTTGCAGATCCCGGCGATGTCGTTGCTCGAGCCGTTGGGATTGCCCTCGGTCGTCGGGGACGACTTGAGGTAGCGCAGCACCACCTGGCCTTCGCCCTCGAGCCGGGCAAGCGTCTCGGCGTCTGCCACGAAGCGACCCTCGCCGTGCGCCACCGGGAGGCGCACCGGGGTCTTGCGGTCGAAAGCCCAGGTAAAGACGGTGTCGGTGCGCTCGACCATGACATCGACCGGCTTGGACACGAAGGTCAGGCCGGCATTCCGCATCAGCGCGCCGGGCAGCAGGTGGGCCTCGCACAGGATCTGGAAGCCGTTGCAGATGCCCACCACGCCGCCACCGGCCGCCGCGTGGGCCTGCACCGCCTGCATGATCGGGCTGAAGCGGGCAATTGCGCCCGAGCGCAGGTAGTCGCCGTAGCTGAATCCTCCCGGCAGGACCACCAGGTCGGCGCCCTGCAGCGAGGTGTCGCGATGCCACACGAAGTATGCCTGGGCGCCGCTCTGCTCGGCTCCGCGACGGGCGTCCTCGTCGCAATTGCTGCCGGGGAACCGGACCACCGCGACACGCACCATCAGTCGGCCTCCACCTCAACCTGGTAGTCCTCGGTGACCGGATTGGCGAGCAGCCGGTCGCACATCAGCCGCGCCCGGGCCTCGGCCTCGTCGCGCGACTTGGCATCGACCTCGATCTCGACCGCGCGCCCCACGTGCACCGTGCGGGTCTCGGCAAAGCCCAGGGCGCTCAGGGCATGTTCCACGGCCTGGCCCTGCGGATCGAGCAGGCCGGCGCGCGGCATGACGCGGACGTGAACCCGGTACGTCATTCCATCTCCTTGCGGCGCTCCCGGCGCTCGCGGGTAAGGGACGTGATGTCATCGCCGCCCGCATCCACGGCGGCGGCAACTTCCGGTTCGTGGCGTTCCATCAGGCCCAGCAAGGCCCCGCGAAGGATGCCGAACAGCGCGTAGGCCAGTCCCAGCGGGAACAGGACGGCGTCGGGCTTGACGAACGCGGCGACCATGCACGCCAGCACGAAGAGGGTCACCACCGTCTGGCGGCCGGTGCGGAAGCTGAAGCCGGGCATCTTCGGGTACTTCACGTTGCTCACCATCAGCACGGCGAGCACGAGCATGAGGAGCACGAGCCCCTGATGCTGCAGGTCGAGGTACGCCAGCGACGCGCGGTACCACGGCGTCTGCGTGAAGGGGTAGTAGCAGGCCAGCGTCATGCCGGCGGCGGGCGATGGAATGCCGGTGAACCACGCCGTGGGCTTGCCGGCCGAGACCACGTTGAAGCGCGCCAGCCGGATCGCCGCGGCCACCACATAGATCCAGCAGAGGACCCACGCGAACTTCCCTGCCGCATTGAACTCGAGGAAGTACATGATGAGCGCGGGCGCGACGCCGAACGACACGAGGTCGATGAGCGAGTCGAGTTCCTCGCCGAAGCGGCTGCTGGTCTTGGCGAGGCGGGCGATGCGCCCGTCGAGCACGTCGAGGATCCCGGCGAACACGATGAACCAGCCCGCCCACCGGAAATTGCCGTTGTAGGCCGAAATGATGGCCCAGAAGCCGAAGAACAGGTTGCCGAGGGTGAACGCGCTCGGCATCACCACCACCACCTGACGCATCGGCCGCTGCAGGCCGGTCCCGCGAGGTCTCAGTTCCATCGTGCCACCACGGTGAGGCCGCACTTCGTGCGCGTGCCGCGCTGCACCAGCACGCGCGCGTCGGTCGGCAGGAATAGGTCAACGCGAGAGCCAAAACGAATCATGCCCAGCCGATCACCCTGTTGCACGGCGGTGCCAACCGGGTGATCAGTGATGATCCGCCGGGCGATGAGCCCGGCGATCTGGCGCACCAGGATGCGGCCATGCGCCGTGTCGAGTCCGACGGACGACTGCTCATTCTCGAGGCTGGCCTTCTCGTCGGCCGCGTTCAGGAACCTGCCCGGGTTGTAGTGGCGGTACGCTACCGTGCCGCCCAGCGGATAACGGTTCACGTGGCAGTCGAACACGTTCATGAAGATGCAGACTCGCTGTGCCCGGCCGCCAATGAACGACGCCTCCTCGACCTCGCGCACGTCCACCACCAGCCCATCCGCCGGTGCGATCACGAGGTCGGGCCCGCGCTCGCCGTCGCGCGGCGGGTCGCGGAAGAACGCGACGACCCAGATCGCGATCGGGAGCCAGAGGAGCGAAAACCAAGGCGCGAACGCGGCGAGCAGCGCCAGGATGAAAAAGGCGCCGGCAATGAACGGCTTCCCCTCCGGGGCGACACGGATCATGCCGGGGGGCCCAGGGAGCGGCCGGTGAGCAGCCGGTACGCCTCGAGGTAACGGGCGCTGGTTGCCTCGATGACGTCGGCGGGCAGCGGTGGTGGGGGAGCCTCGCCGTTCCACTTGCCAGCCTGCTTCAGCGCGGCGAGGTAGTCGCGGAGCGGCTGCTTGTCGAAGCTCGGCTGCGGGCCGCCGGGCGCGTAGCGGTCGGCGGGCCAGAAACGCGAGGAGTCGGGCGTCAGCACTTCGTCGATGAGGAGCAGGGTGCCGTCGGGGGCGTGGCCGAACTCGAATTTCGTGTCGGCGATGATGATGCCCCGACCGGCCGCGTAGTCCCGGCCGGCGGTGTAGACGGCGAAGCTGAGCGAGCGGAGGCGCCGTGCCACGTCGGCGCCGAGGGCGGCTTCCACGGAGGCGTACGGCACGTTCATGTCGTGTCCCGTCTCCGCCTTCGTAGCGGGGGAAAACAGCGCCGGGTCGAGGCGCGCGCTCTCCAGCATCCCCTTGGGCAGGGGCTCGCCGGCAAGCGTGCCCCTGTCGCGATACTCCTGCCATGCCGAGCCGCTCAGGTAGCCGCGCACGACGCACTCGAAGGGCACGGGCTCCGTACGGCGCACCAGCATGGCGCGGCCGGCCAGCTGGTCGCGGTGGCTGGCCAGGGCGGGCAGCCGCGCGACAATCTCGTCCTTGCACGCCGTGATGAAGTGGGAAGGTGCGGCCTGTTCCAGGTGGCGGAACCAGAAGGCGGACAGCTGGGTCAGCACCGCGCCCTTGAACGGCACCGGCTCATCCATGACGACATCGAACGCGCTGATGCGGTCGCTGGCCACGAGCAGGAGTGCATCCGGGCCCGCGTCGTAGACTTCGCGAACCTTGCCCCGGCGCACCAGCGGCAGGGGCAGGGCCGAAGCGCGCAGGGCGGCCGTCATACGCGCACCTCGGCACTTCCGGCGTCGGCGGCGAGCGCGCGGGCGCGCGCGAGAAGGGGCGGGAGGTAGTCGCGGGTGAATTCCTCGACCTGCTGCACGGACCGGCCGGTGTAACGGTGGGGCTCGAGTTCGGCCTGCAGCGACGCAGCCGGTACCCTGGCGAAGGCGCGATCCTTGCCGAGCCGGTCCAGGAGATCGTTGGGCGCGCCGCCGCTCACGGCCTCCGCCACGGCGAGACTGTGCTTGCGGATCACCTCGTGCAGTTCCTGCCGGTCGCCGCCCTGGCCCACGCCCAGCATGAGCCAGCGCTCGGTGGCCATGAAGGGCATCTGATCGTCGACGTGCTTCCGCACCACCGCTTCGCGCACCTCGAGGCCGGCGGCGACGTTGGTGGCCAGCACGAGGATGGCATCAGTGGCCAGGAATGCCTCGGGCAGGGTGAGCCGGCGGTTGGCGCTGTCGTCGAGCGTGCGCTCGAGCCACTGGTTGGCCGCGGTGTGCGCGCCGTTGGCCTGAAGCGAGATGACGAACCGCGCCAGGCTGCAGATGCGCTCGGCGCGCATCGGGTTCCGCTTGTAGGCCATGGCGCTGGAGCCGATCTGCTCCGACTCGAACGGCTCGAGGAGCTCGCCCTCATGCTGCAGGAGGCGGAGGTCCGATCCCATTTTCGCGGCGGACTGCGCGACCCCGCTCAGCACGTCGAGCACCTGGCTGTCGACCTTGCGCGGGTAGGTCTGGCCCGAAACGGCAAAGGTCTCCGGGAAACCCATGCGCCGGGCGATGCGGCGGTCGAGCTCACGGACCTTTTCATGGTCGCCGTCGAACAGCTCGAGGAAGGAGGCCTGGGTCCCGGTCGTCCCCTTGCAGCCGTGGAAGCGAAGCGTCTCCAGCCGGTGACAGGCTTCCTCCACGTCCAGCGCGAAGTCCTGCATCCAGAGCGTGGCGCGCTTGCCGACGGTGGTGAGTTGCGCCGGCTGGAAGTGCGTGTACGCCAGGCAGGGGATGGTGGCACAGCGATTGGCGAACATGTCGAGCTCGCCGAGCAGCGCCACGAGGCGGCCGAGCACCAGCCGCAGGCCCTCGCGGATCACCACGAGGTCGGCGTTGTCGGTGACGAACGCGCTGGTGGCGCCCAGGTGAATGAACGGGCGCGCCGCCACCGCCTGGTCGCCGAAAGCATGCACATGCGCCATGACGTCGTGGCGGAAGCGGCGCTCGTACTTGGCCGCCACGTCGAGGTCGGCGTCATCGAGGTGCGCGCGCAAGGCGGCAATCGCCTCGTCGGGAATCGCGAGGCCAAGTTCCCGCTCGGACTCGGCCAGCGCCAGCCACAGGCGGCGCCACAGCGACACGCGATGGCGATCGCCCCAGAGCACCTGCATGGCGGCCGAGGCGTAACGTGTGCCGAGCGGCGAACGGTAGCGGTCGTCGGTCATGAGGAGATCGAGAGGTCGGTGAAGCGGATGCGGCGGTCGCGCTCGAAGAACACCCGGAAACCGCGCGTCGGCCGCAGACGCTCGATCGTGGCGCCGACTGCAGCCGCGTCCTCGACCCGCGAGTTGTTGATCGCCAGGATGACGTCCCCGCTCTGGAGCCCCGTGAGGCGCGCCGCCTCGGGGGAGATGCTGAAGATGAGCGCTCCCTGCTCCGCGGCAATACGGCGCTCCGCGCGGATGGCCGGCGTCACCGTGACCAGTTGCATGTCCTGCAGCACGGGCACCTTTTCGGCCGTGACGCTGGGCAGTTCACCCGTGCGGATGCGTCGTCGCACCGGGGCGGCGCTGCCGCTCTTCACCTCCACCAGCACGGTGTCGCCCACCGCAACATCGAGCTTGACCGCTTCCCAGTCGAGCCAGGTGCGCAACTTCTGCCCGTTGGCCAGCACCAGGATGTCGCCAGCCTTGAGCCCGGCCACCGCAGCCGGACTGCCGGCGGCCACGGTCTCGATGCGCAGGCCGTCGGGCGAACGGGTCAGCTGCATCTGGCGTGCGCCGGACACCTCGATCCCGGTCCAGGCGCGATGCATCTCGCCCCGCCGCAGGATCTCCTCGGTGACGCGCATGGCGCGTTCGATCGGGATCGCGAAGCCGAGCCCGATGGAACCGCCGCTGCTCGAGAAGATGGATGCGTTGACCCCCACCACCTGGCCCAGGGCGTTGGCGAGCGGGCCGCCGGAATTGCCGGGGTTGATGGCGGCATCCGTCTGGATCATGTCGAGGTAAAGGCCGGGCTGGTCGCCGGTGGGCAGGATGTTCCGGCCCACCGCGCTCACCACGCCGGCCGTCACCGTCGGCTCCACGTTGCTCAGCAGGAAGCGATAGGGGTTGCCCAGCGCCACGACCCACTCGCCGATCATGAGATCGTCGCTCGTGCCCAGAGGCGCCACGGACAGGCCGCTCCGCGCCACCCTGAGCACGGCGATGTCGGTGGTCGCGTCCTCGCCCACGAGCGTCGCCGGGACGTCCGTGCCGTCGGACAGGGTGACCGTGATCCGGTCGGCGCCATCCACCACGTGCTGGTTCGTGATGATCACGCCATCGGCGCGCACCACGAAGCCGGTGCCGAAGCTCTGTACCAGCTGTTCATTGCCCTCGGGCGCGAAGAACATGTCGAAGGGCGATTGCTCCACCCTGCGCCGTCCCTGCACGCCCACGGACACCACCGAGGGCGAGACCTTCGCCGCCGACGTGACAATCGCGGTGCGCCGCGACTGGTCGACCGATTCCTGCGCGCTCGGCCTGGCCTGCAACACCCCGAACGTTGCGAGTGACAGCATTCCGGGGTCGCGGTCGGAACGGCCACAGGCAGCGAGCGCCAGCAGGAGCAGGGCGATACGCGGACGGCTCATGCCGGCGCCGCGGCCCCGGCCGCCGTTGTGTCCGCATGGAACCACTCCGCGGGGTACGCCGCCCGCACGAAGTACAGTCCCTGCGGGGGCGCCGGCGGGCTCGTCTCGCTGTTGTCGGTGCGCGCCAGGAGCCGCGCCATGTCGTCGGCCGGACGGCGACCAAGCGCGATGTCGGTCATGGTGCCCACCAGCATGCGGACCATGTGCTGCAGGAAGCGGTCGGCCTCCACGTGAAAGCGCCATCCATGGCCGCGGGGCCGCTGCTCCCAGCGCGCCTCGCGGATGCGGCAATCGTAGTGCGGCTTGGGTTCGGTGCGCGCGGAGAAGGCCCGGAAGTCATGCTCGCCGGCAATGACGGTTGCCGATTGCTCCAGCAGCGACGGCTCGAGCGCGCGTCCAAGGGCCCACTCGTACTTGCGGCGGAACGGGCTGCTGGCGGCGTCATCGCAGCCGATGTCATAACGGTAGCGGCGGCTCCCGGCGTGCTTGCGCGCATGGAAACCAGCGCGCATCTCGGAGAGCGCGGCGACCCAGATGTCGCGGGGGAGGAGGGCATTGAGGGCCCGGCGGAGCGCGTCGGGCGTCCATGATTGTGGCATTGCGAAGCTGACCGCCAGGCCCAGCGCATGCACGCCCGCGTCGGTGCGTCCCGCCCCATGGGCGGCGATGTGACGGTCCGCGAGGCGCGCCAGGACCCGTTCAACTTCGCCCTGCACAGTACGGCCCGTTGCCTGTCGCTGCCACCCGAGGAACTCGGTGCCGTCGAAGTGGAGCAGCGCGAGGAAGGACCGACTCATGACCCGCGGAATCTACCCGCCGCGGCCCCCCGGAACAAGCGTCGCAACTCTTTGTCTTGATTGACAAAAGCCCGCGGCACCCCCTACGCTTTCCCGGCCTTCTTCCGCCACCCCGGTTGCCTGTGCCCGACGCCATTTCATCCCCAATCCTTCATGCACTGGACCTCCTCTCGGCGGGCCAGTCGCTGACCGGCGACGAGGCTGGGGCGGCGTTCGACGTCGTGATGCAGGGAGGGGCAACGCCGGCCCAGATTGCCGCGCTGCTGATGGGGCTGCGCGAGAAGGGGGAAACCGCCGGAGAAGTCTCCGGCGCCGCGCGCGCGCTCCGGCGGGCCATGACGGCCCTGCCGCTTGACGAGCCGGATGCCCTGGTGGACACCTGTGGTACGGGCGGCGGTCTGGCGAGAACCTTCAATATTTCGACCGGGGCCGCCTTCATCGTTGCCGGGGCCGGCGTGCGGGTGGCAAAGCACGGCAACCGGAGCTTCACCAGCCGGTCGGGCTCTGCCGACGTGCTCGAGGCGCTCGGCGTGTCGGTGCCCACCGCGCCCGCGGAGGTGCCCGGCGTGCTCGACGCAGCGGGGATCGTCTTTCTCTTCGCGCCGACCTTCCATCCCGCGATGCGCTACGCGGCGTCGGTGCGGCGCGAACTGGGCGTGGCCACGATCATGAACCTGCTCGGCCCGCTGGCGAACCCGGCTGGGGTAACCCGCCAGGTGCTGGGCGTGTCCGAGCGGGAGCGGGCACGGCTGCTCGCGGAAGCACTCGCCACGCTCGGCAGCCGCCATGCGCTGGTGGTGCACGGCGAAGAGGGGATGGATGAGATCTCGCCGTTGGGACCGAGCCTCGTTTGGGAGGTACGGGACGGCAGCATCACGGAGTGGACCATCGAGCCGTCGGCGTTCGGCATCGCGCCAGGCAGCGTCGACGACCTGGCCGGGGGCGAGCCGGCGGAGAACGCGGCACGCATCGAAGCGGTCCTGAACGGCACGATGCGCGGCAGCGCCCGCGATGCGCTGCTCCTCAACGCGGCGGCCGCGCTCTTCGTATCGGGGAGGGGCTGGTCGTTCGGTGAGTCGCTGGCCCGCGCGACCGCGGCGCTGGAAGAAGGAAAGGCCGTTGAGGTGCTGGCGCGTCTACGCGCCGCAACGAGACGTGAATGAACTGCGCGAGCGGTCAGCGGTGAGCGGGGAAACGGGAGCGCCCGCTTACCGCTTACGGCTGACCGCCCGCGCAGTTCAGTATTTCCGGATGATCCCGACGACGACGCCCTGGATCAGCACGTCGCGTTCCTGGTATCGCATTGGAGTCATGGTGGTGTTGGCCGGCTGAAGCCGGATCCAGCCGCCGGTTTCGCGATAGAACTTCTTGACCGTGGCCTCGGAGCCGTTGACGAGCGCGATGACCATCTCGCCATTCTCGGCCGTGTCCCGCCCATGGACGACGACGTAGTCGCCGTCGACGATGTGCTCGTCGACCATCGAGTTGCCGGCCACCTTGAGGGCGTAGTTCGGGCCGCGGCGGGGCAGGATCTCGTCGGGCACGGCGATGGTTTCGTCGTGCATGAGCGACTCGATGGGCAGGCCGGCCGCCACCTTGCCGAGCAGGGGGACTTCGGTGGCCTTGGCAGTGCCACGCGGTGGCAGCACCTCGATGGAGCGGCTCTCGTTGTACTGGCGGCGGATGTAGCCCTTCCGCTCCAGGTTGGTGAGATGCTCGTGCACCGTGGCGAGGGACGCGAAAGCGAACTGCTCGGCAATTTCCTCGAAGCTCGGCGCATAGCCATGTTCAGCGATGTGCGCGCGCAGGTAAGTGAGGATTTCGTTCTGGCGCTTGGTGAGGGTCATTCGACACGCTCCGGCTGTTGGCTGACCGAACAGAGGCCGAATTACATTACCCGAATGCCAGCCGAAGGGCAAGATGCCCGTTTCCCTTGAGGAGATTCTCGCAACCACAGAGAGGACGTTGCCGGCCCTGCGAGCGCGGCGCCGTGAACTCGAACGGCAGGCCGCGGACCGGGCTCCGGGCCCGTCCTTTCGCACCGCGCTCACCGGGGCGGCCGTCGCGCTGATTGCCGAGGTGAAGCGCCGTTCGCCGTCGGCGGGGAGCATCCGCGAGGACCTCGAGCCGGCGGCGCAGGCGGTGCACTACGCTGATGGCGGGGCGGCAGCCATCTCGGTCCTCACCGACGGTCCCTACTTCGGTGGCTCACTCGATGACCTCCGTTCAGTCGCCGGGTGGGTCAGTGTGCCGGTACTGCGCAAGGACTTCATCCTGTCCGAGGAGCAGGTGCTGGAGGCCCGCGCGGCCGGTGCCTCGGCGGTGCTGCTGATCGTCCGGGCCCTGGCGCCCAGACGACTGGAATCCCTGCGCCGTTTTGTCGCCGATGCCGAACTCGCGGCGCTGGTCGAGTCGCACACCGCCGCCGAGGTGGCGACCGCCCTCGACATCGGGGCGGAGATCGTGGGGATCAACAGCCGTGACCTCGATACCTTCCGCATCGACGTGGACGCGGCGTGGCAGCTGTTCGCCAAGGTGCCGCGCGGGGTGGTGGCCGTCGCCGAGAGCGGCATGGCCTCGGTGCACGACGTTTCCCGGGCCGCCGCGGCCGGCGCGGACGCGGTCCTGGTCGGCACCGCGCTCAGTGCGTCCGAGAGCCCTGGGGTCCTGGCACGACAGCTTGCCGGAGTCACGCGCGTTGGCCGTTGAGGCGAAGATCTGTGGGCTCACCCGCCCTGGTGACGCCGCCCTCGCGGCCCGCCTCGGCGCCGCCTACCTCGGGGTCGTCTTCGCCGAGAGCACCCGCCAGGTCGGCCCGGCCCTGGCGCGCGAGATCGTGGCAGGGGGCGGCGGCGTCCCCGTAGTCGGCGTGTTCGTCTCGCACCCGGTCGATGAGATCCTGCGCCTCCGTGACGTCGCGGGACTGAGTGCGGTGCAGTTGCATGGGGGGTACGATGCCCCGGCGCGGGGGCGCCTGCAGCGCGAGCAGCTTCCCGTCTGGGTGGTGTGGCACATCGCCGGCGCGGAGGACGTGGAGCGGCTCGCGGACCAGGCGCCTGGCGCCGACGTGGTCATGATCGAGCCGCGGGTACCGGGTGCGGTGGGGGGCACCGGGGTCGCACTCGACCTGGCGCTCGCCCAGGCAGCGCGCGCACGGGTCGGACGGGCGCGCATGGCGCTGGCCGGTGGACTCCGTCCGGACACGCTCGCGCGCGCCATTGCCCTCGTATGTCCCGACATCGTTGATGTAAGTTCAGGGGTGGAGTCAGCACCCGGTCTCAAGGATGCCGACCGACTCGCCCGGTTTCTGGAGGTAGCTCGTGACGGTTAGCGTGATGCCAGAGCGCGCGATCGAGGGACGTTTCGGCCCGTACGGCGGCCGGTACGTCCCCGAGACGCTCATGGCTGCGCTCGACGACCTGGCGGCACTCTACGACGCTGCCCGGCTGGATGCGTCGTTCTGGGCGGAGTATGAGGGGTACCTCGCTGACATCGCCGGTCGCCCGTCGGCGCTGACGCCCGCGCCCCGCCTGTCGCAGCAGGTGGGTGTGCCGGTATGGCTCAAGCGCGAGGACCTCAACCACACGGGCGCGCACAAGATCAACAACACGATCGGGCAGGCGCTGCTCGCCCTCCGGATGGGCAAGCGCCGCATCATCGCCGAGACCGGCGCGGGCCAGCACGGCGTGGCGACCGCGACGGTGTGCGCTCGCTTCGGCCTCGAGTGCGTCGTCTACATGGGCGCGGAAGACGTGTCCCGGCAGGCACTCAACGTGTATCGCATGCGGTTGCTCGGTGCCACGGTGGTGCCGGTCGAGTCCGGTACCCGGACGCTCAAGGATGCCACCAACGAGGCGCTGCGCGACTGGGTCACCAACGTGCCCACGACGCACTACATCATCGGCTCGGTGGTCGGCCCCGATCCGTATCCGCGGATGGTGCGTGATTTCCAGGCGGTCATCGGGCGCGAAGCCCGTGCCCAGATGCTCTCCCGCACCGGCGGGCTGCCGCACACCGTGGTGGCGTGCGTGGGCGGAGGCTCGAACGCGATGGGCATTTTCGCGGGATTCCTCGGCGACACGGATGTCGAGCTGGTCGGGGTGGAAGCCGCCGGCGAGGGCCTGGGCGGCCACCGCCACAGTGCCACGCTCACGGCCGGTACGCCGGGCGTGCTCCACGGCAGCCTGAGCTACCTCCTGCAGGATGCCGATGGCCAGGTGGCGCCGGCGCACTCGGTCTCGGCCGGGCTCGACTACCCCGGCGTGGGTCCGGAGCACAGCTGGCTGCGCGACAGCGGCCGCGTGCGCTACGAGACCGCCGATGACGCCGAGGCGCTCGCCGCGTTCCAGTCGGTGTGCCGGTTGGAGGGGATCATCCCGGCGCTCGAGACCGCCCACGCCTTTGCCTGGCTGCTGCGGCAGGCCGGCCGCCGACCCGCCGACGCGTCGGTGCTCGTGTGCCTCAGCGGCCGCGGGGACAAGGACGTCGCGCATGTCGCGGCGATCCTCGGGGAGAAGGCGTGACCGCCGGCCCGAACGAGATGATCCTGCCGACCTCACAGGTCTCCGAGCTCCTGCAGAGCCTGGTGAAGGCACTCCGCGCCTTCCAGATGTACCTCCCGAACAACCCCATGTACCAGCGCGCCAGCCAGAACGTGCGCGCGGGGTTCACCCCGATCTGGCCGGTGCTGGACGACCTCGTGCTCCAGGTGGCCGAGACCGACTTCATCTGGGAGGAGCAGGTGGTCTATCACCAGCTCACCAGGACCGAGAGCCTGGCGTGGGCCTTGTACAAGGACGGCATGCGCGTCCTCACTCTGAGGAAGGGCGTGGAGGAGGAGGAGATCATCCGCTTCCTCGAGGTGGTGAATCGCGCGCGCTTCATGCAGCAGGACGCCAGCGACGACCTGCTGACGCTGCTGTGGGAGCAGGAGTTCAATCACATCACCTACCGGTTCGTGGAAGGCTTTGGAGACGAGGTCGTACCGGAAGCCATGGGTGCGATGGGCGGCGACACCCCGACGTCGGCGGCGCAGGTGCAGCAGCAGGTGCGCGAGGAGACGCAGCCCAAGCAGACGGGGATCGTCGATCTCGAGGAGTTCGATTCCACGCTCTACTTCCTGGACGAGGGCGAGGTGGCCGTCGTTGCGGAGCAACTGCGCCAGGAATACAGCCGGGATGCCCGCGCCAGTGCGCTTGCCGCGATCTACGACATCTTCGAGACGGAGTCGGAGCGGGCGATCCGCGAGGAGGTCATCGGGATTCTCGAGACGCTGCTCCCGAACCTGCTCAATGCCGGGGAGTTCCGCGCGGTCGCGTCAGTCATGCGCGACGTGCGCGCCCTGGTACAGAAGGCGCCGCACCTGTCCACGCAGTTGCGCGACCGGCTGCTGGCGTTCGAGGCGAAGCTGAGCGAACCCGAGATCGTGCGCCAGCTGATCGTCTCGCTCGACGGGGCCGCGGCGCTGGCCGGCGACGAGGACGTGACCGAGGTGCTGCGCGAGCTCCATCCCGCGGCGCTCGGGGCCATCGTCACCTGGCTGCCGACGCTCAACAACGCGCATGTGCGCGAGCTGCTGGAGCAGGCCGCCGACCGCATCGCGGCGAGCTCACCCGGGGAGGTGCTCAAGCTCCTGCGCGACCCGAACACCGCGTCGGTCAAGGAGATCGTCGAGATGTGCGGGCGCCTCAAGTTGCAGGGCGCCGTGCCGGGGCTGGGCGAGACGGTGCGCTCGAAAGATCCGGCCATCCGGCTGGCGTCGGTGCTGGCCCTGTCCGAGGTGGCGTCGCCCGGCGCGCTCACCGCCATGGAACTCGCGATCGACGACGACGACCGGGCGGTGCGGCTGGCGGCGGTGCGCGCCATGGGCGCGCGGGGCATCCGCAATGCCCTCAAGCGGATCGAGCCGGTCATCCTGGGGAAGTCCGATCGCGACCTCGACCTCACCGAGAAGATGGCGTTCTTCGAGGCGTATGGCGCCATCGCCGGGGCGACGGCCATCCCTACCCTGCAGAGCATGCTGCTGACCCGGGGCTTGCTGGGCTACAAGGCGGGGCCGGAGACCCGGGCGTGTGCCGCGGTGGCGCTGGGCCGGATCAAGACGCCCGAGGCGCGCGCCGTGCTGCAGAAGGTGGCGGACGACAAGGACCTCGTGGTGCGCCAGGCGGTGAGCCGCGCGCTGAGGGGCCAGCCGGCATGAGCACCGGCATGCCGAACCAGCGCCAGGCCGAGCCACCCACCCAGGACGGCGCGCTCCGCACGGCGGGGCGGGGGCTGCTGCTGGACCTGTATGCCGCCCTGCGCAGCCTCAAGCTGTATCCGGTGGAAAACGCCACGGTGCAAAAGGCGCTGGACGACCTCCAGGCGACCGCCGTGAGCATCCTCCGCACCGAGAGCGAAGTGGAGATCCGCCTGGCGGGCGACTTCATCTTCATCAACCAGACGCGGCTTCGCCTCGAGCTCGACAACTACGCCTCGTTCAGCCAGATCCTGGCGCAGTTCCGCGCCTACGAGATCGGCGTGGTCCGCGTGCACCCCGGCGTCGAGCGGCGCGAATGGCAGGCGCTCCTGAGCGTGCTGCTGAGCCTGCAGGCGCGCTCGGGAGCCGAGGGCGTGTACGAGGAGGTCCGCAGCCGGCTCGAGGGGGCGGGAGTTACGCACCTCGAGATCGAGCCGGCCCAGCCCAGCGAGGAGAACCTCGAGGACCAGGAGCGGCAGAAGGAGGTCGCGAAGCGCACCTA
>JAGGAG010000021.1 GCA_017889745.1 Gemmatimonadota bacterium | reverse complement strand
GACGACTGACGCCAGCGGGCGTCAGCGGTCCTCGTCCTCGTCGAAGTCGTCGAATTCCTCGATGTCCTCGTCGTCGAGGCCCTCGAGCTCGTCGTCCTCGTCCTCGTCCGCGTCGTCCTCCTTCTCGTCGTCGTCATCGTCGTCGAAGGTGAACGTATCTTCCTCGAACTCATCGTCGTCGAACTTCCGCCGCAACTGCAGGGCTCCGTACGACGTCTCGCTGGCCGGCATGATCGCCTCCGCCATCCGTGAAGAGGGTGAAAGTCGCGGGGTCACGACGCGTCCGCCACCCGGGCGGCGGCCCGGGCAGCCTTCTTTCGATCATTCACCTGCAGGACGCGCTTGCGCAGGCGGATCGTCTTGGGGGTCACTTCGATCAGCTCGTCCTCCTCGATGTATTCCATCGCGTACTCGAGGGTGATCTGGCGCGGCGGCTCCAGCAGGATGTTGTCGTCCGATCCCGACGCGCGCATGTTGGTGAGCTTCTTTTCCTTGGTCACGTTAACGTCGAGGTCGCCCGGGCGGGAGTTTTCGCCGGCGATCATCCCCTCGTACACCAGGTCGCCCGGGGCCACGAACATCTGGGCGCGCTCCTGCAGGTTGCCCAGCGCGAACGCCACCACCGAGCCCTCGCGGTCGGCCACCAGGACGCCGCGCTTGCGGCCGGCCAGCGGCCCGGCCCACGGACCGTACTCGAGGAAGCGGTGGTGGATGATGCCGGTGCCGCGGGTGTCGGTAAGGAACTCGGAGCGATAGCCGAACAGGCCGCGCGCCGGGATCCTGAACGACAGGCGCACGAGGCCGGTGCCGTTGTTCTTCATTTCGCGCATCTCGGCCCGGCGGGGCCCGAGGCGTTCCATGACCACGCCCATGTACTCCTCGGGCACGTCGATCATCAGCTCCTCGTACGGCTCCTGCCGCTCGCCGTTCTCGCCCGTGCGGGTGATGACCCGGGGCCGCGACACCTGGAACTCGTACCCCTCGCGCCGCATCGTCTCCATCAGGATGCCCAGGTGCAGCTCGCCGCGGCCGGAGACCGTGTGCGTGTCGGGACTGTCGGTGGGCTCGACCCTGAGCGCCACGTTGCGCTCCAGCTCCTTGAACAGCCGGTCGCGCAGCTGGCGGCTGGTGACGTACTTGCCGTCGCGCCCGGCGAACGGCCCGTTGTTCACGATGAAGTCGACCGAGATGGTCGGCTCTTCGACGGCGATGCCGAGCAGGCGCTCGGGATGGTCGATGGACGTGAACGTCTTGCCGATCTCGATGGTCTCGAAGCCGGCCAGCGCCACGATGTCACCGGCACTCGCCTGCTCCACGTCTACGCGCGCCAGGCCGTCGAAGGTGTACAGCTTGGTGACCCGCCCGTTCTCCATCGCCTCGTCGGTGACCATGCCCGGCTCGCCCATGTGCAGCAGCGACACCTGGTCGCCCACCCGCACCCGGCCGCGCTCGATCCGCCCGATTGCGATGCGGCCGAGGAAGGGCGAGAAGTCGAGGGTGGAGATGAGCATCTGGAACGGACCCTCGGGGTCGCCCTTCGGCGCCGCGATATGGTCGATGACGGCCTGGAAGAGCGGCGTCAAGTCCTTGCCCGGGTGATCCAGCTCGGGCGTGGCGGTGCCGGCCCGGCTCGAGGTGTAGAGGAACGGCGCGTCGAGCTGCTCGTGGGTCGCCTCGAGGTCGATGAAGAGCCCGAGCACCTCGTCGTGCACCCGCAGCGGCTCGGCGTCGGCACGGTCGATCTTGTTGATGGCCACGATCGGCTTGAGCCCGAGCGCCAGCGCCTTCCGGGTGACGAACCGCGTCTGCGGCATCGGCCCCTCGGCCGCATCCACCAGGAGCACGAAGCCGTCCACCATGCGCAGGATCCGCTCGACTTCACCACCGAAGTCGGCATGGCCCGGTGTATCCACGACGTTGATCTTCGTGCCGTGCCAGTTGACCGACGTGTTCTTGGCCAGGATGGTGATGCCCCGCTCCTTCTCCAGCGGGTTGGAGTCCATCACGCGCTCTTCGACGTGCTGGTTCGCACGAAATGCCCCAGCCTGCCGGAGCATCTGGTCGACGAGTGTGGTCTTGCCGTGGTCGACGTGCGCGATGATAGCAATGTTGCGAATCACTGTGTGCCGCTTCCCCTGCGAATTCAACGACGTTGTGGCCTTCAATCGGGCCTGCGCGGCGCATATATAGGCTGCGATGGTCGGCACCGCAAGAGAGCGCCAGCCCCCTCCGGAAGTCGCTGTCCTGCAGCGAGTTCCGGACTAGTGCGAATGAGGGTGGCCGCGGAGGTGCGCGCCGCCGGCTCCCCCCTTCCCGCGGGCCAGGGGCCCGTGAGCGTCGGGTATGCACTGGTCCAGGCACTCGACCTGGATGGTGACGTGGCCGATCCCGATGTCCCGCACCTCCCGCTGCACCGCCGCGAGCACCCGCGGATGCGACGCCAGGTCGGGCACCACCACGTGGCCGCTCATCGCCACGACCCCGCTGGTGAGGGTCCAGACGTGGAGGTCGTGGACGGCGATCACCCCCTCCACCCCGCGCATTCGACGCTCCACTTCCGGCAACGGAATGTGCGACGGGGCCGCCTCGAGCAGGATCTCCACGCTCTCCCGCAGGAGCCGCCAGCTCCCGGCGATGATCAGGAGCGAGATCAGCACCGACACGATGGGGTCGGCCAGGGTCCAGCCGGTGAGGATGACGATCAGCGCCGCAAGCAGCGCACCCACCGAGCCGAGCAGGTCACCCATCACGTGCAGGTACGCGGCGCGGGTGTTGAGGTTCCCGTGGGAGTCATGCCGCAGCAGCCGCAATGCCACCAGGTTCACGACGAGGCCGGCCAGCGCCACGGCCGCGAAGAGGGGGCCCTCGATGGCGTGCGGGGTGCGGAACCGCCGGATGGCCTCGAAGATGATCCAGGCCGAGAGGGCCGCGAGGACCACGCCGTTCACGAGTGCGGCGAGGATCTCGAGCCGGAGGTAGCCGTAGGTCGCGCGATGGTCGGCGGGCCGCTGGGCCATGCGCGCGGACATGAGCGCGAGCGCCAGCGCACCGACGTCGGTCAGCATGTGCCCCGCGTCGGCCACCAGCGCCAGCGAGCCGCTGAGCCAGCCGCCGACGGCCTCGATGAACATGAAGCCGGCGGTCAGCAGCAGCACCTTGTAGAGGCGCGACTCCGCGGCCGGTCGCTCGCTAGTCATGGTCCCGTCCTGCCGCCTGCCGCACAGCCGCTGCATGCCCGGCGAGCTGCTCCGCCTCGGCCAGCGCGATCACGTGCGGTGCGTCCGCGACCAGCCGCCCGGCGCTGTACTGAATGACGCTCGTGCGCTTGATGAAGTCGTACACTCCGAGGGGCGATGCATAGCGCGCGGTGCCGCTGGTGGGCAGCACATGACTGGGGCCGGCGATGTAGTCGCCGACGGGTTCCGGCGTGTGGCGCCCGAGGAAGATGGCCCCGGCATGCCGGATGCCCGCGGCGACGGCGACGGGATCGCGCATCAGGATCTCGAGATGCTCCGGGGCCCGCAGGTTGGCCACGGCGATCGCGTCGTCGACGGTCGGCACCAGTATCACCACCCCGTTCCGTTCCAGTGATGCGCGCGCGATGGCGGCGCGGGGCGCCTCGAGGAGGGCCGACTGCAGCGCCGCCGGAAGCGCGTCGGCCAGCACGGTCGACGTCGTGACACACCAGGCTGATGCGTCCTCGTCATGCTCGGCCTGCGCGATGAGGTCGGCTGCCACCCGCGCCGCGCCGGCCGACTCGTCGGCCAGTACCAGCAGTTCCGTCGGGCCCGCGATGGAATCGATGCCCACCTGCCCCACCACCTGCCGCTTCGCCTCCGCCACCCAGCGACTGCCGGGGCCCACGATCTTGTCCACCCGCGGAACCGTGGCGGTACCGTACGCCAATGCCGCCACGGCCTGCGCGCCACCGATGCGGAAGAGCCGCGTGACACCGGCCAGTTGGCAGGCGGCGAGAACCGCGTCGGTGAGGAATCCGCCGGGCGGGGTGACCGCGATGATGTCGCGCACCCCAGCCACGACGGCGGGAACCGCGTTCATGATGACCGATGAGGGATACGACGCCTTGCCACCGGGCACGTACAGCCCCACCCGGTCGAGCGGGGTGACCTTCATGCCGAGAATCGTGCCGTCGGCTTCGGTGAAGGAGAACCCGGGATCGCGCTGCCGCTCGTGGTAGGCGGTGACCCGCTGGACGGCCAGTTCGAGCGCCCGCCGGAGCGCGGCCGGCAGCCGGTCCAGGGCCGCAACCCATTCCGTGCGCGGCACTTCCCACGTGGCGGGAGGCAGGTCGAGCCCGTCCAGTTCCAGGGTGCAGGCCCGCACCGCCCGGTCGCCGTCGGCCGCGACCCGCTGGAGGATGCGCGCCACCGTTTCCCGGGTGGCCGCATCCGCGGAGTCGAGCTGCGGCAGGAACGGCCGGAGCGCCTCGAGCGGCGGAACGACGAGACGGCGGATCATCGACTCGCGGGCCTTCCGAAACATGGTTACAGTTGCCGGGATGCAACCCGACCAGCCGGTCGCGGCCGGACTGTTCGCCGTCCTGCTCCTTGTCCTCGCCAACGCGTTCTTCGTTGCCGCGGAGTTCGCCCTCGTGGGGGCGCGCCGCACGCGCCTGGATGAGATGGGCCGGGCTGGCGACCGCAAAGCTAGGCTCGCCCGCCGCGCGGTTCAATCGCTCGACCGGTATATCTCGGCCACCCAGCTCGGCATCACCCTGGCCTCGCTGGGCCTGGGCTGGGTGGGCGCGCCGGCCCTGGCCCGCGTCGTCGAGGGCGGGTTCCGCTGGCTCCCCGCCACCATGGCCACGATCGCCACTCATGCCGTGGCCGTGGCAATCGCCTTCACGATCATCACGGTGCTGCACATCATCCTGGGCGAACTCGTGCCCAAGGCGTTTGCCCTCCTCTACCCCGAGGAAGTGAGCGGGTGGGTCGCGGCGCCCCTGATGGCGTTCGCTTGGGTGATGGCGCTGCCGATCTGGATCCTCAACAGCACCGCCAACGCGATCCTGCGCCTCTTCCGGATCAAGCGCTCCGGCGAACATGACCGTCTGCATTCGCCGGAGGAGATCCGGCTGCTGGTGGAACAGAGCCAGGAAGCGGGCTCGCTCCAGCAGCAGGATGCGCGGCTGCTCGAGGGAGTCTTCGAGTTCACCGAGAAGACCGCCGAAGAAGTGATGACGCCGCGGACGGAAATGGTGGCGCTCGACGCCGACCTTTCGGCGGGCGAAGCGGCCGACCGCGTGGCCGAAGCCCGCCGTTCACGCTATCCGGTGTTCACCGAGAGCCTGGACGACATCGTGGGCGTGGTGCACGCCAAGGACATCCTCTCGGCCCTGCGCAACGCGCCCCAATCCACCGTGCGCGCCATCATGCGCCCACCCCTCTTCGTGCCCGGCACCCGCGAGGTGGAGGACGTCCTGGCGGACATGAAGCGGCTCAAGGTGCACCTGGCGGTGGTGCTCGACGAGTATGGGGGCACCGCTGGCCTGGTGACGATGGAGGACCTGCTCGAGGAGATCGTAGGACCGATCTTCGACGAGTACGACCGTCCCGACTTCGTGCCTCCGGTGGACGAGGGTGGCACGGTGATCGATGGGTCGACGGCCATCAGCCAGTTCAACACCGAATACGACGCGGCGCTCGACGACACGAACTACACCACGGTCGGCGGCCTGCTCTTCGGCCAGCTGGGCCGCCTGCCCAGGAAGGGTGACCCGGTGCACGTGGGCGGCTTCGACTTCGAGATCCTGTCGATGGCGGGCCGGCGGGTCGAGCGGGTGCGCGTGCTCGGCCGCCGGAAGGCGCCCGAGGGCGAAGTCGAATGACGGGCGCCCCGCCGCCCCGCTCGGCGATCGCGCTGGTGCCGCCCGGCGCGCTCGACCTCACCGGCGAAGCGGTGCGGCGGCGGCGCGCGCTCCAGCGGGCGGCGCTCGCGGTACTGGAAGGGGGCGGCTTCGAGGAAGTGAGCCCGCCGACCTTCGAGTACGAGGAGATCTTCGTGCGCGCGGGCGGACCGGCCGTGATCGAGCGGCTCATCCGGTTCCTCGACCTGGATGGCCGCGCGCTGGCCCTTCGCTACGACTTCACCGCCAGCGTGGCGCGCGTGGCCTCCACCGCCTTTGCCGACCGGGCACTGCCGCTCCGGCTCTGCTATTCCGGCAAGGTGTACCGCCAGGAGCCCGACCGCGGGGCCCGCCCGCGCGAGATCCTGCAGGTGGGTGCCGAGCTGCTGGGCGCCGGCGGCCTGCCCGCCGATCTCGAGCTGGTGCGGCTGGCACTGCGCCTGGCCGCCGCCGTGGGCCTGCGCGACTTCCAGCTCAACCTCGGGCACGCCGGCGCACTCGCGCCGGCCCTGGCCGCGCTCCCCGATGCGCTCCGGTTCGACGTGCGGCGGTGGATCGACCGCAAGGACCGGGGCAGCCTCGGGCGCGCACTCGAGTCGGTCCAGGGTGACGCGCGGACGCTGCTCACGCTCCCGTTCGTGATGGGCCGGCGCGCCGCGCTCGCGGAGGCCCGCAGCCGCGCTCCAGCCACCGCGCTGCCGGCGCTCGACCACCTGCTGGCGTTCGACGACGCGCTGAGCCCGGAGGAGCGCGCACACGTGGTCTACGACCTGGGAGAGGTGCGCGGCCTCGACTACTACACCGGCGTGCAGTTCGAACTCTTCGTGGCCGGCGCGGGCCGGGCCGCCGGCGCGGGCGGCCGGTACGACGACCTCATGGGACGTTTCGGCCACCCCATGCCGGCGGTGGGCCTGTCGCTCGACCTCGACGCCATCGCCGAGCTCGAGCCGTGAGGAGCCGCGCGCAGCTTCGCATTGCGCTGGCGAAGGGGCGCCTGTGGGAGGAGGCCATCGCGCGCTTCTCCCGCGCGGGCATGGCGCCGGTGAGCGACAAGGGCCGGCGGCTGCTGGTGCCGTCGGAGGACCCGGGCCTCGAGTTCCTCGAGGTCAAGCCGGGCGACGTGCCGATCTACGTGGAATCGGGCGCTGCGGATCTCGGCGTCACCGGCACCGACGTACTGCGCGAAGGCAATCCGGACGTGCTCGAGCCGCTCGAGCTCGACTTCGGGCGGTGCCGGCTGGTGGTCGCGGCACCGGCCGCCGCGCCGTACCCCTCGCTGCCCGGAGGCATCACGCCGCGCCTCGCCACCAAGTATCCCCGACTCGCACGGGCCCACTTCGCCGCCCTCGGCCGCGCGGTGGAGATCATCGAGGTGGGCGGATCCGTGGAGGTGGCGCCACTGCTCGGGCTGTCCCACTGGATCGTGGACCTGGTGGACACCGGCGACACGCTGCGGGCGAACGGGCTGGTGGAGCACGAGACGATCCTGGAGGTCAGCGCGGTGCTGATCGCGAACCGGGCGAGCCAGAAGCTGAAGCTGGACCGGCATCTTGATGTGATGAGGAGGCTGGAGGGAACTGCGGTAAACGGTGAACGGTGAACGGTGAACGGTACTGCGCTCTGATGGACTGGCCTGAGACGTTCCGGTTGGCAAGTGACCGACGGTGGTCCAATAGTTGCGAATGCGGGATCACACCTCGTTGCACGCCTGGCAGGAGGCCCGCTCCACAGCCCTGAGCGTCCTCAAGGTCTGCCGTGACCATTGGGTGCCCTACGGGTCAGCGCTGTTTTCCCAACTGCAGCGAGCCGCAGTCTCAGTCCAGTTGAACATCGCCGAGGGGTACACCTTCGGTAGTTCACCGAACTTCACCCGACACCTGGGAATCGCATACGGATCGGCGGTCGAGACGGCGGAGATACTCGGTCTGCTCATTGACGCAGGAATTGTCAGGCCGGAATGCTGCACGCAAGCGGTAACCGCGAACACACGCTGCCAACGTCTGCTTCTTGGGATGCTAAAGCAACGTCGTCCCACTAGCTCATAGCGTTTTCAGTTCCCGTTCACCGCTCACCGTTTACCGTTTACCGTTTACCGTTCACCGTTCACGCTGTGTTCCCAGGGTCGCGGCCAGCTCCACCGCCCTCCGCATCGACGACGCGTCCGCCCGCCCGGTCCCGGCGATATCGAACGCCGTCCCGTGATCCGGGCTCGTGCGCGGAAACGGCAACCCCAGCGTCACGTTCACCGCCTCCCCGAAGCTCGCTACCTTGATCGCCGTCATCCCCACGTCGTGATACGGCGCCAGCACCGCATCGAACTCGCCCCGCATCGCGCGCACGAACACCGTATCCGCCGGGAACGGCCCCGCCAGCTTCGCCGCCTCGGCGGCCGGGCGCAGCACGCGGATCTCCTCGTCCCCGAAGAGCCCCGCCTCGCCGGCATGCGGATTGAGGGCGCAGAGGGCGAGGCGCGGCTCTGCGATGCCCCACCAGTCGCGCAGCGCCCGGTCGGTGGTGCGGGCCACGCGCACCACGCGCTCGAGGGTGAGCAGCGACGGCACGTCGCGAAGCGCCACGTGCGTCGTCACCAGCACCACGCGCAGGCGGTCGGAGGCGAGCATCATGGCCACGGGCACGTCCCCGCAAAGGTGCGCGAGCCACTCGGTGTGCCCCGGATACGGGAACCCCGCCAGGTGCAGGGCGTGCTTGTTCGCCGGCGCCGTGACGATCGCGTCCACCTCGCCCGCCTGCGCCAGGCGCACGGCAGCCTCCACGGCGTGGCCGGCGAGGCGCCCGGCGCGCAGCGTGCGGGCGTGGTCGGGGCGGTCGCCGGCGCCCTGTGCCCAGGTGCCGACGCCGACGCGGTGCGTGGCGGGAAGGGATTCGATAAGGTCGTCGGGACCGACGACGGTGATGACGGCGTCCAGCGGCAACTGCAGGGCCGCGCGGGTGATCTCGGGACCGATGCCGCGCGGATCGCCGAGGGTCACCGCGAGGCGGCGCATCAGGACTCCCGCACCTCGACGTAGGTGGCCCGGCGGAGTTGCGCCAGGTACTTCTGCATGGCGAGATCGTCGGCGAGGATCTGCCGCACGCGGTCGCGCACGTCCTGGTAGGTCACCTCGCCCTCACCGCGGCGCTCGGTCACCATCACGATCGCATACTTGCGTCCGCCACCGGGCGACTCCAGCGCGAAGGGCGCGATGATGGTAACCGTGCTGTCCGTGGTGAGGATGCCGCGCTTGTACACCTCCGGCAGCTTGTCGAGCGGCACGGCCGAGGCCTCGCGCTCCTCGGTGCCGTCGTGGTACCGGCGCTGCAGCGAATCGAACGACTCCCCGGCGAGCGCTGCGTTGTAGACCTGCTGGGCCCGCGCCGCCGCGCTGTCCACGTCGGCCGGGGTCACCTCGGCGGCGATGAGGATGTGCCGCACCTGGATCTCGCCCGGCTGCGTGCGCATCACCTGGATGAGATGGTAGCCGAACGCCGTCTCGACCGGTTCCGAGATGACGCCGATCTTGAGGGAGAAGGCGACGCGGTCGAACTCGGGCACGAAGAGGCCGCGCCGGGCCCAGCCGAGCTCGCCGCCCCGTTCGCGCGAGCCGGGATCCGCCGAGAACCGCTTCGCCGCCACCGCGAAATCGGCGCCCTTCCGGAGCTCGATGAGGATCGAGTCGGCCAGCGCCAGCGCCCGCGCCTTGGCCGCCTCGGTGGGGTGCGGCGCCACCACCACCTGCCGGAACGAGACCGTGGCCGGCCGGCTCCCGAACTGACCCTGCTGCTCCTCGTAGAACGCCTTCATTTCCTGCTCGCTCGGCGCCACCGGCTTGAGCTTGCCCTTTTCCTTCAGCAGCTGCTTCAGCCGGTCCTTCTGCATGTCGCGCCGCGACTGCTCTGCGAGGAACCGGCGGTACTCGTCGAGGCTCGCGAACCCCGCCTTGTGCAGCTCCGACATGAACTCGGGCTCGGTGGTGTATCGGGCCCGGATGTTCTTGACCGCGCCGGCCACCGCGTCCATGACTTCCTTGTCGGTGACCTTGATCGAGGTATCCCGCGCCGCCTCCTGGACCAGCAATTCGTCATCCACGAGGTCGGACAGCACCTGCTTCCGTATGCGCGCGGAGTCGGCGGCAGTCTTCGGTGCCGCAGCCGGCGGCATGGTGGCGAGCAGCTGGTAATACTGCTCATCCAGCTGCGACCGCATGAGCGCCTGCTTGCCCACGACAGCCACGATGCGATCGACCGATGACGTGCGCGGGCGCGCCAGGTCGGCCTGCGCCTGCGCGTTCAGCTGCGCCTGCGCCTCGGCGGCAACCTGAGCACTGTCCGCTTGTGCCACGGCGTGGCCCGCACCCGCGAGCCACGCCGCCATTGCCAGCGCTATCCCAGCCTTTCCATACATGCCGCTCGTGCCTTCCGTTGCCGCGTCAGTTCCCCGGCGCCGGGGTCGACGGAACCGGCGCCGGGCCCGGGGCCGGCTGCATGCCGGACGGGCCGGCCGCCTTGCTGCTGTCCTTGGCGCCCGTGGAATCCTTCGCGGCCTGGCGCGCGCGCCCGATCTCGAGCGCCTTGGCCACGGCGGCGTCGGAGAAATCGACCTTGCTGCGCTCGCGCAGGACCATGGCGAGCGACGAGGGCAGCGGGATGAACCGCTTGCTGCCGGTGAGGATCTGGTCCATGTAGGCGTCGACCTTCGCGTCGGCCACCTTGAGGCGCTCGGCCTGCGAAGCGGACGAGTCGGCCGCCGGCGCCAGGTCCATGTGCGCCTTCACGGTGTCCAGCTGCTGCGCATACTGCCTGCTCATGTCCGCCCACTCCGCCGCCGACGGCTGCACGCCCGCCGAGTCGGCCTGGTTGATGAGCAGGATGTTGGTGGACAGGATCCGCGCGAAGCGGGTCAGCATGCTGTCGGGCGCGGTTTTGAGCTGGCCGGTGACCTGCGGCGGGAGCACGCGTGCCCAGCGAAGGAAGTCGTGCACCGTGAGCTTCCCGCCGTCGTACACGGCGAGTGCCTTGGTGGACTTGCTCATCTTGTCGGGGCTTGAAATCGCTTCCTTCATGAGCGCGGGCGCGCCGGACTCGATCTTCAGGTGCTTCAGGCTCGCGAGGCTGTCCATGTAGAGCGAGTCGAGGGCGCCGATCTCGCTCTGGCGCAGGTACTGGTCGAAGCGATCCTGCACCTCGGCCAGCGGCGGGCGCCGGATGACGTGGATGCCGAACGGCGTCTCCACCAGTCCGCTCATCTCGCCGGGGGCGAGGTTCCACGCCACGCTGTCGAACTGGGGAACGAAGCGTCCCCGCGGCCCGACCGGCAGGTACCCGCCGTCGCGCGCGCTGCCGGGGTCCTGCGACACCTGGGACGCCACCTGCGCGAAGGGCGCGCCACCCTTGATGGTTGCCACCGCCTTCTGCGCCTGCTTCCGCGCGGCCGCCTTCTCTTCCGGCGTCGCCGTGGCGGATGACCGGACCAGCAGGTGCTGGAAGAGCCGGACGTCGCCGGCATTGTACGCCTGGGTCACGGCATCGGGCGTGACCTTGATCCGCTTCGCCATCAGCGAGTCGTGCCACAGCGTGGCCTTGAGCTCGGTGATCTGCGGCCACATCGCGCCCGCGATCGTGGCGGAATCGGTCAGGCTCTCGCCCTTGGCGACCGCCTGGGCGAACAGGGAGTAGTCCACCCACACATTGGCGATGAAGTCGGCGGTCTCGCTGTTGAGCTGCGCACCCTTCGCCTCACCCACGAAGTCGGCGAGCCGCTCCGGTGAGAGCCTGGCCGAGCCCGCGGTCGCCACCGCGCCCACGCCGGGCTTGAACATGTCGCGGTTGCAGCCCGCGAGCACCACCATCGACACCACCAGCACCAGTCGCCGCATGCCATCTCCGATTCGTGTTCGAGTCAGGGCCATCAGACCACAGCCCTCAGCGCCCGCACCAGTGCGGGCATCAACGCTTCACCTCCGAGGCGCTCGAGGCGCAGGGCCAGCGGCACGGTACGCCGCACCTCGGCCACCAGCTGCACATCGTCGAGCGCGGTGCTGAGCTTCGCCATCCTCGGCGCCACGCCGGCGCGGAACGTCACCCGGGCCTCGTCGCCCCGGATGAGGATATGCTGAATCCCGAGCGTGGCGCCCAGTACCCGGAGCCGCGCCATGTCGAGCAGCGTCTCGGCCTCCACGGGAAGCGGACCGAAGCGTTCCCGAAGTTCCGAGCGAAGCCCATCAATCTCATCAGGCGCCTCGGCCCGCGCCAGTCTGCGGTACAGGTCGAGCTTGGTGTCATCATCCCCGACGAAGGAGTCGGGGAGGTGGGCCGCCCGGTCGAGCACCACCTCGGGCGGCGGCTGGGTTTCGCGGCCGCCCTGGCCCCGGAGCGCCTGCACCGTCTCCTCCAGCCAGCGCAGGTACAGGTCGAAGCCGACCGCGTGCGCCTGCCCCGACTGCTCGGCGCCGAGCATGTTGCCGGCGCCACGCAGCTCGAGATCCTTGAGCGCCACCCGGTAGCCAGCGCCGAGGTCGGTGTGATGTTCCAGCACCTTGAGCCGCTCCTCGGCGTCGGCGTCGATCGAGTCGGGCACGATGAGGTAGCAGTACGCGCGGCGATGGCTGCGGCCGACGCGGCCCCGCAACTGGTACAGCTGGGCCAGGCCGAAGCGATGCGCGTCGTGCACGATCATCGTGTTGGCGTTGGGCACGTCGAGGCCCGACTCGACGATCATCGTGCTCACCAGGATTTCGATCTCGCCCGTCACGAAGCGCTGCATCACGTCCTCGAGCGGCGCCGAGGCCATCTGACCGTGGGCTACCCCGACGCGCGCGCGCGGCGCCAGGGCACGCACGCGGGCCGCCATGGTCTCGATGGTTTCCACCCGGTTGTGAACGAAGAACACCTGGCCCCCGCGGTCGAGTTCGCGCGCCATCGCCTCCTCGAGCAGGCCATCGTCCCAGGGCTCCACGAAGGTCAGGATCGGCGACCGGTCGCGCGGCGGCGTCTCGATCAGCGTCAGGTCGCGGAGCCCGGCCAGTGACAGGTGCAGCGTGCGCGGGATCGGGGTCGCGGTGAGCGTCAGCACGTGCACCGCCAGCCGCAGTGCCTTGAGCCGCTCCTTGTGCTTCACGCCGAACCGATGCTCCTCGTCCACGATGAGCAGGCCGAGGTCCTTGAAGGTCACGTCGGGCGAAAGCAGACGGTGGGTGCCGATGATGACGTCGATCTCGCCCTGGCCGAGCCGCAGCAGTGCCGCCTTCTGCTCCTTCGCAGTGCGGAAACGCGACAGGACCTCGATCCGCACCGGGTAGTCGGCCAGCCGCTCGGTGAAGGTGCGTCCGTGCTGCTCGGCCAGGATGGTGGTGGGCACCAGCACCGCCACCTGCTTGCCGGCCTGCACCGCCTTGAACGCCGCCCGCACGGCGATCTCGGTCTTGCCGTACCCGACGTCACCTACGAGGAGCCGGTCCATGGGCCGCGCCTGCTCGAGGTCGCGCTTGATGTCCTCGGTGGCCTTCCGCTGGTCGGGGGTGTCCTCGTAGAGGAAGCTCGACTCCAGCTCGCGCTGCCAGCGCGTGTCGGGCGGAAAGGCATACCCGGTCGCCAGCTTGCGACGGGCGTAGAGATCGAGCAGCTCGCCGGCCATCTGGCGGATGCCCAGCTGCGCCTTCTCCCGCACCTTCTTCCAGTGCGAGCCCCCGAGCGCATGGATCCTCGGTGGCGGGCGGTCACCGTCGTCGCCCGCCGACCGGTAGCGCTCGAGCTGGTCGAGGCGGTACAGCGGCACATTGAGCCGGTCGCCACCCTCGTACTCCACCACCGCCACTTCCATCGTCGACGCGCCGACGGTGATCGTCTCGATGCCTCGATAGATGCCGATGCCGTGGTCGAGGTGGACCACGTAATCGCCCTTGACCAACGCGCCGGTGGCGGCCGACGGCGCCGCCTGCCGGTACCGCCGCGCCCGCCGGAGCCGACGCGCGCGGCGGAAGATCTCGTGGTCCGTGAGGACGCGCAGCCCGGGCATGAGGAAGCCGCCGTCGAGCGTGCCCACCACGAGCGACGCATGTGCCGGCAGGTTGCCCCGCTCCTCGAGCAGCTCATCGAGCCGCTCGATCTGCCCCTCGTTGTCACAGAGGATGATCGAGTCGGGCGGGCGCGAGAGCAGGTCGCGCAGCCGGTTCACCTGGCGGTCGATCCGCTCGGGCGGCAGGAAGCCGAACTGCAACTGGGCCCCCTCCGCCACGAGACGGAGCCGCGGGAACGCGTTCATGCGGGCACGCACCTGCGCCGGCGCCTCGAGAATCTCCTCGCGCTGGGGCACGGCCTCGCCGAGCCGGCGGGCGATCTCGAGGTGGTGGGCCGCCTCGCGCCACGCCCGCTCGACCTCGTCGTCGATCGGGCCCGGCGTATCGAGCAGGAGCAGCGCGTCGGAGGGGAGCAGGTCCAGCAGCGTGCGGCGCACGTCGACCGCCTCCGTCCCCTGGCCCGCCTTGCCCGCCTCGACCGCCGGGCCCGCCTTGATGGGCAGCACCGTCACCTCGTCCAGTTCCGCCCCGGAGCGCTGGGTGGTGAGGTCGAACGCGCGCAGCGAAGAGACTTCGTCGTCCCACCACTCGAGCCGGGTGGCCGAGGCCATGCCAAACCCGTACACGTCCACGATGCCGCCCCGGGCCGAGAACTCGGCGACCTCGGTGACGGTGGTGACGCGACGGAAACCCATCGCCTCGAGATCCTGCACCAGCACCTGCGGCCGAATGCGGGTGCCCTTCGCGAGCCGGATACGGCTCTTCTCCAGGGAGGCCGGCACCCGCGTACGCTCGGCGATGGCGCGCGCCGTCGTGACGACGATGCGCAGGCGCCCCCCGAGCAGGGCCTCGATCGTCTCGACGCGCTCGCCCGCGATCTCGTAGTGCGGCTCCTCCTCTCCCAGCGCTTCGCGCTGCGGATAGAGTGCCAGCGGCTCGTCGGAGAGGAACTGCAGGTCGCTCAGCCAGCGCTCGGCGTCCGCCGGCGTCGGCGCCACGACCGCCATGAGGCGCTGCGGCGAGGAACGCACCAGCGCGGCCGCCAGCACGGCACCGCTCGATCCCGGCAGCCCGCCCAGATCGAGGGACGCCCCGCGACCCGGCAGCTGGCCGGCGAGGTCGTGGCCCGCCGGCGTGCGTTCGAACGCGTCGAGCAGCAGCGGAAGGCTCATGCGCGACGGCCCCACACGCTGGCGAGCCCGACTTCGGCGAGCCCGAGGACGAGCGCGAGCCAGAGCAGCGGACCGCGCAGGTCGCCGCGCGCGCTGGCGGAGAACGCGGCAGGTGCCGCCTGGTCGAGCGGAACGACGGTGGTGCCCCGCCAGAGGGCGCGCACTTGCGCATCACTTGCCTGCTGCAGCATCGACTCACGCGGATCGGGGTTGGCCGCGAGCGTGCCGACGGTGTCGGTGCCACGGAGAAGGAAGTAGAGGCCGGTATCGGGTGGTGCGAAACGCCCTCCGCCTTCAACGGGCCAGCGGTGCGGTCCCTTCCCGACCGCCGACACCAGATCAGGCACGGCGCCAGCAGCTCCCGCAGGCACATCGAGGGACGCGACCTCGCCGCGTGCCAGCCGGTTGAGGAGCACGTCGACGAAGGGGACGAACTCCGCCCGGAAGGGCAACTCGGTCCACCCGGTATCGAGCCGGCTGCCCACGAGCAGCACCGACCCGCTTCGCACCAGCCACGGCTCGCCGCCGGTGGTTACCAGCGCGCCGGTGCGGCCGCTTCCCGACGGCACGAGACGAAGGCGCTGGAAGAGGCGCGCCGGTGCCAGGATGCCGGTGCTGTCGGTGGTGCCAGCAGGTCCGGGGTCACCGAAGCGCCACGCGACACCGCGCCGCTCGAGCTCGCGGTTCACGGCGCCGAGAGAGGCGGGATCCGCCGGCGGCAGGATCACCGACGCGGACGCGCCAAATCCCCCGAGCACGATGTCGTCGCCCGGGAGGAGCCGGCCGTTGGCTCGCAGCACATCGCAGGCGGCTTCGGCGAACCGGCCCGCCCCGGCACAGGACGCGCGGGCGAGCGGCGCCATGCGCAATCCGAGGACGCGCTGGTCATCGAGCCGCAGCTCATCCGGCTGGATCGCCGCCTTGAGCGCGTACCAGCCCGCGGCGGCGCCGGGAATGGCGACCTGCACCGCGCCCCCGACGGTCGCCAGCGCCTGCCGCGCGGGCCGGTCGCCCGCCATGAGCGCCAGCGGCACCTGGGCGCCTGAGTCGCCGACGACCGTCACTTGCACCTGACCGCCGTCGGTGGACCACGGCTGCGACCCGGCCGCGAGCTCCGCGACGCCGACGTTCCGGGGTACCGCGCCGTCCGGGCGCGCCACCGTCACCGGCACGCGCGGCGCGGCGGCGCTCAGGGCCGATGCCTGAAGGTCGGTGACGACCACGACCTCTCCGGGGAGTGCCTCGCCGGCGAGCACCTCGCTCGCCGCCTGCACCGCGTGACCGAGGTCGAGCCGCGCCGTGGACGCGTGCAGGCCACGCAGCGCCGAACGCAGCGTCGCGGGATCACCCCGCCGCGCCGCACCATCGGCCAGGACGAGCCATACGGCATCCGCGGGTGTGGCTCGCGCCAGCACCGCGTCCGCGGCGCGCACCAGCTGATCGAGCCTCGGCGTTCCACCCACCACCGCGGCGCTGCTCAGGCTGTTGTCCAGCACCAGCACGAGCGCGCCCGGCGCGTGCTCGGTGACACCCGAGCGGCGCATCGTGGGTCCAGCCGCTGCCAGCACCAGTGCCACGACGAGGAGCGTGCGCAGGAGGAGCAACAGCCAGTGCCGGATCCGCAGCCGGCGCTGGTGCTCGCGCGTGGCATCGAGGAGATAGCGGACCGCCGGGAACACGACCGTGGGCGGTTCGCGGCGCTGCACGAGGTGCAGCAACAGCGGTACCCCGGCCGCCAGCAGCCCGGTGAGCAGCCAGGGATGGAGAAAGGTCATGGGGACGGGTTCGCCAGCACGACCCGCAGCGCGTGACCGAACGGCGTGTCGGTCACGATGCGATGGTACCTGATGCCGCTGCGCCGGCACGCGGCATTCCAGTCGGAGACGGCGCCTCGCACGGTTCGGTCGTACGCCGCGGCCCAGTCACGGGGCCGCAGCACCACGGCAGTGCCGGTCTCGGGATCCTCGAAGCGGGCTTCCGCCGGTCCCGACAGCGTCACCTCGGCGGGATCCATGAGGTGCAGCACCACCACCTGGTGCCCGCGATGGCGCAGGAACCGGAGCGCGGTGAGCGCGAGGTCGCGATCGAGCAGGAGGTCGGAAACGAAGACGACGAGGCCGCGACGACGCAGCGTGTCGACGACCCGCTTGAGCGCCGGCGCGGCGGCGGTGCCCTGGCCGGCCTTCGCGGCGCTCAGCGTCACGAGCAGCTGGCGCCAGTGGGCCGCGCGCGCCCGGGGAGGCGTCACGCTGCGGACCTCGTCGTCGAAGACGATGAGCCCGGTCGCGTCACGCTGCCGAACGAGGATGAGCGAGAGCGAGGCAATGAGGCGCTGCGCGTACGCGAGCTTCGACAACACGAGGTCGGGCGCGCCCGACCAGGCCATCGACTTGCTGGCGTCGCACACGATCATCGCGCGGAGGTTGGTCTCTTCCTCATACTGCTTGACGTAGAGCCGGTCGCTGCGGCCCAGCATCTTCCAGTCGACGTACCGAAGCTCGTCGCCGGGCTGGTACATCCGGTGCTCGGCGAACTCGACCGAGAACCCGCGGCGCGGCGACCGGTGGAGCCCGCTGAGGAACCCCTCCACGATCCCTTCGCTGACCAGTTCCAGCCCTCCCAGGCGTGCGACGTCCACCGGATCGAGGAGATCGAGCCGGGCTCGGGCAGCTGATGCTTCAGGACGCGACATGCGGGGCGCAACGTACGGGTGCACCCCGTCCATCGTCAACGCACAGCGGTGACCGCAGGTCGGGACACTCCGGGTGGACGGTTGTGGCCAGCGAGGAACGGGCGGTGATTGTCAGCAAAGACCTTGCATGCGTGGCGCGAGATGGCACATTTGCTGCTCTCGCCCGTACTCCCGGATGGGGTTGGAGGTTTCATGAAGTCCCTGGCATCAGCCGCCGTCATCGTCATCGCCCTGTTCGCGGCGACACCGGTTGTACACCGGAGCCAGTCGCTGTACGCACAGGCCGGCCGGCAGCCCAGGGAAGCGCCGAAGCCGCAGCCCTCCGGCGGCCAGGCGAGACCGCAGACACCCCCATCACCACCACCCAGCCGTCCCGAGACACCGGCCGCCAGCCGGCCGTCGGGCCCACCGCAGAGCACCGGCGAGCCGGAGCTCAAGCGACGGAAGCAGTGACCGATTCCCTGGCCGACTTCAACGCCTTCCGCGGACGGATGAACGACATCATCCTGAACGCGGGCAACCTCACCATCAGCCGCTTCTTCGCGCTCGATCACCGCTGCTACGAGCCGGGTGCGCTGGGCACGAAGACCAAGGAGATGCTTGGCCTGGTCTCGAGCCTCGTGCTGCGCTGCGACGACTGCATCACCTATCACGTGGTGCGCTGTCACGAGGAAGGCACGACCCGCGAGGAATTCCTGGAGATCTTCTCGGTGGGGCTCGTGGTGGGGGGCAGCATCGTCATTCCACACCTGCGCCGGGCGATGGCGCGCCTGGAGGAACTGGCGCCGGGCTGAGGTCACCTTCCGTCAAGGCGCCGGGGCGGGCCGGCCCGGCCGCCGAGACACCAGCACACCTGCAATGATCATCGCGCCGCCGGCCAGGTGCAGCAATCCGGGGCGTTCGCCCAGCACCACGATCGCCGTGAGCGTCGCGACCAGGGGCGTGAGCGTGGTGAAGAGCGCCGCGCGACTGGGCCCGATCTGCCGCACGCCGCGGTTCCACAGCACGTAGGCCACCACCAGCGACAGCAGCGTCGCGTAGGCCAGGCCGCCCCAGCCCCGCGCCGTCACCGTGTGCCAGTTGAGCCGCCACGCCTCCGGCACGCCGGCGATGAGCAGGCCCGGCGTGCCGGTGATCAGGGTCCATGTCGTGAGCGCGAGCGTACTCACCTTTCCCGTGAGGGTGCGCAGGCCGAGGGTGTAGATCGCCCAGCAGGCCACCGCCGCGAGCATGAGCATGTCGCCCGCGAGATCGCCGCCCTCGAGGGTGAGGCCGCGCGACGCCACGACGAGCATGACCCCCAGCGTGGCGATCGCCAGCGCCCATTTCTGCCGTGCCGTCACCTCCTCGAACCCGAGCGCCCCGGCTGCCACCGTGACGACGGTCGGCATGCTGGCCAGGATCAGCGAACTGTTCGTGGCCGTGGTGCGGGAGAGGCCGGTCATGAAGCAGAGCTGGTAGATCGTGTTACCGACGATGCCGAGCAGGATCAGCGGAAGCCAGGTCGCCCTGGGGGGCAGGCGCCATCCCTCGCGGCGGGCGAGGACGAGCCACATGAGCACGGCGCCGAACGTGAACCGCACCGCCGTGAAGGCGAGCGGCGGGATCTCGGAGAACGCCAGCTTGGTGGCGGTGAAGTTGCCTCCCCAGATGAGCACGACGAGCAGGAGGCCGAGCGCTGGAGTGGTGAGCGGCATCTAGGGAAGGAGCAGCACCTTTCCGGTCGTACGGCGACCCTCGAGCTCGCGATGCGCCTGTGCCGCCGCGGCCAGCGGGAACGCCGCGCCCACGCGCACCGAGAGGGCTCCGCTGGCCACCCAGCCGAGCACCTCGGTGGCGCGCGCCTGCAGTTCCGCCGGGGTGGCGATGTAGGCATTGAGGGTCGGCCGGGTCAGGAAGAGCGAGCCTTTCTGCACGAGGAGCTGCGGATCGACCGGCGCCACCGGCCCGCTCGACTGGCCAAAGAGTACCATCATGCCCCTCGGGGCGAGACAGTCGAACCCTGAGAGGAAGGTGGTGCGGCCCACCGAGTCGTAGACCACCTGCACCCCGGCGCCGCCGGTGAGGTCCTTTGTCCGCACGACGAAGTCTTCGCGGGTGTAGATGATGACCTCGTGGGCGCCCGCGGCGCGAGCCAGCGCCGCCTTCTCCCCGGTGGAGGCCGTGCCGATGACCCTGGCTCCCCGCTTCCGCGCCACCTGGCAGATGAGCAGGCCCGTGCCACCCGCCGCCGCGTGCACGAGGCAGGTGTCGCCCGGGGCGAGCGGGCGCGTCGCGCTGACGAGGTAGTGCGCGGTCATTCCCTGCAGGAGCACCGCCGCGGCCTGCCGGGTGGTGACCCCCTCGGGAATGCGCACCAGCCGGTCGGCCGCCACCAGCCCGTACTCCGCGTAGGCGCCGGTCATGCTGGTGGACGCGACGCGCTCGCCCGGCCGGAAGGCGGAGACTCCCTCGCCCACCGAGTGCACCGTGCCCGCCGCTTCGCCGCCGGGCGTGGCGGGGAGCGCCACCGGATACAGGCCGGTGCGCTGGTAGACCTCGATGAAATTGACGCCGGTGGCCTCGATCCTGATCAGGACCTGGCCGGGACCCGGCACCGGCCGCGGCACATCGGCGTGCTCGAGCACCTCCGGCCCGCCCGTGGCGAGGACGCGGATGGCTCTCATGGGGACTTCAGGCATGGTCGAGCGGCGTCCGGGTGAGGGTCCTCAACTATATTCTCCTGCATCATGTCCCAATCTACCATCCGGAACTTCTGCATCGTCGCCCACATCGACCATGGCAAGTCCACGCTCGCCGACCGCCTCATCGAGCAGACGGCCACGGTGGCGAAGCGGCTCATGCGGGAGCAGCTGCTGGATACCATGGATCTCGAGCGCGAGCGCGGGATCACCATCAAGCTCAACGCGGTCCGCATGACCTACCACGCCAGCAACGGCGTGGACTACGAGCTCAACCTGATCGACACCCCCGGGCACGTCGACTTCACCTACGAGGTATCACGGTCGCTCAACGCCTGTGAGGGAGCCATCCTCGTGGTGGACGCTTCCCAGGGCATCCAGGCGCAGACGCTGAGCAACCTGTTCCTGGCGATGGACGCCGGGCTCGAGATCATCCCGGTGCTCAAC
>JAGGAG010000118.1 GCA_017889745.1 Gemmatimonadota bacterium | reverse complement strand
TGCCCGAGGCAAGTGCCACCAGGGCGTTTGCCCGGCCGATCCAGGCATTTACGAAGGCGGGGTCGCGCGCGATGGCACTGTCGCTGTACGCGAGCGAGAGGCGGAGGTCCGGCTCGGTGAACCGATTCCAGTGATGTTGTGATAGGAGATAGTAGGTGTACGCCAGCGAATCCTGCGTGGTGGGGTTGGCACTCCCGGTCGAGCCCGACGCGGAAGGCACGAGCGATCGGGTGACCTCGCGTGCAACGCTGTCCACGAAGCTGGCCAATGAGCGGGCGGGCCCGACGTGCACGCGGCTCCACCGCTGTCGCTTCCCCGGGGCATCGATGAGTTCGACGCTCATGCGCACGGTGTCACCCTGGCGCACCACGCCCCCCGTGAGGAGGTACTTCACGCTCAGCTGCCGCGCGATCGCGTCCGGCGCTTCGGTGCTGCCGCGAAAAAGGATCGTCGAACTGCGCGGCGACACTTCCAGTTCCGGCACCGCAGAGAGCTGCGCCGTCAGTTCATCGGAGATGCCCTCGCTCAGGTACGCCTGCGCGCTGTCACCGCTGCGATTCTCGAAAGGCAGTACCCCGATACTCGCCTCGTCGCGCTTCCCGAGCCGCGACAGTATGACTGCCGCCAGTGCAACGACCACCAGGCTGGCAGCGGCGAGCATCCAGTACTGGCCCCGGCGCGCACGAACCGGCGGCAACCGCACCGGCGTTCGGACGCCTGCCTCCGCCAGGCGCGCGGCGAGTGCCGCTCCCGACGCCGGACGACGGGCGGGATCTACCTCGAGAGTGTCCCGGACCAGCACCGCGATGGCCTCCGGGACCTCGGGGCGCTGCGTGGTGATGAGGGGAGCGCCATCGGTCAGCCGCTTCGCCAGCATTGCCGCGGGCGCCGAGTCGGCGAAGGGCCGGACGCCGGTAAGCACCTCGTAGAGCACAACACCGAGCGCGTAGACGTCCGCCTGCGGTCGCACCGGGCGCTCGCCCAGGATCAGTTCGGGTGCCATGTAGGATGGCGTGCCGAGCGCCAGGCCGGTCTCGGTCAGCGCCTCGTCCGACGTGAGGGCCTTCGCGATTCCGAAGTCCGCCACGAGGGCCTGGCCCTGTCGTGACAACAGAATGTTCTCCGGCTTGATGTCGCGATGGATCACCCCGGCGTCGTGCGCGTACGCCAGTGCCGACGCGACCTCGCGCGCCAACTGGATGCCGGTGTCGACCGGCAATCGCCCCTCACGGGCCACGCGAGCCCGCAGCGTCTCACCCTCCACGTATGGCATCGTGTACCAGAGATGGCCCGACGACTCGCCGGAATCGAACACGGGAAGGATGTGCGGATGCTGCAGCCGGGCGGTCACCTGGATCTCGCGGAGGAACCGATCGCGTCCCAGTGCGGCCGACAGCTCGGGCCGCAGCACCTTGAGCGCGACCAGGCGATCGTGCTTGACGTCGCGCGCGAGGTACACGACCGCCATCCCGCCCCGGCCGAGCTCCCGCTCGACCCGGTAGCGGTCCGCGAGCGCGTCAGCCCAAGGCGAACTCAAACCCGTCATCGGTTGGCCCGGTAAGGACACCCCAAGCTACGGGTGCGGTCGCGGAATTAGCCAGGAAAGCGGCGTGGGCTGCCCCTATCGAAGCTGGAGCAGCAGGTACACGATGGCCGCCACCGCGGCGCTCAGCGGTATGGTGAGGATCCAGGCCCAGACGATGCGGCCGGCTACACCCCACCGAACCGCACCGAGCCGGCGCGCCGCACCCACGCCGACGATGGCACCGGTGATCGTGTGGGTCGTGCTCACCGGCACGCCGAGCACCGAAGCCAGCAGGATCGTCACCGCGCCGCCGGTCTCGGCGCAGAACCCGCTGAACGGCGTCAGCTTCGTGATCTTCGACCCCATGGTCTTGACGATCCGCCAGCCACCCATGGCGGTGCCCATGGCGATGGCACTGTAGGCGGACAGCTCGACCCAGAGCGGGACGTGGTCGGCGGTCGGCAGGTACAGGTAGCGTTGCCAGCCGGTCGCATCCTTGAACAGGTGCTGGGCCGACACCAGCAGCCCGACGATGATGCCCATCGTCTTCTGCGCATCGTTGGCCCCGTGGCTCAGCGAATAGAGGCCCGCGGATACGAGTTGCAGACGGCGAAAGAGCCGGTCGAGCGGGCGGGCGGTGCGCTTGTACAGCAGCCAGGAGAAACCGACCGTGAGCGCCAGCCCCAGCACCGCGCCCAGGAAAGGGGAGATGACGATGCCGAGGATCGGCTTCACCCACCCCGACAGGATCAGGGCGCCGATGCCTGCCTTGGCGATGGCGGCGCCGGCGAACCCCCCGAGCAGGGCATGCGACGACGAACTCGGCAGGCCGACATACCAGGTGACGAGGTTCCAGACGATGGCGCCGAGGAGCGCGGCCAGCACCACCGTGGGGTCGACGATCGCGGGATCCACCAGCCCCTTGCTGATCGTCTTTGCCACGGCAGTCCCGATGGTGAACGCGGCGATGAAGTTGAAGAACGCGGCCCACGCCACCGCAACGCCCGGCGAGAGGACGCGCGTGGAAACAACCGTGGCGATCGAATTGGCGCTGTCGTGGAAACCGTTGATGAAATCGAAGACGAGGGCAACTGCGACGATCAGGAGGACGAAGCTGATCGAGTCTGGCATGGCTCAGCCGTGCTTGATGGCGACCGACTCGAGCGTATTGCTGACGTCCTCGGCGCTGTCGAGGGTGTTCTCCAGCTTGTCGTAGATTTCCTTCCACTTGATGACCTCGAGCGGGTCCCCGGCATGCTCGAAGAGGAAGCCGAGCCACTCGTGGTAGAGGGCGTCGCCCTCCTCTTCCAGCCGGCGGACCTCCCGGCAGGCGGCGAGGATCGCGTCCTGCTTCTTGCCCCCGAGCTCGCGCACCGCGGCGAGGAGCTGCAGTGCCGCGCGGTGGATCACCTCGGCGAGCAGCACGGCACCGCGGGGCGACGCGCCGACGCGGAAGATCTTGGTGCGGCGGGCAATGCCGTCGATGCGATCGATGACGTTGTCCAGGCTCGAGGCGAGGAAGTGGATGTCCTCGCGGTCGAGCGGCGTGATGAAGGACCGGTCGAGGCGGACCGTGACGTCGTGCGTCAGCTGGTCCGCCTCGAGCTCGAGCCGGCTGATCGACTCGATCAGGTAGGCCCGGCGGTCCCCGTCGGAAGCGAGCAGTTCCCCGAGCTGCCGCGCCGCATCGACGCCGCGCTGCGCAACCTGGATGAAGAGTTCGAAGAACTGCTCGTCCCGCGGGAGCAGGCGCATCAGGCGGTCTTGCTCTCGATGCGCATGCCGTAGAACGACCGGTAGACGAAGACGGCCGACAGCAGGAACGACGCGATGGCCATGGCATGTGTCAGGCTAGCGCCCTTCTCGGCAGTGAGGTACACACCAAGCTCGACGGCCAGGAGCCCGAAGAGCGTCGTGAACTTGATGACGGGGTTGAGCGCAACCGAGCTGGTGTCCTTGAAGGGATCACCCACCGTGTCGCCGACGATGGACGCGTCGTGCAGCGGCGTGCCCTTCATCTTGAGTTCGGTCTCCACGATCTTCTTCGCGTTGTCCCAGGCGCCGCCGGCATTGGCCATGAAAATGGCCTGGTAGAGCCCGAAGAGCGCGATGGAGATGAGGTACCCGATGAAGAAGAACGGCTCGATGAAGGCGAACGCGAGCGTCGAGAAGAAGATGCCGAGGAAGATGTTCAGCATGCCCTTCTGGGCGTACTGGGTGCAGATCTCCACCACCTTCTTGCTGTCCGACACCGACGCCTTGGTGGCGCCCTCCAGCCTGATATTGGCCTTGATGAACTCGACGGCCCGATAGGCACCCGTAGTCACGGCCTGCATCGACGCGCCGGTGAACCAGTAGATGATGGCGCCGCCGGTGATGAGGCCGAGCAGGAACGGCGGGTGCATGATCGACAGGTTCTGCATGCCATCGGTCAGGCCGTGCGTCAGTGCCATGATGATCGAGAAGATCATCGTGGTGGCACCCACGACGGCAGTGCCGATGAGCACCGGCTTGGCCGTGGCCTTGAAGGTGTTGCCCGCCCCGTCGTTCTCCTCGAGCAGCTCCTTCGCCACCTCGAAGTTGGCATCGACGCCGAAGTCCCTCTTGAGCTCCGCCTTGATCCCGGGGAGCGACTCGATGACCGACAGTTCATACACCGACTGCGCATTGTCCGTCACAGGACCGTAGCTGTCCACGGCGATGGTGACCGGGCCCATGCCAAGGAAGCCGAACGCCACCAGGCCGAAGGCGAAGATGGCCGGCGCCTTCATCAGCTCACCCAGACCCTGCGTGCTGACGCCGAACGCCGCCGCCATGAGCAGCATGATGGTGATGCCGAGCCAGTAGGCCGAGAAGTTGCCCGCCACCAGGCCCGACAGGATGTTGAGCGATGCTCCGCCCTCCTTCGAGCTGCTGACCACCTCGCGGACGTGCCGCGACGACATGGACGTGAAGATCTTCACCAGTTCCGGGATGATCGCGCCCGCGAGCGTGCCGCAGGTGATGACCGTGGACAGCTTCCACCAGAGGGTGCCGTCGGCGCCGAGGCCCGGGATGATGACCTTCGACACGACATAGGTGAGCACGACGGAGAGGATCGAAGTGATCCAGACCAGCTGCGTCAGCGGATGCTCGAAGTTGAACTTGACCGCGTGGCCATGCTTGGCGCGCGCGAGGACGTCGTTGATGAAGTACGACACGCCCGACGCCAGCACCATCATCACCCGCATGAGGAAGATCCAGACCAGCAGCTGCACCTGCACCGCCTGGTCGGGCACCGCCAGCAGGATGAACGTGATGAGTGCCACGCCGGTGACGCCATAGGTCTCGAAGCCGTCGGCGGTGGGGCCCACCGAGTCGCCGGCATTGTCGCCCACGCAGTCGGCGATTACGCCCGGGTTTCGCGCGTCGTCTTCCTTGATCTTGAACACCACCTTCATCAGGTCCGAGCCGATGTCGGCGATCTTGGTGAAGATGCCGCCCGCGATGCGCAGCACGGCCGCGCCCAGGGACTCACCGATGGCAAAGCCGAGGAAACACGCGCCGGCCACGTCGCCGGGCACGAAGAGCAGGATGCCGAGCATGAAGAGCAGCTCGACCGAGATGAGCATCATGCCGACGCTCATGCCTGCGCGGAGCGGGATGGCGTAGACCGGGAAGCCCTTGCCCGCGAGGCTGGAGAACGCCGTGCGCGAGTTGGCGAAGGTGTTGATGCGGATGCCGTACCACGCCACGCCGTAGCTGCCGGCCATGCCGATGAGGCTGAAGAGCAGCACGATGGCGATCTTCGACGGCGCGAGGCCCGTGAGCGTGAAGTACGCCACGATGACGGCGCCGATGAAGGCGAGCAGCACCAGCAGGAACTTGCCCTGCTGCACCAGGTACGCCTTGCACGTGACGTAGATCAGCTCCGACACCTCGGCCATGGACTTGTGCACCGGCAGCTTCTGCACGGCGCGGTACGACCAGAGGCCGAACAGCAGGCCCAGCACGCAGACCACCAGGCCCGACAGCAGGATCTGGTGCCCGGTGAACCCCAGGAAATCACCCTGATTGAGGTCCGGGAGGAGCAGGTTCACCTCTCCGCCGGGGCGATGCTCCTGCGCCGCGAGCAGCGGAACGAAGGCGGGAAGGAAAGTGCCCGCGAGCAGCACGAGCAGCGGAATGAGACGTCGACGCACGGCGTCCATTCGGGTCATCTGGGGGATCTCCTGGGTTGTCGGACTAGTAGGCGCCGCGAACGGCATGGCCGGGATCGGCCGCCGCGTGCACCAGAGTAAGAAACCGCTTGGCCAACCGATCCACTTCGCTTTCCCCCGGCTGGTCGGTCTCGACCGTGACCAGGGTCCAGTGCCCGCCTTCGGGGGCGGCGGTGATGCTCACGTGCCCGAGGGCGCCCCCGAACCGGCGGCGGCCCGGCGTCTCCTCCGTGGGAGCGAGCCGGCCGCCGAAGAACGTCGCGGACTGCGCCAGCACGGTGGCCGGCGCCTGGTGCGTACGATGGAAGTACTTCATGCGGCCCGCTCGCGTCGCGTCCTCACGCTTCCCCGTAGTACTCCACGCCGAGGTGCGTGATCTGTTCCTCGCCCATCATCCACCGCAGGGTGTTCTTGAGCTTGGTCTGCTGGATGAAGAGGTCGTGCTCGGGGTACAGCCCGGGGGCCACCTGCGGACTCTTGAAGTAGAAGGAGAGCCACTCCTGCACGCCCGACATCCCGGCGCGCTGCGCGAGGTCGGAGAAGAGGGCCAGGTCGAGCACGAGCGGCGCCGCCAGGATGGAGTCGCGGCACAGGAAATCGACCTTGATCTGCATCGGGTACCCGAGCCACCCGAAGATGTCGATGTTGTCCCAGCCCTCCTTGTTGTCGCCGCGCGGCGGATAGTAGTTGATCCGCACCTTGTGGAAGATGTTGCCGTACAGCTCCGGGTAGACCTGCGGCTGCAGGATGTACTCGAGCACGCCCAGCTTCGACTCTTCCTTCGTCTTGAAGCTCTCCGGATCGTCGAGCACCTCGCCGTCCCGGTTGCCGAGGATGTTGGTGGAGTACCAGCCGGCGACACCGAGCATGCGCGCCTTGAACATCGGCGCCAGCACGGTCTTGAGCATCGTCTGGCCGGTCTTGAAGTCCTTGCCGCCGATCGCGACCTTCCGGTCGCGGGCGAGGTGCTCGATGGCCGGGATGTCGCAGCAGAGGTTGGGCGCGCCATTCATGAACGGAACGCCCTCCATCATGGCGGCCCAGGCGTAGAGCATCGACGGCGCGATCGTGACGTCGTTGGATTCCATGGCCTTCTCAAAGGCCGCCAGCGTCTGGTGGGCGGCTCCGGGCGCGATGAAGATCTCGGTGGAAGCACACCACACGATCACGAGCCGGTTGCAGTTGTTCTTCGCCTTGAACTCGCGGATGTCCTGCCGCAGCGCCTCCGCCTGCTCCCGCTTGGTCTTGCCACCCTTGACGTTGGTGCCCTCGAGGCGCTTCACGTAGCTGCGGTCGAACACGGCGGGCATCGGCTTGATGCCCTTCAGGAAGGCGCCGATCGGCTCCACGTGCTCGTGCTTGTCCAGCACGCCGCACTTGAGCGCCGCCTCGTAGGCATTGTCCGGGATCGGGTCCCAGGCCCCGAAGACGAGATCGTCCAGCGACGCGAGCGGCACGAAATCCCGGATGAGCGGCGTCCGTGCCTCGGTGCGCTTGCCGAGGCGGATGGTGGCGAGCTGGGTGAGCGACCCATACGGCTTGGCGACGCCCCGCCGCGCCAGTTCCACGCCGGCGATGAACGTCGATGCTACGGCCCCGAGCCCCACCGTGAGTACTCCGAGCCTGCCCTCGGCCTTCGCGATCGGCCGTGCGCCCTTGTCTGCCACGCGTGCTTCCTTTCCGCTGGTGTGACGGACCGGCCTATTCCCGGTCCTGCAGTCCTGCCAGATCCGCGGCGTTGGCCGCGCCGTGCACATGCACGATGCGCTGGACGACGGTAATGAGCGCCAGCACCGTCAGCAGGACGACGATGACTTGCAGATAGATGGCCCCGGGACCTGCCCCGAAGAACAGTGGCGGAATGCCCAGGAGGAGAATGCGCTCGGCCCGCTGCGCGATGCCGACCTTGCAGTCGAGGCCCAGCCCTTCCGCGCGCGCGCGGGCGTACGACACGACCAGCGATGCGATGATGCCAACCATGCACGCGAGGACACTGAGCTCACGCCAGGCCACGTCCGGCGCAAGCATCAGGTAGGCGCCCACGCCCGCGAAGGTGGCGCCGTCACCGATGCGGTCGAGCGTCGAGTCGTAGAACGCCCCGAACCGTGTGACCATCGCGCCGTTCCGTGCCACCTGCCCGTCGATCGTGTCCACGATGCCGCTGAGGAGGAGGAACAGGCCTCCCAGTCGCACGTGACCCACCCCGAAGAAGGCCGCCGAGGCGAGCACGAGAGCAGTGCCAACGGTGGTGATGGTGTTGGGACGGACCCGGTGCGCGATCAGCCAATTGACCAGGGGCCGGAATATGGCAAAAAAAGGCCGCTCGAGGGCCTTAAGCGCCTTCACCCTTCCCACCCAGGGGCGAGGGACCGGATCTCTGTGTCATTATTCACCTTCGGCACGGGGCCAAGGATAACGGCCGGAACGGGAAGGGGCAAATCGGCGGCGGGCCTACTCCGGGTAGAGCCGGACCGCCGCAGCGCGGGGCTCGAAGGCGGCCCGCTGTTCCCGCCAGACACCCAGGATCGAGTCGACCGGGGCCCCCCGATCCAGCGCCTCACGCAGCCCCGGCTGACCCGCGAGACGGTCGAAATGGGGGCCAATCCAGGTGAACTGGGCGGGGTGGACCGCGCGAATGGCAGCCAGCAGGCGGAGAGCGGTGGCGGGGGGATCATAGGCAGC
>JAGGAG010000020.1 GCA_017889745.1 Gemmatimonadota bacterium | reverse complement strand
GTCGCCCTCGGGGGCGGTGACGGCCGTGTGCGACCCGGCGCTGGTGGAACAGATCCTCCTCAACCTGCTCAAGAACGCCATCGAGGCACTCGACCGCGGCGGCAGCATCACGCTCCGCACCGGCGTCTCGGCCGACCGCGCCTGGATCGACTTGGCTGACTCCGGCCCCGGCCTCGCGCCGATCATGCAGCAGCAGCTGTTCAACGCATTCGTCTCCACCAAGGGGGAGGCGGGCACCGGGCTCGGGCTCGCGGTGAGCCGGCGGCTGGCGCGTGCGCAGGGTGGCGAACTCGAGCACATTCCGGGGGTGACGGGCACGACCTGGCGCCTTTCCCTCTCCCGGAAGCCTGCATGACCGATGCTGCTCCCCGCCTGCTGCTGGTGGATGACGACGAGGCGGCGTGCGCTCTACTGGCCGAAGTGCTGGAGCGGGAGTCATACTCGGTGGTGCGGGCGCTGTCGGCGGCGGAGGCGCTCGAGCGGGTGGATCGCGACGGTCCGTTCGACGCGGTGCTCACCGACCTGCGGATGCCGGGCAGCAGCGGTCTCGAGCTGCTGCGCGACCTGCGCGCGCGCGATCCCAATGCCATCGTGTTCGTGCTCACCGCGTTCGGCGATGCCGCGGCGGCCGGTGAGGCGATCCGCGCCGGCGCGCACGACTTCATCTCCAAGCCGTATGACCTGGGCCAGTTGCGGGTCACCATCGGGCGCGCGCTGGCGCGGAGCCGGCTGGCCTCGAGCACGCGCGGCGCTCCGGCACCGGCCAAAGCGGCATCACGCTCGGGCGAGCCCACGCTGGTGGGTCACAGTCCCGCCATCATCGAGGTGATGAAGACGGTGGCACGCGTGGCGCCGAGCCAGGCGAGCGTGCTGATCTTCGGCGAGACCGGTGCCGGCAAGGAACTGGTGGCGCGCGCGATCCATCGCTACTCCGACCGGGCCGAGCGGAAGTTCGTAGCAGTGAACTGCTCGGCGCTCGCCGAAGGAATCCTCGAGAGTGATTTGTTCGGGCACGTGAAGGGCGCGTTCACCGGGGCACAGGTGGCACGCCCCGGGCTCTTCCGCGAGGCCGATGGCGGCACGCTCTTCCTCGACGAGATCGGGGATATCTCGCCGGCGCTGCAGTCCCGCCTGCTGAGGGCGCTGCAGGAGCACGAGATCGTACCGGTGGGCGCCGAGGCGCCGGTGCAGGTGGACGTCCGGATCATCGCCGCCACGCACCGCGACCTGCCGCAACTGGTGCGCGACGGCCGCTTCCGCGAGGATCTCTACTACCGGCTCCACGTGGTGTCGCTCACGCTGCCGCCGCTCCGCTCGAGGCGACAGGATCTTCCCCTGCTCATCGATGACCTGCTGCGCCGGCTGGCGGAACGGCACGACCGGGGCCCGGTGGCGGTCGATCCCGAGGCCCAGTCGCTGCTGCTGGCGTACGACTGGCCCGGGAACGTGCGCGAGCTGTACAACGTGCTCGAGCGCGCGCTGGTGCTGGCGTCGCAGGACGTGATCGGGCCCGAGCACCTTCCGGTGGAAATACGACAGCAAGGTGCCGTGCGCGCGGCTGCGGTGGCGGGTGATGGGGCGGGGCGGGAGGAGCCGGCCGCGCTGTTGCCTCTCGCCGACGTGGAGCGGCAGCACGTGCTGCGCGTCCTGCGGGCCATGGAGGGGAGCCGCGAACGCACCGCCCGTGTGCTCGGCATCTCGCGCCGCACCCTCACCCGCATGCTCCAGCGCTGGCGCCCCGACCTGCCTCCCGACTAGCGGCGCCATTCTGTCCAGCCGGGTCAGAGTGTCTCTGACGCTATGTCTCCCCTCCCACTTCTTCGCTCCGCTTCCATCCCGCATTCGATAACGCGCGCTGCGGCGCATCACCTGCTGTGCGTGGGAGTTGCGCGTCGTGGCGCGGCGCGCGGCCGGTCCGTGGCCGGTGTGGCATCAGCGATGCTTTAGGAGGCGGCAGCGCCCCGAGCGACGGTGGCGGTTTTCTTGGCAAACCATACCGGAGGATCCGTTCCATGATCGGCAAGTTCGCACTCTCCCTGGCGTCACTGGCTCTCTCCGCGACGGTGCTCGCGGCGCAGGCGTCTGCCGCGCCCCCGACCGTGAAGCCCGCCACGCAGGTGACGAAGGCTCCCGCGCAGAACCCGGCGGCGAAGCCCGCGGCACCGGCTGCGAAGCCAGCGACCACGGCTGCGAAGCCGTCGACCACTCAGACCAAGGCTGAGAAGAAGGCAGCCGAGGAGAAGAAGAAGGCGGACAAGAAGGCGGCCGAGCAGAAGAAGAAGGCGGCGGACGCCGAAGCGAAGCAGGCGAAGAAGACCGACGAGCACATGAGCAAGCCGGCGACGACGACGGCACCAGCGGCCAAGCCGGCCGCCAAGCCAGCGGCTCCCAGCACGAGCAAGTAGGAGAAGGTCCTTCCGCGAGGCAGCGAAACTGGCTGCGATTTCTCACCTGAAGCCTCGCACCGCGCCCCTTCGAGCAATCGGAGGGGCGCTTCTCCTTGCCTTGGCCATGACAAAACGCTGCCGACGCTCGGGCGTCGGCAGCGCATGTCATGGCTAGGGAGGGAATTGAACCCCCGACACGCGGATTTTCAGTCCGCTGCTCTACCAACTGAGCTACCTAGCCGAAGGGCGGGAGAATATAAGGGCGTCCCGCCCCCGAATCCAAGCCGCCTGGGGAGGGCCACTCGCGCCATCGCGCGCCGGGCGATCTGTCCTGCCGGGCCAAGATGACCCGCGCATGACGCGCGTCCGGCGGCATCGCGAGGTCACGTACGATGAATCCTCGCAGCGACTTGCGGCGCCGGATCGTGCCGACGATTGCACGGCACGCTCGATGCCCTTGGGATGCTGCCCTCAGCAAGGACCCGACATGATCTCCTTCATCGCTGCGCTGGCACTCACCGCATTTCCGCTCGGTCCCGCCGAGCCGGTGAGCGACCTTCCCCTGCGTCCCTTTGCCGCCACGGTGCCGTCGCCCGTGATGGCGGTCATGCTCACCGGCGAGAGCGGCTGGGTCGGCATGGACCGCACCATCACCCAGACGCTGCTCGATCGCGGCATCCCGGTCGTGGGCTTCGACATGCCGGCGTACCTCAAGAACAAGCGCACCGCGGACCAGATGGGAGTCGACCTGGCCCGGGTGGTCCGGTTCTACCTCGACAGCTGGGACGCTGACAAGGTGCTGCTGATCGGTGACTCGCGCGGCGCCTCCGCCCTCACCTTCATGGCGGCGCGACTCCCGGCTGACCTGCGATCACGGGTGAAGCTGGTGGGCCTGCTGGAGCCGGGGCTGCAGCTGGAGTCGATGCCGACGCTGCCCGAGGCGGCGAAGCTCAATGGCCTCGACGTGGTGTGCGTCTACGGGAAGAAGGAATCGAACACGCTTTGTCCTCAGATGCCGCCGGAGCAGGGAAGCATCATCGTCACCGACGGCAATCGTCACCTCGACAAGGACTATGTGTTGCTGACGGACCTCCTGCTCGAGCACGCATCGCACTGATGCCCCACCCGTCGGAACCGGGATCCCGTCACAGCTTCGGTTTCGGCGGTGGAGCGGCGCTCTCGAGTGCCTGTTTCCGTGCCGCGGCGGCATGGGCGAGGAAGTCCACGGTGGCTTCCCGTGCGCGCGCCTCCAGTGGACCGTCGGTAATCGAGACGCTCATGACAATGGCCAGTCTCGGATCAGTGCCGGGCTGGATGACCGCGCGCACCGTCACGAGCGCGCGGCATAGATCCATGTTCGTGCCTGTCTGCCGCAGAGGTTGAATGAGGTTGATCTGGAGCGGGGCCACCCCGCCGTTCAGGATCCCGGCATTGATGGGCGGGATGCCTCCCATCGCGCAGGTGGAGAACGACAGCCCACCGGTATCGGCGACGACCTTGCCTTTTTCGTCGAAGAACCAGTTCGGGGTCGGAATGTTGCTCTTCACCACGAACGATTCCGGCCCGTACTTCTCACGCAATGCGGCCATGAGGTTCGTGATCGGCTGCTCCTGGCCCTGCGGGAAGCGAAGCGTCCGCACGACGCGCCAGACGACCGGCTTCCCGGGAGGCAGGGTCACGTCCGCTTCGATGAGATCCGCGGAAAGGTCCCCCTCCTGCCCGAGCACCACGGCGTAGGGGATCGGTTCTGGACCGAGATCGGGATACAGCATGCGCCCGACCTCCACCTTCGCAATCCGGTTGTGGGCCTTGAGCCGGTCGAAGGCTTCCTGGAGCGTCATACCGGGCTTGAGGCCTACGATGTCCGGCATTCCTTGCGCCGCTGCCGGTACCGCGGCCAGCCAGCCGCAGGAGATGGCCAGGATCAGGGTCGTCATTCCGGGGGATGCACGGGTCATGATTTCGCTCCCTTCGCTGCAGCCGGGATCACAGCTTCGGCTTGGCCTGCTTGGATTCCTCGATCTGCTGCTGCTGCTGCTTGCTGGCGAGATCCTTGAGCCAGTTCACTTCGGCGCGCGCGGAGCGGACCGCCAACGGCATGTCGATGACCTGGACACCAAAGGCGGTGACAATTTCCTCGCCCCCGATGTACGCAATCACCGCAATCATCGAGGTGTTGCACCACCCGGAATCCTGCAGATCCTTTTCCATTGGTATGATGTTGCTCTCCCCAAACCACGCCCCGCCCCCTTCGGCGTTGAAGGTCAAGCCGGGGGAGTCCTTGCTGAACTTCACCTGGCAGGAGTACGCGGTGTTGTAGCTGTCGGCGAACTTTGCCGGGTGCCCCTGCTCGTCGAAGATCCACCATATGTCGGCGGCATCCTTGTCGATATCCTTGACCTGCGTGCCGTTGGTGAATCCCGCCGCCTCCTTGCCGTACTTTTCCCGCAGGCTGGCAAGCACATTCGCGCGATTGATCTTCTGCTTGCCGACGAAGCGCTGCACTTCCCAGACAACCTGCTTCTCGGGCGGCGGCGTCACGCGCACGGCGATGCGCTCTTCCACGGACTGCACCGGTGAAAAACCCACCGCAAAGTCGATGAGGATGGGCTTCTGGATGGTGGGCAGCTGGAGCGCCAACGTCTGGAGCGGGACCTTGGGATACTTGGCCTGCAGGGCCGCGAAGGCTTCCCGCGCCGGCATCCCCGGGCGGATGCCGACAATGTCCGGCAACTGCTGAGCCCCGACGTTGCCGGCGATGAGTGTGCACAGCAGCGTGCCACACGCCCTGAGGTGAAGGGTGGTCTTCATTGTCGGTTCCCTTCCTTCCTGGTTTCTCCTGGGTGCTTGGAACGTGCCGTCCAAACGGACAAGCGAATCAACGGATATACGGTCGGGCGCCCGGGCTCGCAAACGGCCGGACGGTCATACTGCGTTGCGCAGGAGCCCGGCGGGAACCGTCATTGCCCGCGTCAGCGCACCCCTTGCTAGGTTCCGGGAATGAGTACCCCCCCGATTTTCCCCGGGCGATGGCTGCGGCGCGGGCTGCTCCCGGGTGCACTTCTGCTCGCCGCGGTATTGCCGGCGCGGGCGCCGGCCCAGTCGGCCGGTGCCTGGCCGCTGCACGGCTACGACCTGGGCGGCCAGCGCTACTCGCCCCTCACTGCCATCAACACCACCACCGTGAGCCGCCTGCTGCCGAAATGGACCTGGCACAGCGGCGTCACCGCGACCTTCCAGGCGACGCCGATCGTGACGGACGGCGTGATGTACGTGTCGCTGCCGTTCAGCGGCGTGGCCGCGCTCAACGCCGCGACCGGCCGCGAGCTGTGGCGCTACAAGCACGAGTCGCGCGCCAGCAAGCTCTGCTGCGGACCCGCCAATCGCGGTGTGGCGGTGTCGAATGGCAGGGTCTACGTCGGGACGGTCGATGGCCGCCTGGTTGCGCTCGACGCCAGGACCGGCACCAAGGTCTGGGATATCGTCGTCGCGGAGTATGAGGGCAGCACCGAAGCCACGAGCCAGCTGCGCAGCGACGACTCGCTGTCGCAGGTGGGGAAGACCGGGTCCACCGGCGTCGGCATCAGCGCCGCACCGATCGTGTACGACGGCAAGGTCTTCGTCGGCATCGCCGGCGTTGGGTACGGCCTGCATCCGGACAAGGGCCTGGCGGTGGTGGGGCTGAGCGGACAGTATGGCCGCCCCGGGCTGATGGCGGCGTTCGACGCGAAGACCGGCAGGCCGCTCTGGAAGTTCAACGTCACCGGGCCGGGCTGGGAGGGCACCTTCCGCAGCAGCACGCCCGACGGTGTGGCGATGCAGCGGGATATCGCCCGCGAGCACGCCGACTCGGCGGCCTATGCCGACGCGTGGAGGTACGGTGGCGGGTCCATCTATTCGTCACCGGTCATCGACGCGGTCCGCCACCTGCTCATCTTCGGTACCGGCAACCCGTCGCCCCAGATGGCCGATGCCTCCCGCCCCGGCGACAACCTCTACACGTCATCGCTCGTGGCTCTGGATCTCCGCACCGGGAAGATGGTGTGGCACTACCAGCAGGTTCCGCACGACCGCTGGGGCTACGACGTGGCGAGCTCGCCCGTGCTGCTCGACGTGATGCGGGAGGGGAAGCGCATCCCTGCCGTGGCCCAGGCGAGCAAGACCGGATGGGTGTTCGTTCACGACCGCCGCGACGGCGCGCTGCTCTTCAAGTCCGACGCGTTCGTGCCCCAGCGCAACCTCTTCACCCCGCCGCTGCCGGGCGAGGGGGTGGTGATCGCGCCCGGTATCGCCGGAGGAGCCAACTGGTCACCTTCGGCGTACGACCCTCGTCAGCACCTGTTCTTCGTGGGCGCGCTGCACCTTCCCACGCGCTACATCGCGCACGAGGTGAGGGGGCCGGACAGCAGCGTGACCCAGTACGCCAGCACCCAGAACACCGACGAGGCGTGGGGCACGCTGACCGCACTCGACCTGGCGAACAGCGGAAGGCTCAAGTGGCAGGTGAAGACGGAAGAGCCACTGATCGGCGGCGTGCTCGCCACCGCAGGTGGCCTGGTGTTCTCCGGCGCCGGCAAAGGAGTGTTCGGCGCCTTCGATGGTGCAACCGGCCGCCCGCTCTGGACGTATCAGTGCGATGCGGGGGTGAACGCACCGCCCGTCACGTATGCCATCGGCGGGAAACAGTTCGTCGCGGTGGCTGCGGGCGGCAATGCCCTCTTCGGATTCAAGCAGGGTGACATGGTGGTGGCGTTTGGCCTCCCCGAGTGACGTCCTCACTCGCACGTATTCGACATCTGCGCCGGAGTCCGCGATGAGCCGTTCCCTTCCCATGACCCTGGGCACCCTGCTGGTCGTCGTTGCCACGAACCAGGTGGCAGCTCAGCAGGTTGCCGTGACGGACGATGCCGCCCGCATGCACGCGCTGCATCAGCATGATGCCCCGGTGCCAAGCGGCGTCGCGCGGGCGCCACGGGCCGATGTCGTGTCGGACACGGTGACGTACTGGACCGTCGAGGGCCGGCCGGTGCAGGGCTTCCGTTCGCGGCCGAAGGGCGCGAAGAAGGATGCGCCCGCGCTGGTGGTGGTCCACGAGTGGTGGGGACTCAACGACAACATCCGCGCCGGCACGCAGCGACTCGCGGGCGAGGGATATGTCGCGCTCGCGGTGGATCTGTATCGCGGCAACGTGGCGTCGACGCCCGACAGCGCCACCGCGCTCATGCGGGCCGTGAGTGGCGACGTGGCCGGAAGCCGGGCCAACCTGGCCGCCGCGATCGACTACCTCCGCGCGCAGGGCGCGAAGAAGGTCGGCAGCATCGGCTGGTGCTTCGGCGGGCACTGGAGCCTGCAGGCGGGACTCGTGGGCGGATCGAAGGTCCAGGCGGTGGTCATGTACTACGGGCGGCCGGTCACCGACCCCGCCCAGCTGCAGGAGCTGCAGGCGCCGCTGCTCGGTCTCTTCGGCAGCCAGGACGGCGGCATTCCCGCCGACAGCGTCAATGCGATGGCCGCCGTGCTCGACAGGCTGGGGAAGACCGAGACGGTGGAGTTCTTCGACGCCGGTCACGGCTTCGCCAACCCGTCGGGCAGGAACTACAATGCCGCCGCCGCCGAAGCCGCGTGGAAGCGGTCGACGGAGTTCTTCGCGCACTACCTCAAGTAGCGGTTGCCGATGGCGGGCGCGATGCGTTGCGTCATCAACCGCTTCCGCCGGCGCGAAGACGCGGCGCCGGCGAACGCTCACGTCCGCGACTTTCATCGTACCCTACCCGGCTACGAACCCACGCCGCTCATCCGCCGCCCCGTGCTCGCGCAGGCACTGGGCTTGAGCGAGCTGTACGTGAAGTACGAGGGCCCGCGCTTCGGGCTCGGCGCGTTCAAGGGGCTGGGTGCCTCCTGGGCACTGCACCGCCTGTCGCAACTCCAACCCGGCACCATCGCCACCGTCTCGGCGGCGAGCGAAGGTAACCATGGCCGCGCGGTGGCGTGGGCCGCGCGCCTGCAGGGAATTTCATGTGTGATTTTCCTGCCATCACACGTGGCAACGGAGCGGGTGGAAAACATCCGGCGCGAAGGCGCCCGGGTGATGCTGGTCGATGGCAGCTACGAGGACGCTGTGCACCGCTGCGACGCGGAGAGTCGCGAGCGCGGATGGCAGGTCATCTCCGACGTGGGATACGACGGGTACCTGGATATCCCTGAGCTGGTAGTGGAAGGATACGGCACGCTGTTCCAGGAGCTCGAGGACCAGCTCGATGCCAGCGGCTGGCCCCAGCCCGACGTGGTCCTCATACCCGGTGGCGTGGGCGGGATCCTCCACGCCGGCGTGGTTCACTACGCGCATCGCCCGGCCGGGCCCCGCGTGGTCGGGGTCGAGCCCTCGTCGGCCGACTGCCTCACCACCTCGCTCGAGTCGCCCGATGGGCGGCCCACCGTGGCCACGGGCGACGGTGCCACCACCATGGCCTGCCTCAACTGCGCCGAGGTGAGCCTGTCGTCGTGGCCGGCGATCAGGGCAGGCGTGGACGCGATGATCGCGATCGACGATCGCGACGCGGAAGAAGGGGTGCGCCTGCTCCATCGCGCGGCACCGGGCGATACCGCGCTCGAGGCCGGTACCTCGGGGGCCGCCACCACCGGGGCGCTCGCCGCGCTGATGCGCGATCCGTGGCTCCGCAGCCTTCGCGACCGGCTGGAGCTCGGGTCGTCGTCGCGCGTGCTGGTGCTCTGCACCGAGGGAGCGATCAACCGGGCCGAGTTCGAGCGCTGCCTCTCCGGCTGATCGTGTGCCAGGTCAGGGCAAGGCGAGTGGCACGTCGGCCTTGCTCCACGCCGCCGCGATCCGGGGCTGGAGTGCTGCCGCCTCGGCCTTTCCTCCGCTCGCCTTGAGGCTCTGCTCGAGACCATAGAGCGCCTCGCCGTTCTCCGGGTACTGCACCAGCGCGGCGCGATAGACTGCTACTGCCTCCTTCGCGCGGTGCGCCCGGAGCAGCGCCGCCCCGAGCGACAGGCGCGTCGGGTAGTGCCAGAATGCCGGTTCCATGTAGGGGAGCATGTCCTCCGCCGCTACCGCCCGCTGGTACTCCTCGACCGCCTTCGCCCAGTTGCCGGCCTGTTGCGCGATGTTCCCCGCCAGCATCGCGGCCGACACGTCCAGCAGCATCTTCCGGATCCCCGCCGGCTCCGCCTTCGCCAGCGCCTCTACCGTGTCGAGCGTCGCCACCGCCTCGGCACCACGCCCCTTGGCCGCGAGCGCGCTGCCGCGTGCGTAGAGCGCCATCCCTCGCGCCGCGTGCAGCGTGTCGGGTGGTACCGGCAACGCCAGGATGTCATCCCAGCGCCTGTAGGTGGCGAGGTACATCTGTCGCGCCGGCACCATGTACTCCGCCTCCACCGCCAGGTGCGCCACCTCGAGCGGCATGTGCTCCGACGCGGCAGCGGCTGCGGTGATCGCTTCCTGGCTCCTTCCGGCGAGCGCCGACGCAAAGGCGAGGAAGTGATAGTTGTGCGGGTAGTAGATCGCGGCGTACACGCTCTGCTGCCCCGGTCGGTCGGCGATGAAGGTCTCGTCGGCGTGCACCGCGTGCACGTTCGCGTCCACCGCGTCGTTGTAGCGCCCCACCCGCGCATAGATGTGCGCCGGCATGTGCACCAGGTGTCCCGCCGCCGGCATGAGCGACGCGAGCCGCTCGGCACAGGGCACCGCCAGCTTCGGATTCACTTTCTCGACGGCGTGGATGTAGTAGTGGCATGCGCCGGGGTTCATCGAGTCGGCAGCGATCGTCCGCTCGAGGATCGGCACGAGCTCCTCGAGGCCGGGGTTGGGCTGCCCCTTCGCATTCCAGTAGTCCCAGGGCCGCAGGTCCATCAGCGACTCGGCGTACAACACCTGCGCGTCGAGGTCGGACGGGAACTGCTGCGCGACCCGGGCCATGGCCCGTGAATACGCCGTGTCGAGCGGCGCGCGGTTGGCGGGCGCCGGGTCGGCGTAGCGCGCGGTGAGCGCCTCGATGTAGGCGCGCTCGCGATCGGACACCTTCGCGGCGCCGGCGCGAGCCTTCGACAACGCCTCCCAGGCCGGTGCCGCCGCTGCCGGATCCATCGGCAGGTTGATGTTGGGGCCCAGCACCAGCGCCGTGCCCCACCAGCACATGGCGCAGTCCGCATCGAGCGTCGCCGCCGCGCGGAACGAACGCTCCGCCTCCGGATGGTTGAAGGCGTACGCCAGCCGCAGGCCCTGGTCGAAGTAGCGCTGCGCCTCGGGTGTGGCGGTGACGGCCATGTGATGGTTGCCCAGCCCCTCGATGATGGCCTCAGTGACTGCCGGCGTGTCGGCCGGCTTGCTGCAGCCGCCCAGTGCCAGCCCCACCACCATCATCAGGCGCGACCAGTTGCCGGAGTTGCGCCGGGCCGCCGTGGCTCCGCTCGATCCCGTCACCAGCGGCCGCTCGGGCCGTACGGAGCAGAGGTAGCAGTCGGGCAGGACGCACTGCAGCGCCGACCAGCGGTTGCACTCGGGGCAGAACAGGGCATCGAACGCCGCGTAGTGCACCAGCCGCCCGCGACAGTCGATGCAGCTGGCCTGTACGATCCACCCCTCGATGCGCAGCGAACCCACCTGGACGGTGCTGTCCTGGGGATCTTCCCGAATGTCCATCATGACTGCCTCCTCTGGCCGGCTCCGGCACGGAGCCTCTCATGAGGGAATGCGCAGGACGCCCCCGAAGGGCGACATTTGCCTAGGCGTCGGGTGCCATTCCCGGCCCGGCCGGGGTGATGCGCAGGCCCGGCGGGAGCCGGGTGACCTCCGGACCAAGATCGAGGAGGTCGCGTACCGCGGTGGCATGCAGCCACGGCAGTCCCTCGATGCCAATGCCAACGGCCTCGGTGAACAGTGCCTTGGCGCGCGCGATGTCGCCCGAGGCGGCGGCGATGCGGGCGCGCTGGAAGGCGTTTGCGCCCCGTCCCCATGGGCGCGGGTCGCCCAGCTGCGACGCGGTGGACCGGCCGAGCACCCGTGCGCCACTGATCACCGCGAGCGCGTGATAGTCGCGACGGTCGGGAAACTCCCGCTCCAGCGCCTCGAAGATCACGCTCGCGTCCTTCCACCGCCCCAGGTCGTAGTACGCCGACCCCAGCCAGTAACGATGCCCGCGCTGCCCCGGTTCCAGCTGCAGCTGGGCCTCGAACCACGCCACCGCGCGTTCCAGGTAACGCGTCCCCGCTGCGACCCGGCCATGCGCCATCAACTCCTCCCCGGCGGTGACCATTGCGGCGCCCTGCGACCAGTAGGTGGAAGGCGGGAGCGGTTCCGCCGCCGCAAGCACCCGGTCGATCTCGGCGGTATCGCCCTGCGCCGCGAGGGCGCGGGCCTCGAGGGCGAGCCCCACCCTCCGGTCGGGGAATCGCCGGATCAGGGTACGCACCGCCTCGCGCTCGCGGCCGTGCTCGCCGAGCTGGTGCAGTGCGTGCGCCAGCTGGCTCCAGTACGATGACCAGTCGCCCAGCGCGCCGCGCGCCGGCTCGAGCGACTCGAGGGCCACCACCGCCTCGCGCGGCCGGTCGAGGCTCAGGGCGAGGAGGGCGACGTTGTACCCCGCGCGCGAATCGGGCGCCAGCTGCGCCGCGCGGCTCAGCACGTCGTACGCCCCGCGCATGTCGCCGCTGTAGAGGTCGTCGTAGTACTCGAGTTGCAGGCGCTGGTAGGGGTTCAGCGCGGGCTCGTTCGCGTGCAGCTGCGCGAGGACGCGCCCGACGCTGTCGAACTCCGCCTCGTTCCACCAGGCGCTGACGAGGTTGAGCAGCGGCACCATGAACGTGGTGTCGAGGTCGTGCGCCTGCCGCAGCAGTGGCACCGCGCCCGCGTAGTCCTGCCGTGTGAAGCGCTGCGATCCCAGCTCGAACGCGCGATACGCCTCGTAGGTGGGTGGACGCTGGCGCAGGCCGACTGCCCGGGGGAACTCCTCGTCAGCCAGCACCGCCACCGCGCCAAGCACGCGCTCGCGCAGCAGCGGAAATGCGGCCTGCGGCGTCGCGCGCGCGGCCGTTACCGGAGCCAGGACGCTCAGTACCTCGCCCGTCACTGCGTTGCTTACCTGTGCGCGGAACTGCAGCGAATCGCCGACGGCGTAGTAGGCGCCGGTCACCACGGTGTTGGCGCCGGTCTTCCGGTTGAGCTGCCGGGCGAGGTCCGTTTCCTCCGCACCCGCCGGAAGCACCGACGCCTCGAGCGCAGCAGGCCAGCTGATCATCGCAGCGAGCCCCGATTCCTGCAGCCCCTGCGTGAGCCAGTCGCCGGCCATGCGGCCCCAGGTGGTGAGCGCCGAATCGCCGGTCTCGTTGCGGAACGGCGCCACCGCGAGCGGCACGCGCAGGGCGGGGGTGGCACCGCTCCGGGTCACCCGGTCGCGGAACCCGATGGTGAACGCCACCGCGGCGAGCACTGCGCCAGCGACACCCAGCGTCCACCGCCGGCGCGGCGTGGCCTCTTCCAGTCGCCGCAGGATGGTGTCGGCGTCCGCCGGCCGGGCGGCTGGATCCTGGGCGAGGCACTCGGACACGAGTGCGGCCACGGCGGCCGGGGCATCACCCAGGGCGGCCGTCGATTCACGCAACTGCTGCGGCAAGCGGCCGGTGAGCGATTCGGCGGCAAGGAGCCCCCATGCGTACAGGTCCACCTTGTGGTCGAGCACCGGAAGCGCCGCCCGCTGCTCCGGCGCCATGTACGCCGGGGTGCCCACTGCCGCGCCGCTGGTGGACTTGTCCTTCGTGATCGCACTGCGCTGCACCAGCTTGGCCACGCCGAAATCCATGAGGAACGCATGCGCGCCGACGCACAGCACGTTGGCGGGCTTGAGGTCGCGGTGCACCACGCCGGCTGAATGCGCGTACGCCAGAGCCTGGGCCACATCGCGCAGCAGCGGCAGCGCGTCGGCATAGCGCAGCGCGCCGGTGCGGTCGAGCCGGACCCGCAGGGTCTCGCCCTCCACGTACGGCATGACGTAGTAGAGGAGACCGTCGGCATCGCCCGAGTCGATCAACCCGACGATGTGCGGATGCGCGAGCCGGGCCGCGATCTGCACCTCGCGCTGGAACCGCTCCGGCCCCCACAGCTTCGCCACCTCGGGGTCGAGCACCTTGAGCACCACCTGGCGGGCGTGCTTCCGCTCCTCAGCCAGGAATACCACTGCGGAACCACCCCGTCCGATCAGCTGGCTGATGCGGTAGCGGTCGCCCAGTGCGCGTCCCAGGCGCTCGGCGATGTCGGCGTCGCCGGGTACCGGCGGCCGGTCGAGCAGGCCCTGTTGTTCATGGGCCCGGAGAAGGCGCTCCACCTGATCCCGGAGGGCGGCGTCGCCGTCGCAAGCCTCGTCCAGCCAGCGGGCGCGGTCGGGCCCGCTGCGGTCGGAGGCCGCCTCGAAGATCTCCAGTGCGTGCTGCCAGGTATCGTCGGTCATCCCGCCGGGTCTGGAGCTCCACCGGGGTAGAGCTCGGTATAGAGGATGGCGCGGGCCCGCTTCCAGTCGCGCTGCACCGTCCGTTCCGTCACGCCGAGCGCTGCGGCCACCTCGGCGTCGGTGAGGCCACCGAAATATCGGTACTCCACCACGTCGCGCAGGCGCGGATCGAAGGCGCCCAGCCGCTCCAGCGCATCGTCGAGCGCGATCAGCTCGTCGGGCGACACCGGCTGGGGCGAGGCCGCGTCGCCGAGCGTGGTCTGCTGCCATCCGCCACCCCGCCGCTGCGCCTGCCGGCGACGCGCACGATCCACCAGGATCTGGCGCATGGCCCGCGACGCGATCGCCAGGAAGTGCGCCCGGTCCTGCCACTCGGGCGACGACCCCAGCAGCCTCAGGAGCGCGTCGTTGACGAGCTCGGTGACCTGCACCGAGTGCGCGTCCCGCTCCCGGCGCAGCAGCGCCGCCGCGCCGCGCCGCAATTCAGACTGCACCAGCGGATACAGCCGGTCAACCGCCCCGGGATCGCCCTCGCGGTGCGCCTGCAGCAGGGCGGTGATCTCCATCATGCCTCCCACTCCTCGATGCTGCGGGGCCAGTCGTCCTTGAGCAGCCGTGACAGGCTCCGGTCGGCCAGCACCCGCCCGCCCGTCTGGCAGCGCGCGCAGTAGTTGGTCTCGTTCTCGGCATAGCGGATGCGTTGCACCGGCGCACCGCACACCGGGCACGGCTGCCGGAAGCGCCCATGCACGGCCATCCCGTCGCGAAAGGCGGTCACCTTTTCTGGGAAGCCGCTGCCGGCGTCGGTGCGGAGCCGGTCGGTCCAGTCCGTGAGCGTGGCGCGGGTTGCCTCAAAGAGCAGTGACAGTTGTTCGTCGCTGAGTCGTGAGGTGAGCATCAGCGGCGACAGCTTCGCGCGATGCAGGATCTCGTCGGAGTAGGCATTGCCGATGCCGCTCATGAGCCGGGGATCGGTGAGCGCGCGCTTGAGCGTGTGGTTCTCGCTCCGGAGGCGCGCGCTGAACCCGGCCAGGCTGGCGCTCAGTACTTCGAGGCCGCCCCGTTCGAAGCCGGCGAGTGCCGCCTCGCCCCGAACCACGTGGATCGACGCCCGTCGCTTCGATCCCGCCTCGGTGAGATACAGCGTGCCATCGGGGAAGGCGAACTCGGCGAGCACCATCTTGCCGCGGAGCGTCTTGCCCGGGGCCCGCCAGCGCAGCCGCCCGGCAATCATGAGATGGATGACGACGAACAACTCGCCCTCGAGGGCCAGCACGATGCGCTTGCCCAGGCGGCGGATGCCGGTGACCGTCCGGCCGTCCACCTCGGAAACCGGTGGATCGACCGTGCGCAGCACGAACGGACTGCCCAGGTGCACCTGCACCAGTGGCTGCCCCAGCACGAGGGGCGTGAGGCGCTCGATATACACCACCACATCCGGCAGTTCGGGCACGCGGCCCCCCGGGAATGACCTTCCGAGTCTAACTTCCTCGCCGTCATGAAATCGACCGCCGCCTCCCGTACCATCGCGCTGCTCGAGGGCGCCAAGGGTCTCCTGGTGCTGCTCGCCGGCGTCGGGCTGCTCGGCCTGATCCATCACGACGTGCAGGCGGTGGCCGAAGCGCTGGTGCGCGAGGCCCACCTCAACCCCGCCAGGCACCTTCCCCGGATCTTCATCGAGGCGAGCGGCAGCATCGATGACCATCGCCTGGTGCTGCTGGCGCTCGGCGCGCTGGGCTATTCCCTGGTGCGGCTGGCCGAGGCGTTCGGGTTGTGGCACGAGCAGGCATGGGCCCAGTGGTTCGGGGCCCTGAGCGGCGGCCTGTACCTGCCGTTCGAGGTCAGGCTGCTCCTGCATCACTTCACCATGCTGCGCCTGTTCGTGTTCGCGTGCAACCTGCTCATCGTGGGCTACCTGGCGTGGCGCATCGCGCTCCGCCGCCGGGAGCAGCACTCGAGACCCACGACGCACGACCCGCGACCGACCAGCGATGGCTGACGACTGCTTCGCCATCACCGCACCCGGCATCGAGGCCGTCACCGCGTCCGAACTACATGCACTCGGCGCCACGATCGACGCAACCGAGCCCGGTGGGGTTTCGTTCCGGGCCGATGCCCTGTTGCTGTATCGGGCCAACCTCGAGCTGCGCACCGCGACCCGGGTGGTGAAGCGCGTGGCGCAGTTCGAGGCCCGCACCTGGTTCGAGCTCGAACGCCACGCGAAGAAGATCCCCTGGGACACCCTGCTCGGGGCCGGCATGGTGCCGGAGTTCGAGGTGACCAGCCGGAAATCGAAGCTGTATCACAACCGGGGGATCGCCGAGCGGCTCGAGCGGATTGTCGGCATGGAGGGGAGGGCAGCCGACGCCGAGCCATCGCGGGCAGCGCGATTCCAGGTGCGCGCGGTGCGCGACCGGTTCACCATCTCAGCCGATGCGTCAGGTGAGCTGCTGCACCGCCGCGGTTACCGGCTCGAGACGGCGAAAGCACCGCTGAGGGAGACGCTGGCCGCGGCGATGCTCCTCGGATGCGGCTGGGACGGCAGCGTTCCGCTGGTCGATCCCTTCTGCGGCTCGGGCACCATCCCGATCGAGGCGGCGCTCCTGGCGCGGCGGATTCCGCCCGGGCTCAACCGGCGCTTCGCGTTCGAGTCGTGGCCCGACTTCGATGCGAAGCTGTGGGCCGGGGTCCGCGCCGACGCCGCGTCGCGTATCCTTTCCGATGCACCGGGCATCGTTGGCAGCGATCGCGACGCCGGTGCCATCGAGGCGTCACGGGCCAACGCGGAGCGGGCCGGAGTCACCGCGAACACGGAGTTCCGGAACGTATCGCTGTCGGCAGTCGACCCGATGCCGGGTCCGGGGCTGCTGCTCAGCAATCCTCCCTACGGCGCACGCATCGGCGAGGAGAAGGCGCTGCGGAATCTCTACGCCCAACTGGGCAACGTGGCCCGTACCCGGCTCCCGGGGTGGCGCGTGGCCCTGCTCGGCGCCAATCCCCGCCTCGAGGGCCAGGTTGGTGTGCCGTTTCGGGAGATATGGCGCACGAACAATGGCGGCATCCCCGTGCATCTCGTGGCGACCTGACGCCGCTTGGTTGTTCGGGTCCGGGTCGGTAAATTTGCGACCCAAATGGAGGAGTCCTGATGTCCGAAACAATCGTACCTGCCGGCCTCGCCGGGCGCCTTCGTGACGCCACGGGTGCGGCGCACACCGCCGCCGAGCGCAGCGCCTTCGTCAAGCACCTTTTCAAGGGCACGCTGCCGCGCGACGGCTACGTCGGACTGCTCCGCGCACTGCACCCGGTGTACGTGGCGCTGGAGGCGGCCATGGGCGCGCACAAGGACGACGCGGTGGTGGGCATGGTGTACGACCCGGCGCTCAACCGCGCGGCATCGCTGGAGCAGGATCTCGAGTTCTTCGCCGGCAAGGACTGGCGCTCCATTCCGGTGGTGAAGGCCGCCTCCGATTATGCGGCGCACCTCACCCAGCTGGGAGGGCGCATGCCGCGCGGCCTCGTGGCGCATGCCTACGTGCGTTATCTGGGCGACCTCTCGGGCGGCCAGATGATGGGCCGCAGCGTCGCCAAGACCTACGAAGCCGGCGAAGCGGGCACCAACTTCTACAACTTCAAGGACGTGGCCGACATGAACGGCCGGAAGAACGCCTACCGCGCCGTCCTCAGCGCGCTGCCGCTCACCCAGAAGGAGCAGGACGAGGTGGTGCAGGAAGCGATCGCGGGGTTCGACTATGCCAGGCGGATGTTCGAGGACCTGGACAAGGCTTACCCCACGGCGTGAAGGGTGAACGGTAAACGGTGAACAGGGGCGCGATCTGCGCCCCTTGTCACATTGAGGCCCGTTCACCGTTCACCGTTTACTGTTGACGCTTCTCATGTCATCCTTGCTCTCCGAAGTCAAGGCCGCCCTCCGCGGCACCGACACCGACTACACCGAGGGTCCCCTCCGCCGCGCGATCATCCTGCTCGCGGTGCCGATGGTGCTCGAGATGGTCATGGAGTCGCTCTTCGCGGTCGTCAACATCTTCTGGATCGCGAAACTCGGCGCCGACTCGGTGGCGAGCGTGGGTCTCACCGAGTCGGTGCTCTCGCTCATCTACGCGCTGGCGATGGGGCTCAGCATCGGCGTCACGGCGATGGTGTCGCGGCGCATCGGGGAGAAGAACCAGGACGCCGCGGCACGGGTGACGGTGCAGGCGATCCTGCTGGGGCTGGCGGTGGCCACCGTGCTCGGCACCTCCGGCTTCCTCTTTGCGCCTCACCTCCTTGGCCTGATGGGGGCGACGCCCGAGGTGATCGCCGCGGGAACCGGCTATGCGCGCATCATCCTGGGCGGTGACGCGACGGTCATCCTGCTGTTCCTCATCAACGCGGCGTTCCGCGGCGCGGGTGACGCCACGATCGCGATGCGCGTGCTCTGGACCGCGAACGGGATCAACCTCCTGCTCGACCCCTTCCTCATTTTCGGATGGGGACCGTTCCCGGAACTGGGTGTCACCGGTGCCGCAGTGGCCACCACCATCGCCCGCGGCTCGGGCGTGCTCATCCAGCTCGCCGTGCTGGCGAGCGGCACGGGGCGGCTCGGCGTGGCGCAGCGCCATGTCGTGCCCGACTTCCATACCATGTGGGCCCTGATGCGTCTCTCGGCGGTGGGCACATTCCAGATGATCATCGGCATGGTGAGCTGGATCGGCCTGGTGCGGATCCTCTCCACCTTCGGCAGCGCGGCACTCGCCGGATACACCATCGCGCTCCGCGTCGTCATCTTCGCGCTGCTCCCGTCGTGGGGACTGAGCAATGCGGCGGCGACGATGGTGGGGCAGGGGCTGGGGGCGAAGAAGCCCGATCGCGCCGAGCAGGCGGTGTGGACCGCGGCCAACTACAACGCCGTGTTCCTCACGGCGGTGGGCGTGGTCTTCTTCGTGGGCGCCAAGGTGCTGGTGGGGCTCTTCACGCACGACGCGGACGTGGCGGTGTGGGCCGTGTCCTGCCTCAGGATCGTGAGCCTGGGCTTTCCGCTCTATGCCTACGGGATGGTGCTGACCCAGTCGTTCAACGGCGCGGGCGACACCTGGACACCCACCTGGCTCAACCTCTTCTGCTTCTGGCTGTGGGAACTCCCGCTGGCGTGGGCGCTCGCGCATGTCATGGGATTCGGGCCACGGGGGGTGTTCATCTCCATCACCGTGGCCTTCTGCACCCTGGCACTCGCGAGCGCCGCACTCTTCCGGCGCGGGCGCTGGAAACTCCGGGTCGTCTAGCTCTTCGGCCCTCCCGCCTGCGACGGATAGTTCCCGCTCCGCAGGTAGTTCCACAGCGCTTCGATCTCCGCGTCGGTCAGGTTGGCGGTGAGCTTCCACGGCATCGGAGCCTTGAGCGTGCTGCCATCGGGCCGCTTGCCGGTGCGGAGCGCGGTGGTGAAGTCGGCCAGCGTCCAGTTGATCATGCCGGTGGTGCTGATATTGGCGGCGGGTGGGGTGCCCGGCGGCATTCCGACGATCGCTCCGCCGGCGAGCGTGACGCCGTGGCAGGCGAAGCATCCGCCGGTGCGCGCGAGGTACTCTCCCTCGGGGAAGGAGTGCCGTCCCACGCTGTCATGCTTGACCACTTCCGCGGGGAAGAGGGGCAGCTTTCCGGCAACGTAAAGCGCGCGCGCCATCGGGCCGAAGGTCCGGCCGGGCAGGGAGCGGTCGACCTTGGGCACCGACGTGATGTACGCCACCAGGGCCGTGAAATCAGCATCGGTGAAGTACTGGTATTCCTCCGCCGGCATGATGGCCAGTCCGCGATGGTTGGGGCGGACGCCGTGCCGGATCGCGCGATCCCAGTCGGCCAGCGCCCAGCCGGCGACCGGACTGCCCGGCCCGCCGGTGAGGTTCGGGGTGACGATGTACCCCAGCGCCTTGTCGTCGATGAACACCTTGCCACCCAGATCGGCAGTGTGGCAGTCGACGCACTTGCCGATCGCGGTGGCAACGTGCTGTCCCCGCGCCAGCGACGCGCTGTCGGTGGGCAGCGTGAGCGGCCGGGTGGCGACGTCATAGCTGCGGTTGAAGCGGAGGGCGGTGTAGCCGTACAGGGCCCCGAGGGCGCCGGCGATCACCAGCAGGAATCCAAGAAACCAGCGTCCCAGTCGGCGCATTGATCTCCTCCCGTAAGAGCCGTAGTCGAGCGTGGTCCGGCTCTTACGGGGACTTCCGCGAACTGGTTTCAAGCTGCAACGGCCGATGCAACGGGACTGCTTGGCGGGGCGGTGACTTGCCATGGGACCGCTTCCCCAGTGGCTGCTGTTGCCAGAGCGCAATCAGTTCGTCCGTGCATGTCTCCCGGCAGAAGTCATTCTTGACCCTCTGCTTTCCCGCCTCGACGATCCTTCGTGTTCTCTCCGGGTTGGCCAGGATCCATTGTACCGCGCGCACTATAGACCCCGGGCTCCCGGGTTCACACAGAAACCCGGTCACCCGGTCCTCGACCAGTTCAGGGACACCCAGCACGGCCGGCGCAATTACCGGCCTGCCGCTGATCATTCCCTCCATGATCGCGATCGGAACGCCTTCGCTGAGGCTCGCCAGAACAGCGATATCGCAGGCCTCGAATTGCTCACGCACCTCCGTCGCCGACCTGGCGCCCAGGAAGGTGACGCGTGAGCCGAGTCCCAGTTGCGCGGCCTGGGCGGAGAGTTCGTCACGGAGCCTGCCGTCACCGACCAGTGTTAGTTCAACGTTCAGGCCGGCTTCGCGAAGCAGGCGGATGGCCTGCAACAGATAGGTGTGCCCCTTCTCCGGGTCCAGCCGCGCGACGCAAAGCAATCGCACCACGGCCTTGTCGGCAGGGGGAACGCGTGTTTCTCCTTCAAACTCGTCGATGTAGATGCCGCACCGGACGATCGGAAGCTTCCCCTCAGCGAGACCGAAGTGCGAGACGAGGTAGTCCCGGTTGAAGTGAGAGATGCAGACCATGCGATGCGCCGCCGAAACCAGTTCCGCCATGTTGCCGGGCGGGCGCTCAAATATGTCGTATCGATGCGTGGTGAAGGTGAACGGAATCCCCGTCCATCGGCCGACCCACATCGCCGTCT
>JAGGAG010000218.1 GCA_017889745.1 Gemmatimonadota bacterium | reverse complement strand
CCTTCTGGTATGGTGGCAAGTGCCCATTCATGTCGCGGTGGCGACATCGGCCGCCGTCGGTGTTCCCATAGCGGTCGCGGGCGCCCTGGGTTTCGTGGTCACCGGATGGACGGCGGACCTTCCACCCTGGAGCCTCGGTTACGTGTATCTCCCGGCGCTCCTGGGTATAGCGGCAACCAGCGCTCTCTTCGCCCCCCTCGGGGCGACCCTGGCGCACCGCCTGCGGACCGGCGTGCTGCGCCGGGTGTTCGCGGTGTTCCTGGCCCTGGTGGGCATCCGGATGCTGGTGGGGTGGTGACACGTCACGCGCGACGAATAGTGCGCGAGAACTGACGCGCGGCATGTGATGGGGGGCAGACGCCTTATACTCTTGCGCGTCGCGGGTGGTCCGATGCCCGTTGCCCCTGGGGGCGACACCTGCGTTGGTGCCCGCGGCGCGCGTGCGGGAGGATACTCATACCATAACTAAACCTTATGTTTACCCAAGATCTACCTGCTTGGCATTTCTTGTTGCGCTCTCTATGTTTAGCGCCCCCGAGTGCCCGGCAGGGTGCCGCGCGCCCGGACTGCTGACCGGCAAGCGCAGGCCGCCAACCGGCACACCTGATGCCACACGTCTGATCGCTGTTCGAGACAGGAGAAAACCCGATGCCAACATTCGTTCGTACCGACAAGTGCGATGGCTGCAAGGGGCAGGACAAGACCGCCTGCATGTACATCTGCCCCCACGACCTGATGGCGCTCGACAAGGACGGCTCCGCCACCGGGCACGCGATGCGGGCCTGGAACCAGGAGCCGGAGCAGTGCTGGGAGTGTTATTCCTGCGTGAAGATCTGCCCTCAGCAGGCGATCGAGTGCCGGCACTATGCAGACGTCGTTCCGCTGGGAGCGTCGGTTCAGCCGCTGCGTGGCTCTGATTCCATCATGTGGACGATCAAGTTCCGTAACGGCAACATGAAGCGTTTCAAATTCCCGATCCGTACCACCCCAGAGGGCTCGATCCAGCCGTATGCCGGCAAGCCAGAGCCGGTCATGGGTGAGCTCGCGGACCCCGCCTCGCTCTTCACCAAGGGCACCCACACCACCGACCTGAGCCAGTTCGCAGGCTGATCGGAGCGGCTGCCAGACCTGACACCCGCCTCTCGCCCGCACTCAGGCGGGGGGCCAAATCACAAACCGAGGACGAGTTCGATGGCAGATTACGGTTTCGGCAATCCAGAGATTATCCAGGAAGAGGTGGACATCCTCCTCATCGGCGGCGGCATGGCCTGCTGCGGCGCTGGCTTCGAGATCATGCGCTGGATCGACAAGGCCAAGCAGCAGGGCGTCAACATCAAGGTGAAGCTGGTCGACAAGGCGGCATTGGACCGCTCGGGCGCTGTCGCCCAGGGCCTCTCGGCCATCAACACCTACATGGGCGAGAACGACCCGGCCGACTACGTCCGTTACGTGCGCGGCGACCTGATGGGCATCACCCGTGAGGACCTGGTCTACGACCTGGGTCGCCACGTCGACGACTCCGTGCACCATTTCGAGGAGTGGGGCCTGCCGGTGTGGAAGCAGCCCGGTGACGAGGGCAAGTCCCTGGTGCAGGGCGGCAAGCCCGTGCGCTCCGGGCGCTGGCAGATCATGATCAACGGCGAGTCCTACAAGTGGATCGTCGCCGAGGCCGCGAAGAAGGCGCTGGGCACCGAGAACATTCAGGAGCGCGTCTTCATCGTCCGGCTCATCAACGACAAGAACGACCCGAAGCGGATCGCGGGCGCGGCCGGCTTCTCGGTCCGCGACCACAAGCTCTACGTCTACAAGTTCAAGGCCTGCCTGCTGGCCTGCGGCGGTGCGGTGAACGTCTTCCGTCCGCGCTCCGTCGGGGAGGGCACGGGTCGCGCCTGGTACCCGGTGTGGAACTCCGGCTCGACCTACGCCATGGCCGCCGAGACCGGCGCCGAGCTCACCATGATGGAGAACCGCTTCGTGCCGGCCCGGTTCAAGGACGGATACGGCCCGGTGGGCGCCTGGTTCCTGCTGTTCAAGGCGAAGGCCATGAACGCGGCGGGCGAGGACTATCAGACGAAGAACTTCCCGATCCTGAAGGACTACGGCTACGACGCCTACGCCGAGGGCCCGAAGATGGGCACCTGCCTGCGCAACCACCTCATGCTGAAGGAGATGAAGGAGGGGCGCGGCCCGATCTTCATGGACACCCCGACGGCCATGGCGAAGCTCGCCGAGACCATGACCCCCAAGGAGATCAAGCACCTCGAGGCCGAGGCGTGGGAGGACTTCCTCGACATGACCATCGGCCAGGTGGGCGTGTGGGCCGGTGAGAATATCGAGCCCGACAAGGAGATGTCCGAGCTGATGCCGACCGAGCCGTATCTCCTCGGCTCGCACGCCGGCTGCGCCGGCATCTGGGTCTCCGGTCCCGAGGACCTGCCGGGCGTTCCCGCCCACTATCATTGGGGCTATAGCCGCATGACCACCGTGAAGGGCCTGTTCACGGCGGGCGACGGCGTCGGCGCCTCCGGCCACAAGTTCTCCTCCGGCTCCCACACCGAGGGTCGGATCGCGGCCAAGGCGATGGTGAAATTCGTCCTCGACAACAAGGATTGGAAGCCCGAGCTCGAGCGCACCATCGATGAGCTGGTCGAGGAGATCTACCGGCCGGTGCGGACCTTCCTGCAGCACAAGGACTACACCACGGCGATCGACATCAATCCCAACTACATCACGCCGAAGATGCTGCAGTTCCGCCTCCAGAAGATCATGGACGAGTACGTCGGTGGCACCTCGACCTTCTACCAGACCAACGCCGCCATGCTGAAGGTGGCGGAGCGCAAGCTGGGGATGCTCAAGGAGGACAGCCTGAAGATGCGGGCGAAGGACCTCCACGAGCTGCTGCGGGCCTGGGAGAACTACCACCGTATCCTGGCCGCCGAGGCCCATATGCAGCACATCAAGTTCCGCGAGGAGAGCCGGTATCCCGGCTACTACTACCGGGCGGACTTCATGCGCATCGACGACCAGAACTGGAAGTGCTTCGTCAACTCCACCTATGACCGCAAGACGGCCCAGTGGAGCTGCAAGAAGGTCGCTTACAAGCAGATGATCAAGCCCGCCGCGGGCGAGCCCGAGGG
>JAGGAG010000217.1 GCA_017889745.1 Gemmatimonadota bacterium | reverse complement strand
GGTTCTGGCCGAACATCCGCTACTTCTCGCCGGAGTACATGATCGAGGAGGTGAAGCAGCTGCGCGACCGCTACGGCGTCCGCTACATCACCTTCCACGACGACCTGTTCATCGCCAACGTCAAGCGCCTCGAGAACTTCCACGAGCTGGTGCTGCGGGAGGGGCTGCCCAGGCAGGGCTTCCGCTTCTCGTGCGCCTCCTCCGCGACCCGGATCACCGACGACATGGCCCGCATGCTCAAGGAGATGAACTTCGTGTCGGTGTCCATGGGCCTGGAGTCCGGCAACCAGGAGGTCCTGACCCGTCTCAAGGGACGCGCCTTCAAGGTCGAGATCAACGAGCAGGCGGTCCACACCCTGCGTCGGCACGGCATCCACCCGCACGCGTCGTTCATCATCGGGGAGCCGTACGAGACCCTCGGGCAGATGGAGGAGACCTACCAGTTCATCCGGCGCAACCCACTCTCGTTGGTCAATATCTATGTGCTGACGCCGCTGCCCGGCACGCCGGTCTGGCATGACGCCAGGGCCCGGGGGCTGGTCTCCGACGACATGGACTGGGACCTGCTCAACATCTCGTTCGAACTCGACTGGCAGCGGGTGATCCTGGTGTCTCAAACGGTCACGCGCGAGGAGTTGCACCGGATGTACCAGCGGCTGCGGCGGCTCCGCCTGCTCAAGTACGCCCGTGCGATTGCGACCCACCCCTTCCAGATGGACCTCCCCGAGTACGGCAGGGCCAAGGCGGTGGAGTGGGCCTACCGTGTCAAATCCGCGTTGTCCTCGGGCGGTGGCGCGATCAACGCCGGCCTCAAGAAGGCATCCTGATCCCGAGCTGACGGCAACGAGGTCTCGGGGACTCCGCCCATCCGTCGGTCAGGATGTGAGGTTCGGGACCACCGGATGTGCGGATCTTTGTGGAGAAACTGACCCTTGGTACCATGCTGGGGCGACTGATGGAGGGCTCGCCCCCAACCCGGTTTGTGGGACGCTCCGCAGGGCGGCTGACAGCCCTGCTGCCGGGCGTGCTGCTCGCGCTTGGGATCGTGGCCGTGCTGGCTTCGACCGCTGCTCTCGAGCAAAGCGGTGACTCGCTGGCCTACCTTACCAAGGCTCGCGACGGCCAAGGATTGTTTCACCCCCATCACCTGCTCTTCAACGCCGCCGTGCGCTCGGTGTACCTCGGCCTCGCCGCAGTGGTGGGCGTCCGTGACATCGTCCTCGCCGCCCAGGTGCACAACCTCGTCCTCACCTTCATCGCGATCGTCGCCGTGTACTGGATTGGGCTTCGCTGGCTTGGCTCGCAACTCCTCGGCCTGATCGGGCTTGCGCTCTACGGCAGCACGACGGCGATCCTGGTGTACGCGAGCCAGGCCGAGGTCTACGTACCGGCTGTTGCGCTCCTCGGTGTGGCCGCGGCGTTCTTTCTCACGTTGGCCGAATCGCCGTCATCGAGGAGTGCCCGTGCCGGGTTGACCGTCGCGTGGGTGCTGGCCGTGCTCTACCACCAGACGACGGTGCTGTTTCTGATCGCGATGGCAGTGACGGTGCTGGTTTCGCGGAAGCGAGAGCTGGCGCGTGCCGTTGCCTTGGTCAGCGCGACGGCGGGCGGTGTCGTCCTTGGTGCCTACTGGCTCGGGTATCGAGCCATGGAAGCCGAGTCGACTGAGACCGTGACGTTCCTTGAATTCATCCTCAGCTACGCCGTCACGCCCGGCGTGCGCTGGGGGAGGATCGGGAACTTCGATTCGTCCGGGATGCTCGGGCTGCTGGAAAGCCACGTGCGGGGTCTGTCGGCGCTGGTTCCCGATCGACCGGGTGCGCTGACCGCGTTTGCCGTGGCGGGTGTCGCCGCGGTCATCCTGGCGTGGTGCCGTGCGGGTTCGCGGGAGCGGCTCCTACTGTGCTTTGCCACGAGCTGGGCGGTGACCTTCCTCGCCTTCTTCCTGTGGTGGTTACCCCAAGAGGCCGAGTTCGCCGTGCTGACCTCGATGCCGGTCTGTCTCGCAATCATGGCTGGCGTCGCCACGTTCGTCCTGGGTTCCCGCATCAGCGCTGCTGGAGCCCGGACTGTCGCCGGCGGGATCTTGGTGATCGCTGCCATCAACTTCTGGGGTGGCATTCGGTTCGAGGTGCTGCCGCGGCACCGAACCAGGGGTGAGGCCTTCCAGCGGGCTCGGTTCCTATCCACCTTCGACGATGGCACGACCCTCAGGCTCAGCTCGTTCAGCGTATCCGAGACGCTGGGCTTCTACTTCAGCGGGTCGGCGGACTCGATCCACGCCGTCGACAAGCTGGAGCGGGCCCTTCACGTCGGAGAGACGGATGAGTCGTGGATGGCGCGGACCGCCTGGGCTCGGGTGATCGTCGACCTGTCCCAGGTCCAGCCGCGGGGCGTGCACAACGGGCGCGACGGCTTTCGCGAACCCGAAACCTGGCTGCGGATGATGATGTGGATCTTCAATCTCCGCGGGGATGAAGATGGCTGGCATGTCGACGCCTGGGAGATCGTTCCGGATGGACACGGGAACGACTACCTCGTCGTGGCATCGGGCAACAGGCCGCTGAGCGACCCGCACCAGCTGCTTGGTCAGCTGGTCGACGACCTCGAGCCTCGATCGCCAGCGCGCCAAGCGTTCACCCGGTGGCTGAAGACGAATCCGGGGAGGTTGAACGGCAGTCTCGTCCGGCAGTAGCCGTCGGGCATTGAGAGCGAGACCTCCCGAGCAGACGGTGCCTTCGCCGCCCGCGATGACTCACCCACCGCGATGCCTGGCTGACACCTCCGCGCTTCAGGGCTGCCCCGGTTTTCTGCCGACGATCAGCCAGCGGTCGGGGTCGAGATCGGTGCGCGTGATCGCGCCCAGGCCGGCCGCCTGCATCCAGCCCCGGATGTTCGGCTCGGTGTGGGTGTCGCCGAAGGAGCGCATGTTGATCGCGAACAGGGTGCCGAAGGGGTGCCGCCGCTGCTCGTCGTCGATCTGGAAGTCCACGATGGCCACCCGCCCACCGGGGGTCAGGGCGTCCGCTGCGCGGCGCACGAGCGCAGCCGCCTGCGGCGCCGGCTCCTGGTGGAGGATGTTGGCGAGCAGCGTCAGGTCGTAGCCGCGGCCCACCTCGGTGGTGTGGTAGTCACCGCCGACGAAGTCGATCCGAGCGG
>JAGGAG010000117.1 GCA_017889745.1 Gemmatimonadota bacterium | reverse complement strand
ACCGTGATCTTCTGCTTCGACGGATTCACCTTGCTGCCAAGCTCGGCGACCTTGCCGTCGATCCGCACCTTTCCCGCCTTGATCAGCTCCTCGCCTTGCCGCCGCGACGCCACGCCGGCCTGCGCCAGCGCGCGCTGCACCCGCATCTCCGCGGACGCGGGCCTGGCCGGCATCCGCGCCGGTGGCTTCCGCCCCGCCGACTTGGGCCGCGACGGCTCGGCAGGGCCCCTGGCGATGCCGGTCTTTCCCGGTCGTCGCGGACCCCGTCCCCGTCCCGTATTGTCTTTCCGCCCTTCAGCCGCCACTGAACCTCCCCTGGCAATCGCCGCTGCTTCACTCATCAGGGCCCGCTCACCGCTCACCGCTCACGCTCTCTGACTAGCTCTCTGCTTCCACATACGCCGCCGCATCATCCGGCCCGGTCGCCGCCGCCCCGTGCGGATGCAGCGCGATCATCAGTTCATCGGCCCGCGGCAGGTCGGCCAGGTCGCGCAGGCCCAGCAGCTCGAGGAACGACGGCGTGGTGCCGTACAGCAGCGGACGGCCGAGCGCCTCGCTCCGGCCCACCACCTCGATCAGGCCCCGCTCCTGCAGCGACCGCAGCACGCCGCCCGCCGACACCCCGCGGATCTCCTCGATCTCCGCCCGGCCCACCGGCTGCCGGTACGAGATGATCGCCAGCGTCTCCAGGGCGGCACCGGTGAGTCTGGGCGTCCGCGCCGTGAACTGCGCCCGCTCGATCGCCTCGGCGAGCGACGGACGCGTCAGGATCTGCCATCCGCCCGCCATCTCCACCAGTTCTACCCCGTGCTGCCCGAAATCGAGCAGCTCCTTGAGTTCGTCGAGCGCGGCGCGCACGTCGGCCAGCGACGCGTCGGCGTCGAGCGTCGCCAGCTCCTCGGCGGTCAGGGGACGCGGTGCGCTGAACAGCGCGGCTTCAATCAGCTGCGAGAGGGGATTCACGGCGGATCACCATGGCGGCAAAGGGAGCGTCCTGGGCAACGCGCAGCAGGCCGCGTCGCGCGAGTTCGAGCAGGGCAAGCAGGGTGGACAGCACGTCCACGATCGTGGGGTTGGGCCCGAGCGCCTCGCGGAAGGAGATCTCCGCCGACTCCTGCAGCAGGGTCTCGATACGCATCGTGGCGCCCTCGACGTTGAGCGGCCGCGCCACCACCCGGTGCAGCACCGGTGACGGTATGCCGCTGATGACCCGCTCTACCGCCGCGAGCAGTTCGACGATATCCAGCTCGAGCGGCGGAGGCGGCAGTTCCGGCGGCGCCGGCAGGAAGGCGCGGGCAAACTGCAGCGCGCGGCGGTCCGCCTGCCGCTGCAGCCACAGCGCGATCTCCTTGATCTGCTGGTACTCGAGCAGCCGGCGCACCAGCTCCGCGCGCGGGTCCTCCCACCCCTCCTCCTCCGACCGGCGCGGCAGCAGCATCTGCGCCTTGAGCCGCACCAGCCGGCTCGCCATGTCCAGGTAGTCGGCCGCCTGGTTGAGGCCCAGCTCGTGGATCACGCCCAGGAACTGGTCGGCGATCTGCGCGATCGGGATGTCGGAGATCTCGATCTGCTGCTCGCGCAGCAGGTGCAGCAGCAGGTCGAGCGGGCCGTTGAAGCGGTCCAGCTGCACCACGAACCCCGGCGTGGCGCCGAGCGCGATGGTGGGCGCGTCGGTCGTCATCCGAAGATCCTGAGCCCGTCACCCACCGCGAACGGCGCGATGGCGTGCATGATACCGTTGAGCAGCAGGAACGCCGGCGTAAGGAACCAGGCCAGCACCGGGCGCATGAACGACACCAGCACCAGCACGAGGATGAACCCGAACCGGTGCAGCTCCTTGTACCTGGCACCCCACGCGGGCGGCAGCAGGTAGTAGAAGATGTGCGAGCCGTCGAGCGGTGGGATCGGGATCAGGTTGAAGAAGCAGAGCAGCAGGTTGAGCCACACGCCCCACATCATCATCCGCTGCGCCGCGTCGAACACCGTTACCATGTCGGGCACCGCGCGGGCCACCAGGCCGATCAACACGAAGAGCAGCGCGAACACGAAGCAGAGCACGAAGTTCGTGCTCACGCCCGCCGCCGACACGATGATGTCGCCCCGCTTGTAATTCCGGTACTTCCGCGGGTTCACCGGCACCGGCTTGGCCCCGCCGAACACGAACTGCCCGCCCGAGAGCAGGAAGGTGATCGCCGGGAATGCGATGCTCATGATCGGGTCGATATGCGGCAGTGGATTGAGTGTGATGCGCCCCAGCATGTACGCGGTGTCGTCTCCCTGGCGGTACGCCGCCACTGCATGGGCGTACTCGTGCGCCACCAGCGAGAAGATCAGGGCGGGAAAGGCGATGACGAATGTCGCGAGCGATGAAGCGTCCAGGGTCGTGGTCCCGCTCGTGGGAGGTCCGGGCCGGGGTATGCCCAGGCGTCAGAAGAGACGGCGTTTCGAAGGGGTAAGCTAATGGCCCAGCCCCCCCAGCCGAAACGCCGCCTCGGCTTGACCGGGCAGGAGGTCCGGGCTATATATCCCCGCCCCTGATCAGCACTTGAACGATTTTTGAACCCGAGGTTGATGGTGCCACGAACCAAGTCGGCCAAGAAGGCCATGCGGCAAACCAAGACGCGCACCGAGCGCAACCGCGCCCAGCGCAGCCAGCTCCGCAACGCGGTCAAGAAGGTCCGCGCCGCGGGCACCGCCGATGAGGCCGCCAAGGCATTCGAAGCCGCCCAGAAGGTCCTCGACCGCGCCGGCCGCAAGAACCTCATCCATCGCAACACCGCGGCCCGGCAGAAGAGCCGGCTGGCCAAGGCGGTGGCGAAGCTGGGGAAGAAGAAGTAGGAAATTGCGTAAACGGTGAACGGTAAACAGTGAACGGGGGCCCCGAATCATATCGGAGCCCCCGCTTCGTACCTGCGCTTCCCGTTTACCGTTTACCGTTTACGGTTCACGCTGCTTCTAGAGGGCTGCGAGTTCAGCTCCGCACCGCTCACAGTACCACTCCGTCGGCCGGTTGAGCGTTCCGCACTCCCCGCACTTGAGCGTCTTCACGCTGGCTGCCGCTCCCGGCCGCGCGGCCGGTGACACGTCATCGCGGTCGCTGTCCACCGCCACCGCCGGCGGCTCCTGCCCGATGTCGATCGCCCGCATCGGGCCGCTGTCGGTTTTGCGAGGCGGTGCCTTGCGCGGCCCCTGCTCCCCGGTCACCGACTTGAGGAAGGCCAGCTCGTCCACCGGGGCAACCGACTTGGGCGGCGGCAACGTCCCCCCCGCGCGCGGCATGGCGCCCGGCGTCTTCGGCACGAACCGCGGTGCACCCGACGGGGCCGGCGGTGCCTCGGGCCCCGCGGCCGCCGGCTCCGGCATCGGGGTCGGCATCCGGAGCGACGGCGCGGGTGCCGGCACCGGCGCGGCCGGCTTGGCCACCAGGTGCAGCACCGCCGAAAGCCGCGTGATCTCCCCCTGCTCCGCCCCGATGCGCCGGCCGATGTCCTCCAGCGCTGCTTCCGCTTCCGCCCCTACCGCGCTCCACTCGTCGTCCGTGTACTCCCCCACCGCGTGGCGGATCTCCGCCTCGGCAAGACGCTCCTGGATGTCGGTCTGGCGTGCCTCGAGCGAGACCCGCGCCTCGTTGTGACCGGCCAGCGCCACTTCCACCGATGACACGTGCGACCGCAACTCCACCAGCACCGCCTCCAGCCGGCCCTGGTAGTCCGCGCGGACCTTCTGTCGCACTGCATCTGGCGCCTTGGAGCCGGTACCATCGAGGCGGGCAAGCCACTGTTCGTACTGTTCCCGCTGCTGCAGCAGGTGATCCACCTGCGCCAGGGGGGAATCGGTCTCAGCCATCGCGAACCCTCACAGTGATTATGCCGGGGAGGCTACCGCCACCGCGCAATCCAATGCACCCGTTTCAATGTAATTCTGTCTCAGGACGTCCGCTGGAAGGCCACCTGCCCCCGGACGATCGTGAGTTCCGCCCGGCCCGTCAGCGTCCGGCCGGCAAACGGGGTGTTCCGGCTCTTGGAAAAGAAGGCCTCCGGCTGCACCACCCACTGGATCGCGGGGTCCAGCACCACCACATCGGCCGGGGCGCCCGTCGCCAGGGTGCCGCCCGGCAGGTTGAACGTGCGGGCCGGCGTCGTGCTCATGCGCAGCAGCAGGTCGGGCAGTGACAGGAGTCCCGTGTTCACCAGCTCCGCCATTGCCAGCCCGAACGCCGTCTCCAGCCCGATGATCCCGTTGGGCGCATCGTCGAACTCCCGCTCCTTCGCGTCGTAGTGATGCGGCGCGTGGTCCGTCGCGATCACGTCGATCGTCCCGTCCTTGAGGCCCTGCCGGATCGCCTCGCGATCCAGGTCTTCCCGGAGCGGCGGGTTCATCTTGGCATTCGTGTTGTAGCCCAGGCAGCTCTCGTGCGTCAGCGCGAAGTGATGCGGGCATGCCTCCGCCGTCACCCTGAGCCCCGCGTCCTTTGCGCGGCGGATCAGCTCCACCGAGCCGCGCGTCGACATGTGACAGAGGTGCACGTGCCCGCCGGTGAGTTCCGCCAGCAGGATGTCCCGCGCCACCATGATCTCTTCCGCCGCCGCGGGGATTCCCTTGAGGCCGAGGCGGGTCGAGATGATCCCCTCGTGCATCGAGCCGCCCGCCGCCAGCGTCGGGTCCTCGCAGTGGTCTGCCACCGGGATCCCGAACGTCTTGGCGTACTCGAGCGCCATCCGCATGAGGTGGCTCGACGCCACCGGCTTGCCGTCGTCGCTCACCGCCACTGCCCCCGCACCCACCAGTTCACCGAACTCGGCGAGCTGCTGGCCTTTCTGGCCCACGGACACGGCGCCGATCGGGTACACTCGCGCCTTCGCCGCCCGCTGCGCCTGCGCGATCACGAACCCGACCACGCCCTGGTTGTCGCACACCGGATCGGTATTCGGCATGGCACAGATGCCGGTGAAGCCGCCCGCCACCGCCGCCATGGCACCCGTCGCCACCGTCTCCAGGTCTTCCTGGCCCGGCTCCCGCAGGTGCACGTGCACGTCGATGAGCCCCGGCGCCACCACCTTGCCGGCGCACTCCACCACCTGCGTGCCATCGGGCGGCAGAATGTTGAGCCCCACCGCCTCGATCCGCCCGCCCTGCAGCAGCACATCGGCCGTGCCATCGGACCGGCGCGACGGATCGATCACCCGCCCGCCCTTGAGGAGAATCGGCCGGCTCATTCGCTGCCTCCGGCTTGTGCCCAGTCCGGCGCCCCACCCGCCAGCAGGTAGAGCACTGCCATCCGCACCGCCACGCCGTTCGTCACCTGCGGCAGGATCACGCTGTGCGGGCCATCGGCCACTTCACTGTCGATTTCGACACCGCGGTTCATCGGGCCCGGGTGCATGATCACCAGGTCCTTGGGCGCCCGGTCGAGCCGCACGGTCGAGAGGCCGAAGACCCGGTTGTATTCCCGGAGCGAGGGGATGTAGCCCGCCGTCATCCGCTCCAATTGCAGCCGCAGGATATTGAGCGCGTCCGCCCACTGGATTGCGTCCTCGATGTGCGGGATCACCGTCACGCCGAGCGACTCCACGTCACGCGGCAGCAGCGAGGCCGGGCCGCACACCGCCACCTCGGCGCCGAGCTTCAGCAGCCCGTGGATGTTGCTGCGGCCCACCCGGCTGTGCAGCAGGTCGCCGCAGATGGCCACCTTGAGTCCCTCGATCTTCCCGAACTTGTCCCGCAGCGTCAGGATGTCCAGCAGCCCCTGCGTCGGGTGCTCGTGCTTCCCGTCGCCGGCGTTGATCACGCTCGAGCGGATCCGCTTGCCCAGGAACTCCGCCGAACCCGAGGCATGGTGACGGATCACCACCATGTCGATGTGCATCGCCTCCAGGTTGCGCGCCGTGTCCACCAGCGTCTCCCCCTTGCTCACCGAGGAGCCCGAGCTCGCCACGTTCACCGTGTCGGCCGAGAGCCGCTTTTCCGCGAACTCGAAGGAGATACGCGTGCGGGTGGAAGCTTCGAAGAACAGGTTGACGATCGTCTTGCCCCGGAGCGCCGGAACCTTCTTGATCTGCCGCTCGCTCACTTCCTTGAACGGCTCAGCGGTGTCGAGGATGAGGCGGATCTGGTCGGCCGACAGGTACTCGAGCGCCGTGAGGTCCTTGCCCAGTGGGGTCGGCATCTCAGGTTCCCCGCACGATGGCCACCGCGTCCTCGCCATCGCGCTCGCGCACCAGCACGTCCACCCTGTCTCCCGCCCCGGTGCTTACCGTGACGCCGATGATGTCGGCCTGGATCGGCAGTTCCCGGCCCCCGCGGTCGATCAGCACGCAGAGCAGGATCCGCCGCGGCCGCCCGAAGTCGGCGCACTCGTCCAGCGCCGCGCGCACCGTCCGGCCGGTATAGAGCACGTCGTCCACGATCACCACGATCTTGCCGTCGAGTTCCGGCAGCGTGGTCTCCCCCACCATGGGACGGGGGCCCACCGCCTGCAGGTCGTCGCGGTAGAGCGTGATGTCGAGCTTGCCGAAGGCGATATGGGAGGATTCTGCGTCGTCGATGAGCCGCTTGAGGCGGGCGGCCAGTTCGACCCCGCGGCGCTGGATGCCGACGATGACGAGCTGTTCCGTGCCCCGGGCCCGTTCGACGATTTCCGACGCCATCCGCGCGAGGCAGCGCGCGATGGCCCGGTCGTCCATGACTGCGGTGCGGGTAGGCATCGGGGCGGGAAGCTACCGGGGATCACGCTGCCCGGCAACGGCAGCCGCTCCGCAGCAACCCGTTCACCGTTGACGCGGTTCCCCGCCCCCTCACGCCGTTCCCTTGTGCACTCCCTCACCCCCGCGGCATCCCCCGGAACACAACTTGCCTCGGGAAACTGCATGTCACGGATCCACTATTTCCTTGGCCTCGCCTGGGTCGCCTTCTGCGCCATGCTCGTGCTGGGCGCACCGGCCGCGCGTGCCGGCGCCCCCGCCCCGCACCCATCGGCCGCCGCCGCAGGCACTGGCCAGGAGTGGTTTGCTCAGGTCAAGCCGCGCTGCAATACCGTCGAGGTCGAACTCACCTGGCGCAACACGCCGCCGCCTGCCACCGTCGACGGCCAGGGCTTCGGCGCCGCCTGTCTCGCCCTGGGCGGCCGCATCGACTCCGCCCGGGCCGTCATCGACCGGCTCGACCCGTCCGAACGTACCCGGGCTGCCGGCATCGTGTTCGAGGTAGCCCACCCCATCGCCGATGCCGGCGACGACCGCTCCGCCGGGCCGATCATGAACATGGTGGTCGACTACTGGCCCACACACTACATGGCGCTCTATCACGCCGGTATGGCCGATTACGCACTCGGTCGCCGGGCCAGCGCCCGGAACCTCCTCGAGCGGTTCCTGGTCGAGTATCACGAGGCCGATGGCTGGCGCTCCAACGCGGAGGGCGTGCTCCAGGAGCTGACCCGATGAGTGCCGCCCTCCGCGAGGGTCCGCCCTGTGCCGTCTGCCAGCGCCCGGCAGCCCTTGGCCTCGTGGTGTGTCCCGATTGCGGCGGCACCACCGCGTCCCTGTCGACAACCCTGCTCTTTGTCGACGCACACGATACCCCGGACGGGCACGGCCCCCTCCAGGAGCGCCTCGCGGACATCGCCGGCTCCGGCGTGTCGCAGGACATGCTCCGCGCTGCCGCCCGGGGCGAGAAGGCACTCGTTCGCCTGCCTGAGGCCGGCGCCGAGCCGGTCAATTCGTGGCTCGCGGAACAGGGCATTCCCACCCGGGCAGTGCTGGCGCATCGCGCCTGGGCGGCGCTCCCCGTGGCCTTCGTCGCCACCCTGGTGGCGGTGCTCCTGGCCGGCACGCTTGCCGGGGCCATCTACTCGGCGTGGATTCTTCTCGCCACCCCGCTCTTCCTCTACCTGCTCGTGCGCTCCGCAGCGCGCGGCGTGGCCATGCCGATCCTCGGCAACCAGCAGGTCGTCGCGATACCGGCGCTCGCTGGCTACGATGCCCTGCTGCTGGCCACGGTGGAATTGCGCCCCGGCCCCGCGCGGACCCTCGCCGCATCCCTTGCTCGCGCCGCGCGCAGCGTCGCCGGCCCCGACGCCGAGTTTCCGGTAGCGACCGCCATCAGCGTCGAGCTCGACGCCGTGCTGGGCGCCGCGGCGAACGCCGCGCGCGACGTAGCGCTGCTCGACGAGACCACCGAATCATTTGCCGGGAGGAACGCCGGTGAGGCGCTGGAAGGGTGGCGCACGGGCCGCGATCAGGTACTCGCGGCCCGGACAAGACTCGAAACCTACCTGCTGGAAGCCACTGGGCTGGTGGGACGGGTCCAGGGCCTCAGCGCCGACGCATTCGATTCCGCCGGCGAGCGGCTCAGGGAACTCACCCGCGAACTCCGCGACGCGATCGCTCACGGGAGCCCGTGAGCGACCGCTAGTCGCTCACTGCTCACCGCTGTTCCCTCTACCCCTCGCCTGCGGCCACCACGAACTCCCGGAACAGCGCCTTGGAGATGTCGTCGTGCGGCTCCAGCGACTCGGGATGCCATTGCACCGCCATGGTGAAGCCGTTCCCG
>JAGGAG010000116.1 GCA_017889745.1 Gemmatimonadota bacterium | reverse complement strand
GTCGCCGGCGTCACTGGGGCGGGTGTCGCGGGCCGGATCATCGTCATGATGCGTCAGTCACCGGGTAGCGGTGGCCCGCTCAGTCGCCGTCCGGAATCAGCAGCGACAGCGCGGTGCTGATGATCCCGATGACGATGCCACCAAGCAGGGCCCACCAGAGGCCGTCCACCTTGAAGTCGAAGCCCAGCCTCTGCGAAACGTATGCCGTGACCAGGAGCATCACCCCGTTTACCACGAGGGCGAAGAGCCCCAGGGTGAGGAGGATGAACGGGCAGGTCAGGACCGTCAGGATGGGCTTCAGGAAGGCGTTCAGCACGCCGAACACGAGCGCGACGCCGGCCAGTTGCGGCCACGTGCCCTGGAAATGCAGACCAGGCAGCAGCTTCACCGCCGCGAAGATGGCGAGGGCATTGATCAGCAGGCGCAGGACGAAGGCCTTCATCGGCGGCTCCGGGAAGGGTTGTGGCTACGCAATGACGCCGCCGCCCAGCACCCGGCCGGCGTCGTCGTAGAGTACGCCTGACTGGCCGGGCGTGATGGCCCGGACCGCCGTGTCGAGCACGAGGCCGATGCTCCCCGTATCGACCGCCATGGCAGTCGCCGCCACCGCGGGCGCGCGATAACGGAGCTGGACCAGACAGTGATCGCCAGGTGTGAGCGGGCCGGCCAGCCAGTTGAGCTCGTTCAGGGTGACGCGGTGGCCGTCGAGGTCCTCGAGCGAACCGATGACCACCTCGCGGGCCTCCGGCCGGATAGCCACGACGTACCGGGCCCCGGCGAAACCGCCCGGCAGGCGCTTCCGTTGCCCGATCGTGAACCGGGCGAATCCATCGTGCTCCCCCACCACCTCGCCGCTCGTCGTGACGAGCGGGCCAGGGGCGAGGGCCGGGGCGTCGGTGGGAAGGTGCTGCTCGAGCACGCCGACGTAGTCGTCGTCGGGGACGAAGCAGATCTCGACCGACTCGGGCTTGTCGGCGGTCGCGAGGCCGAGGCGCCGCGCGTATGCGCGGGTCTCGGCCTTCGAGAGCTCGCCAACCGGCGTGAGCATGCGGGCCACCACCGCCTGGTCGATGCCCCACAGGAAGTAGCTCTGGTCCTTGGAGCGGTCGCGGCCGCGGAAGAGCGCGCCGTCCCTAGCCACTGCATAATGGCCCGTAGCGATCCAGTCACATTGCAGCGCGTCGGCGTGGGCCAGCAGGTCGCGGAACTTGGTGAACGAGTTGCAGCGCACACAGGGAATGGGTGTGCGGCCGCGGCTGTATTCGCTCACGAAATTCTGGATGACGTGCAGCGAGAACCGGTCCTCGAGGTTCAGCACGTAGTGCGGAATGCCGAGACCGTGCGCGACGTCACGCGCGTCGTTGATGGAGTCGAGCGAGCAGCAGGGCCGGTCGGGCACGGAGTCGCCGTAGCAGAAGAGCTTCATCGTGGCGCCCACCACGTCGTAGCCCTGCTCTACGAGGCGGGCCGCGGCCACCGACGAGTCGACCCCGCCGGACATCGCCACCAGCACGCGGCCGGCGTCAGGCACGGCCAAGCGCTCCCGACAGCTTGCGGGCCCGGGCGACCACCTTGGGAAACACCGCCGCGACGCGCTCCACGTCCGCCTGGGTACTCTCGTGTCCGAACGAGAAGCGCACCTGTCCCATGGCCAGGTCGCGCGGGATCCCCATGGCGCACAGCACATGCGACGGCTCCACCGCGCCGGTGGAGCAGGCGGAGCCGCCGGATGCGGCCACGCCCTGCATGTCGAGGTGCATGAGCAGGGTCTCACTGTCCGCGCCGGCTACGGCGACCGTCAGGATGTGGGGTGCGCGACGGCCCGCCGCCCCGACCACCACCAGGTCCGGGATCTCACACAGCAGCGCCTCGAGCCGGTCGCGGAGCGTAGCGAGCCGGGGCATCTCCGCGGCCTGTTCCGCCGCCGCCAGACGGGCCGCACAGCCGAGCGCCACGGCTCCAGCGACGTTCTCCGTGCCGGGGCGGATGCCGTACTGCTGTCCGCCACCGTGAATGATCGCCTCCACCAGCCCCCGGTCGCGCACCACGAGCGCGCCGATGCCCTTGGGGGCACCGAGCTTGTGCCCCGACAGCGTGAGGAGCGCGATGGGCAGGGTTCGGAGGTCCACGGCCACCTTGCCGAACGCCTGCACGCCGTCGGTGTGAAACGGCACGTCCGCCGCGGCACAGTGGGCGGCGATGTCCGCAATCGGCTGCAGCGCGCCGACCTCGTTGTTGACCCACATCACCGACACGACGGCTGGGCTGCGGGCCAAGGCGGCATCGAGCGCCTCGAGCTGGAGCGAGCCGGTGGCATCCACCGGCAGCACGATCTCCTCGCCGCCCAGCGTCGCCACCGTGTGAGCGGCCGCGAGAATGGCCTTGTGCTCGATGGCCGACACCGCGACACGGCGCGGGCGCCCCCGAGCAGCCGCCGCGAATGCCGAACCGATGATGGCGAGGTTGTCCGCCTCGGTGCCGCCGGAGGTGAACACCACCTGCGCCGGCTCGCACCCTATCGCCTCGGCGATGTCGCGTCGCGCCTGTTCCAGCCCGGCCCGGGCAGCACGGCCAAAGCGGTGAGCGCTCGACGGATTGCCGAAGATCTCATCGAGATATGGTGCCATGGCCGCGCGCACTTCGGCGCGAACCGGCGTGGTGGCGGCGTGATCGAGGTAGGCGAGCGTCGGTTCCATAAGGCGTGGAATATACATGACTTACGGGAGGGGCGTGAGCGCTGCACATTGGGCCATGGCCTCGGGTCCCCACCACCTCGTCGATGACACCTTTCTGGCGCTGCAGGAGGCGCTGGCAGGCAGGTACTCACTCGAATCCGAGTTGGGCCGCGGCGGGATGGGCCTGGTATACCGGGCGCGCGAGGTGCGCCTCGACCGGCCAGTCGCGATCAAGCTGCTGCGGCCCGACCTCGCCAGCCGCAGCGACATCCGGGAGCGCTTCCTTCGCGAGGCCCGTACCGCCGCCCAGCTCTACCACCCCAACATCGTGCCGATCCACCTCGCGGACGAAGTCGATGGCATGAGCTTCTTCGTGATGGCGTGCGTGGACGGGGAGACGCTGGCCCAGCGGATAGAGCGGAAGGGCCCGATGGCACCGGAGGAGGCCGCCAGGCTGTTGCGGTCCATCGCATGGGCCCTGGCCTACGCCCACGCGCGTGGGGTGGTGCACCGCGACATCAAGCCCGAGAACATCCTGATCGACCGCGAGAGCCGGCGACCGCTCGTGGCGGACTTCGGCATTGCGCAGGTCAGCCGCATTCCCGGCGGCACGATGGCGGGCGAGATCGTTGGCACCCCGGAGTTCATGAGCCCGGAACAGTGCGCCGGCGACGATGTCGACGGCCGGAGCGACATCTACTCGCTCGGGATCATTGGCTACTACGTCCTCACCGGGACCGTTCCGTTTACCGGGCCGGATATCCGGTCGATCCTGACCCGCCATATCGCGACGGAGCCGCGACCGCTGACTGAACTCCGCCGGGACCTCCCGCCGCAACTGGCGACGACGCTCAGTCGCTGCCTCGCCAAAGACCGTGAGGCCCGCTTTGCCACCGCCGAGGCGCTGGCGCAGGCCCTGGAGGAGTCCATGGGTACGGCGCGACGGGTGCCCCTGCCGATCCGCACCTATCTCCGCCGGTTCCGCCGGCCCCAGTGGGAAATGCTCCTGCTCGCCAGCGTGGCCTGCGCGGCCGCCTTCGGCATCGGCCAGATGGTGCTGCGCGGGCGCGGGGGGCTCACCAACGAGGCGCTGATCGCGGGGGGTGCCCTTGGGCTCGCCTGGCTCGCGTTCACCGAGTTCCGGGAAACGCGAGCGCTGGTGCGCGCCGGGTACGGCCACGCCGACCTGATGCGCGCGTTGCGTGCCGAGCGCGACGCCGAGCGACGGGAAATATGGGCGTCCAGCGACGACCCCGCACCCGACCTCGCTCGTATCCGGGTCATGCGTGCCGTGTTCGTCGCGGGGGTACTGGCGACGGTGGCCTCGCTCGCCGGCGCCGTGCTGATGCAGCCGGGACTCACCGCCCGACAGGCGATGACACAGATGCCCCTGCGCTTCGTCGTTCCCCTGGCGCTTGCGGTCATCATCGCGATCGCGGGCGGTGCCCGCCTGATTCTCGCGCGCGCCACACTTTTCGGCGACGTCGCGATCCGACTCTGGGACAGCCGGCTGATGCGTGGCGCGTTCGTCCTCGCCGGAATGGGTGCGGAGCGCTCGACAGAATACCGCGCGGACCGGCCGACGGAGGTCGCCGTCGGCTCGGCCGTCATGGCGCTGCTCGATTCGCTCCAGCCGACCATGGCTTCGGAACTGGGGGAGATTGCCGAGTTGAGCCAGGGGCTCGAGGACCGGGCGCGCCGGCTTCGCGGCGAGATGATGCAGCACCCGTCACTGGGACTGGAGGGACAGCTGGGTGACACCGTCGCGGTGCTGGAGGAATTCAGGATTGGATTGCTGCGCCTGCGGGGGCCAGCACCCGACCGGGCGGGCCTGGACCGGGCCATCGTACGTGCGCAGGCCCTCCTCGGCCAGGCGGACGGCGCCGCGTCAGGACTGCCGGAGTAGCGAGGTGACGGCGGTTCGCAGCGTCTCGGCGCTGAATGGCTCTCGCAGCACCGGAACGTTTGCCGGCAACTTCTTCTCCAACTCGGGGCTGGACCGCCCGTCGTTGGCCAGGTACAGGATCGAGAGCCAGGGCACCCGCTCGCGCAGGTCGCTGATCAGGTCCACGCCCGTTCGGCCGCCCACGCGGGAGTTGCTGATGACCAGGTCGCAGGCCTTGAGGTTGAGCGCGAGTTGGATGGCCGAGATACCATCGTAGGCCCAGAAGACGGAGTGCCCATCCTTTTCCAGCGTGTCGATGACGAAATTGGCGACGGTGCGATCCTCGTCAGCCACAACGATATAGCTCCCCCCGATGCCGGGGATGCGGGGACACACTGTGAGACCTTGAACCCGGGAGACGTCCGGGAGTGGCAGGCAGCGGAGGGAAGGCTGTTGAAGTATACCCCGCCCGGCCCGACTACATGCTCTGCACCCCGAGATGGGTCACGTCGTCCACGGCGAGTGTCTCATGGGTGAAGAACGGTTCGCCGTAACGGGTGCGGATCAGTGAGCCGTAGTGCGCGTTCTGGATTTCGATGAGCGAATAGAGGTCCTGGCCGGTGGGGAAGATCTCCCCGGCCGCCTTGGCGCCATCGAACTGGCTTCCGTAACACCGGATCGCCTGCATCTTCCGCGCGAATTGATCGGTGATGTCCACCACGAACGTCGGCTTGAGCGGATCCTCGCGATAGGCGAGTGAATAGAGCAGTTTGTGCGGCCGGTGCGGAGTGCCATCCGCCGGGAAGCGGGCGAGACCCGCGAGGAATGCCGCGTCCCGTCCGAGCTCGGAGGCAACGCGGTGGTCGGGATGGCGCCCGACCGGGAAGGGAAGGATCACGACGCGCGGCGCGAAGTGGCGGATGTGTCCCGCCACGATGCGCCGCGTCTCCTCGGTGTTGAATAGCCCGGCGTCGGGAAGGCCCGCGTTCCGGCGCTCTGCCACCCCCAGGATCGCCGCAGCCCGTTCCGCCTCCTCGGCGCGCAGGGCGGCGTTGCCCCTCGTTCCGCTCTCGCCGGCGGTCAGGTCGAGAATGCCAGTGCGATGACCCTGGTCGACCGCGCGCAGCAGGGTGCCAGCGCACGTGAGCTCGACATCATCCCGATGGGCAGCGATCGCCAGGATATCAACGGTCATCGTTCAGCAGGTCTCCATGAGGGCGGCTAGGCCGGCTGCGGCAGCGGGCGGCGCCGGCGCCGCAAGGTCCACCAGGCGCCTGCCCCGATCAGTCCCACCGGAATCACGACGCCGGACCAGCCGATCGCAAGGGTCACGAGCCCGAGGAATCGACCCCATGCCTGACGCACGGCGTCCACCAGCGGCGACTGGCCGGTCTTCTCCAGCACGGGGACCGGCTCGTGCACCGCAAGGGTGAGGCGGCTGGTGGCCGCGCGCGACTTGAGGTAGCGCAGCCGTCCCTCGTACCGCTCGATCTCCTCACGGACCCGGGCCAGTTCACGCTCGACGGCCAGGATGTCCTGCAGCTTGCCGGGGCGCCGCGCGAGGACGTCAATGAGCCGATCCTCCAGCCGGTGCGCGTTGGTTACCCGGGCCGCGATATCGGTGTATTGCTCTCCCACGTCCTCGGTCGTCACCTGCACGGTTTCCAGCTTGCCCAGTCCGTTGAGGCCCGAGACGGCCGCATCGAACTGCTCGTTGGGGATGCGAAGCTCGATGGAGGCGGTGCGGAGCCGTTCGTTACCGGCCTGGATGCTGGTGTTCGCGACGAATCCGCCCATCCGGCCGGCGAGCGCCCTGACCTGGTCGATGGCGGGGTCGAGCGAGCGGACCTCGATGCTCGCGTTCCCGGTGCGAATGAGCATTGCGTCCACCGGCAGGGCTGCCACGCCGGTTCCGGGGAGCGCGAAGCCGGAGCCTCCTTCGGCGTCCGCCCTGAAATCGTCCGGCCCCAGCGTACCCGCCACGACCTGCGCCGTGGCGTTTCCTGGCGCATCTGCGGCCACCTGTGACTTCAATGCTTCCTCGCGACGCACCTCGTCGATCCCGGCCTGTTGGCGCACGCCGCACGCGGCCAGCATCAGCACGGCAAGTGACGGAACGAGCACTGATTGACGCATATCCCACCTTCGGTTCGGGTCGGGCGGGAGATGCGGGGCGTCCGGAACCATGCACAGCGCGACTTCTGAACGGCGTGAACGGTGCGTGCAATCCTCTTCACTGTTCACCGTTCACTGTTGACGCAGTCAGGTCATTCATGTCGCAGCGCCTCCACCGGGTCCATCCGGGCCGCCCGGTTGGCCGGGATCAGTCCGAACACCAGCCCGATACCGATGCTGACGGCCGAGGCCACGACGGCACTCCAGAGCGGCACCTCCGAGGTGAAGCCGAACGCCTGCTTCACCACCTCACCAAACCCGAGGCCGACCACCACGCCGATCAGCCCACCGAAGAACGTCAGGGTCGCGGCCTCCACCAGGAACTGCCAGAGGATCTCGCGGCGGGTGGCACCGAGCGCCTTGCGGAGGCCGATCTCCCGGGTGCGGTCCGTCACCGACACCATCATGATGGCCATGACGCCGATGCCGCCGACCAGCAGGGCCACGCTGGAGAGCGCGATCATGGCCACGAAGAAGTAGGTCGTGAAGTTGCCGACCACGCTGAGGATCTGGTCCTGGGTGATGAGGTCGAAGGTGTTCGGCATTCCGGGTCGGAGCCCGCGCACCCGTCGCAGCGCGACGGTGACGGCGTCCTGCGCTTCGGTCACGCCGGCGGAGGTCCGGGGCTTCACGGCGATGAACAGGCTGTTGGTGTCGTCGTACCGGTAGTTGCGCCGCACGGTCTGGAACGGCAGCACGGCGCCGTATTCCTGGCCCGGTGGCATGAAGATGTTCGCCGCGTTCTGGAAGATCCCGATGACCCGCATGGCCTTGGCACCAACCCGGATGGTGGCATCGATGGGGTTCATCTGGCCGAAGAGCCGTTGCGCTACCTCCTCCTCAATCAGCGCCACGTCATCCCCATCGAGTTCCGCCTGGGTGAAGAAGCGCCCCTTGAGCAGGGTGCCGCCGTTGATCTCGAGGTAGTGGTCGTCGGCGCCGAAGACGCTGACGGACTGGGTGTTGATCCCCTCGAACTCGATGCGCTGGAAGATCTGCACCCACAGGCCGGCATACGAGATCTCGGGCAGCTGGGCCACCGCGGCGGCATCCCGTTCGTCGACCGGTGGCCGGATACGCACTTCGTAGGGGAGCCGATCGGGGTTGAGCGGCACCTGGGAGAAGAACCGCACCACATAGAAGGTGGTGGGCCCGGCCACCTCTACCGCGTTGAAGATCTGGGTCCGGATGCCCTGGACCATCGAGGCGATCGTCATGACCGTGGCCACCCCGATCACCACGCCGAGGATCGTGAGGCCGGACCGGAGCTTGTTGGTCCGCATCGTGTCGAGGGCGATGACCATCCCCTCGGCCACGTTCGGGATGCGCGCCACGCCGCTACTCCGCCCGCAGCGCGGTGATCGGGTCGAGCCGCGCGGCCCGCGCGGCCGGGTACACCCCGAAGATGATGCCCGTCGCCGCACCCAGGGCGAGCGCCACCCCCACCGACCAGAGGGTGACCCGGGCCGGCAGCGGCGTCAGGTTCGACACGGCGTAGCTGAAGCCCCATCCCGCGATGACGCCCATGACGCCGCCGAGGAACGACAGCACCACCGTTTCCACCAGGAATTGCCGGCGGATGTCGCGGCGCGTGGCGCCAAGCGACTTGCGCAGGCCGATCTCGTAGGTGCGCTCGTTGACCGACATCAGCATGATGTTCATGATGACGATGCCGCCCACCACGATGCCGATGCAGACGACGCCGGGGATCATCCGGAACAGCACCTTGGTGAGCGTCTTCCAGAAGGCCACGAGCGCGTCGGCCTTGTCGACGGTGAAATCGTTCTCCTCCCTGGGGCGGAGCCGGTGTGCCACCCGCATCGCCTC
>JAGGAG010000115.1 GCA_017889745.1 Gemmatimonadota bacterium | reverse complement strand
ATCTACGTGCCGACGTACAGCCCGACGGTGGTATACGGTCCGCCGGTCTATCCCTACCCGCCGATCTACTACCCACCGTATCCGCCGGGCGCGGCAATGGTGTCGTTCACGGTCGGCATGATGTGGGGGGCGGCGATCTGGGGTGGCTCGTGCTGTCACGCCGGCTGGGGTGGCAACAACGTCTACATCAACAACAACAACAACTTCAACCAGATCAACCACAACACCAATCGCGGCGGCGGAAACAACAACTGGCAGCACAACCCGCAGCATCGCGGGGGAACCCCGTACCCGTCCCAAAACGTGGCGAACAAGTATGGCGGCGATCGCGGGGCAGGCGCCGGCAACCGGCAGCCGGGCGCCGGGCAGGGCCAGCGACCTGGGGCGGCGGGTGGCGCGGGCCAACGGGGCCCGGGCGTCAGCACGCAGCCGGCGGGCGGCGCGGGCCAGCGGGCCCCAGGCGCGGCCACGCAACCGGCCGGTGGTGCGGGCCAGCGCAGCCCGGGCGCGAGCACGCAGCCAGCCGGTGGCACCCGCGGGGACCAGATCGGGAGCCGCGACGTTCCGAGCTCGCGCGGTGGGCAGAGCGGATTCAGTGGTGGCCAGGGCGGTTACAGCGGCTCGAGTGCCCGTGCGAGCAGCTCGCGCGGCGCGTCGAGCATGGGCGCCTCACGCGGTGGGGGTGGTGGCTCACGAGGTGGTGGTGGCGGAGGGCGCCGGCGATGAACACCATGACGATGCGTGTCACCTACAGGCTGGGCATGGCCGCGGCAGTGTTCAGCCTCCTCGCTGCGTGTGGCGAGCGGAAGAGTCCGGCCAGGTCGGTGCCCGAGCGGACGTTCGCTACCCCGGAGGAGGCGGTGACCGCGATGGTCGCCGCGGCGGAGCGGTTCGACGTGCCGGAGTTGAAGGCGATCCTGGGCCCGGAAGGGGAGCCGCTGGTGGCGTCCGCGGATACGGTGGCGGACCGCAACCATGCCGCCGCCTTCGCGGCGGAGGCGCGCGTGCACCAGCGGCTCGAGTTCGATTCGACGAGGACGTCCGCGGTGCTCAACGTCGGTGCCGAGGACTGGCCGAGCCCGATCCCGATCGTCGAGAGGGACGGCAGGTGGTACTTCGATGCGGCGGCGGGCAAGGAAGAGATCCTGCGCCGGCGCATCGGGCAGAACGAGCTCGATGCGATAACGGTCTGCCGCGGCTACGTGGAGGCGCAGCGCGATTACGCGCGCGTGAGGCACGACGGGGCGCTCGTGAACCAGTATGCCCAGCGCGTCATCAGCACGCCCGGCAAGCAGGATGGGCTGGCGTGGCGCACCGCCGACGGCACCTGGCGCGGACCGGTGGGCGAGGAGATCGCCGGCTACATCACCGAGGGCTACACTGATCGCAGCAAGCCGTTCCACGGCTACTACTACAAGGTCCTCAAGGGGCAGGGTCCGGCGGCCCCGCTGGGCGAGATGAACTTCGTAGTGGCGGGAGCGATGATCGGGGGCTTCGCGCTCGTCGCGGCACCGGCGGACTACGGGGTCACCGGCATCCAGACCTTCATCGTGAGCTACGAGGGCATCGTGTACGAGAAGGACCTCGGCGAGAAGACGCTCGAGGCGTTCAAGGCGATGGAGCGCTACAACCCCGACTCGACGTGGCAGGTGGTGCAGGTCCCGTGACGCTCAGCCCGTGCGGGTGAACCGGCCGACCGGTTCATGCGCACGGGGCTCAACCTCGGCCTGCTCGAGAGCATCCTCGCCCTGATGTTCTTCAGCTGGGTGCTGGGTGCCGCGGGCACGGTGCTGTCGATCCCGATCTACCTCCCCTTGAAGGAGATCTTCCGGGATATTCCGCCCAGGAGCACCGGGCCGGCGAAGGTATCGACCCCGGCCAGCCCGGCCCGGGGTCATGACTGGCGCGGCAGGGAGTCGCCCGAGGAAGTAGCCGCGACCGACTTCTGGGTGACCCACGCCTGGAGGAGCGTCCAGCCCACCGCCAGCACCACCGGCCCGATGAAGATGCCGATCAGTCCGAAGGTGAACATCCCGCCAATGACGCCCACGAAGACGAGCAGCAGCGGCAGGTTCGCGCCGCGGGTGATCAGGATCGGCTTGAGGATGTTGTCCATGGACAGGAGCCCGATGGACACGACCAGGAGCACGGTCGCCGCCGTGGTGTGCTGCGACCAGTAGAGCCACACCACCGCCGGCACAAGGATGAGGATGGGCCCGACCTGCGCGAGGCAGAGTACGAGCGCGGCAATGCCAAGGAGCGCCGGTCCAGGCACGCCCGCGAGCGCGAGCGCGATGCCGGTGAGCAGGGCCTGAAGCACCGCCGTCAGCACGACGCCGAGCGCCACCGCTCGCGCCGAGTTACCGGCCAGGAGCACGAGCGAGTCAGCCCCCTCGCCACCGATGCGACGGAAGAATGCCCGTACGCCGGAGGCGACCTGCTCGCCCCTGGCGTACAGCATCGCGGTGATCGCCGTCGTGAGGACGAACTGCAGGACAAGGCGCAGCAGGCTGCCCCCGCTGCCGAGCAGCCAGCGAGCCGCGTCCCTGATGGCCGGCTCCAGGCGCTCCCGCAGAGCCTCCTGGTCGAGCTGGGCCAATTCCCTCCAGCTGGCGGTGACCCTGTGACCGACGACCGGTACGCCGTCGAGCCACGCTGGCGGGGCCGGCAGGCCATTGGCCGCGAGCTGGTGGGCCAGCGTGGCCGCGTCACTCGCGCGGGAGACCACGATCCCGATCACCAGCAGCAGGGGAACGAAGAATCCCAACAGCAGGAGCAGGGTGAGGGCCGTCGTGGACGCCCAGCGCCGCCCGCCGAAGACGGACTGGAGGCGGAGCAGGACTGGCCACGTCGCCACCGCGATCGTGCTGGCCCAGAGGATTGCCGGAAGGAACGGCGCCGTGATCCAGACGCTGACCGCCGCGATGGCCCCGATGCCGAAGATGATGGTGAGGCGACGGATGAGCTCATCGTAGGAGCTGCCCATCGTGGGTGTGGTCATGACACGACCTCCGTCGGTCAGTAGGCCTTCAGTCCCGCCCTGCGCAACACCTCACACGCCGGCCCGGTGCCCGGCCGTCGGTGGCTGCACGTCCCCGAGAGTATAGTCGAGGCGTTCCCACGGAACCTGCCCATCTGGTGGAAGGGCCGACCTCTACACCGTTTCGGGCTCGATCGTCCAGGTCGTGCCACTCGCGAGCAGCGACTCGAGCCGGCCCGCGCCGCTCTTCGCGCGAGCCAGGTCGCCCAGCTCGGTATTGCGCGCCTCGTAGGTCGGCTCCTGCACGGCGCGGAACACGCCGAGGGGCAGCGGGAAATGCGGCGCGTCGAGCTGCGCGAGAAGGAAGGCGGAGCTGGTGCCGTTCGCGTGGGCGTCGTGCACCCGGCAGTCCGCCTCCGAGAACCGGCCGTCGTCCAGGGGGATCACCTCGGGCTCGGCGCCCCCGAAGCGGATGCCACGGCTCCGTCCCTTGCCGAACACCATGGGCTTGCCATGCTCGAGCAGGATGCGCGTGTCTTCCTTGGTGCTCTTGTTGGTGATGAAGTCGAAGGCGCCGTCATTGAAAGTCACGCAGTTCTGGAGGATCTCCACGAAGGCGGTGCCCTCGTGCAGGGCGGCCTGGCGCAGCACCTCGCCCATGTGCGCCAGTTCCACGTCCACGGTGCGCGCCACGAAGGTGGCACCCGCCGCCAGGGCCATCCAGACCGGATTGAAGGGCCGGTCGATCGAGCCCAGCGGGGTGGTCTTGGACTTGGCACCCATCGGCGACGTGGGCGAGGCCTGTCCCTTGGTGAGCCCGTAGATCTGGTTGTTGAGGAGGATCACCTTGATCCCGACGTTGCGACGCAACACGTGGATGAAGTGATTCCCGCCGATGGCGAGCGCGTCGCCGTCGCCGGTCACGACCCACACCGAGAGGTCGGGCCGGCTGATCTTGAGCCCGCTCGCGATGGCGGGTGCCCGGCCGTGAATGGTGTGCATCCCGTAGGTCGCCATGTAATACGGGAAGCGGCTGGAGCAGCCGATGCCCGACACGAAGGCGAAGTTCTCCCGCGGGATCCCCAGCGTGGGGAGCAGCTTCTGGATCTGGGCCAGGATGGCGTAGTCGCCGCAGCCGGGGCACCATCGCACATCCTGGTCGGTCTCGAAATCCTTGCGCGTCAGCGGCGCGTGGCCGATCTGGATCATGGCAGGAGCTCCCGGATGCGGGCGGCGATTTCCGCCACCTTGAATGGCCTTCCCTGGACCTTGTTGAGCTGCACCACGTCGACGAGGTAGCGGTCGCGCAGCAGGAGCGCGAGCTGGCCCATGTTGAGCTCGGGGACGAGCACCTTGCGGAACCGACCGAGGAGCTCGCCCAGGTCGGCGGGGAAGGGATTCAGGTGCCGCAGGTGCACGTGCCCGACGGCAAGGCCCTCCGCGTGCAGCACTTCCACCGCCTGCGCGATCGCGCCGGTGGTGCTGCCCCATCCGACCACCAGCACGTCGCCCGCCTGCGCGCCCTGTACGGCGAGCGGCGGCAGTTCCCTCGCGATGCCCGCCACCTTGGCCGCGCGGAGCTCCACCATCTTCTGGTGGTTGAGCGGGTCGCCGGAGAGGTCGCCGGTCAGCGCGTCCTTCTCGAGCCCGCCGATGCGATGCTCCAGGCCCGGGGTGCCGGGGCGGACCCAAGCGCGCGCCAGGTGCTCGTCGCGCTCATACGCGTGGAACCCCTCGGGCTCGACGCGGAACTTCACCTCGATGGGCGGGAGCGCAGCCACGTCGGGGATGCGCCACGGCTCGGTGCTGTTGGCGATCCCGCCGTCGGAGAGGAGGATGACGGGCGTCATGTAGCGCACCGCAAGGCGTGCCGCCTCGAGGGCACACTCGAAGCAGTCGGCGGGCGAGCTGGCGGCGAGCACCGGCAGCGGCGCCTCGCCGTGCCGCCCGAACATCGCCTGCAGCAGGTCGGACTGCTCGATGCGCGTGGGGAGCCCGGTGGACGGGCCGCCCCGTTGCACGTTGACGATCACGAGGGGCAGTTCCGTCATCACCGCGAGGCCGATCGCCTCGGTCTTGAGCGCCATGCCGGGGCCCGACGTGGTGGTGAGGCCCAGGGCGCCGCCGAAACTCGCGCCGATGGCGCTGCAGACGCCGGCGATCTCGTCCTCCGCCTGAAACGTGGTGACCCGGTGGTGCCGGAGGGCGGCAAGGGTGTGCAGGATGTCGGAGGCCGGCGTGATGGGATAGCTGCCGAGGAAGAGGGGCAGCCCGGATATCTCGGACGCGGCCACGAAGCCCAGCGCCAGCGCCTGGTTGCCGGTGACACTGCGATAACGTCCCGGGTGCCGCGGCGCTTCCCTGACCTGGTAGCTGACCGGGAAGAGCTCCGTGGTGTCGCCGAAGGCGAACCCGGCGCGGAGGGCGGCGATGTTGGCAGCGGCCAGCGCCGGTTCCCTGGCGAACTTGCGCTCGATGTCCAGGATCTCGTGCTCGAGCGGGCGGTGATAGAGCCAGAACATCAGCCCCAGCGCGTAGTAGTTCTTGCAGCGCGCCACGTCCTTCCGGCCGAGCCCCGAGTGCTCCAGCGCCTGAGCGGTGAGTGACGTGATGTCGATGGGGAAGACGCGATAGTGGGACAGCGAGCCATCCTCGAGCGGATTGGCGTGATAGCCGGCCTTCTCCAGGTTGGCGGGAGTGAACGCGCCGACGTTCACGATCGCCATCCCGCCATACTTGAGGTCGGCGAGGTTGACCTTGAGGGCGGCCGGATTCATCGCCACGAGCACGTCGGGCGCGTCGCCCGAGGTGAACACCTCGTGCGCGGAGTACTGCAGCTGGTAGCCCGACACGCCGAACAAGGTGCCGACCGGCGCCCGGATCTCGGAGGGGTAGTCGGGGTGGGTGGCGAAGTCGTGGCCGGCGCTGGCCACCGACTTGGAGAACTCGTCGCCGGCCAGCTGCATGCCGTCGCCGGAGTCACCGGCAAAACGGATGACGACGTTGTCGAGCTCTTCAACGGGGTGGGACGGCGGCGGTGCAATGTCTGTCATCGATGGCTCGGGTGCCGGGGAAACCGGGGTAACCAGGGGCCGTGCGAGGCGGGTATGCCGGTCACTGGTCTTTGAGGAGAAGTTCAGGGGAGGGGTGTGAAGGGAAGGTTAAGCAGGGGTGAGAGCATGGTGATGCCCCGTTTTGCACGGCCATCCTGGGGCCCCGTGGCACGGGCCAGGGGAGCTACCCCACGAGACCGAACAGGGCGTACATCCCGAGCAGCACGCCTGCCAGCACGATCAGCACCGTCAGTCCGAAGTAGAGCCGGCCCAGTACGACGTACTTGGCACGAATGAGCCGGGCCTGCTGGTGCGCGATGACCACGGCCTCGGCATCGAGCTGCTCCATCCGAATGCTGCCCCACGCGCGCCGATACGCGTCGAGCTCGTAGCCGGCAATGGTCTCCCAGAAGAGAATGCCCCGGGGAGCGTGCCGCGTCGACGGCTCATTGCCGTCGCCATGCGCGACCATCACCTGGGCGTACCGCAGCCGGCGCGGTCGCATGCAGTCCACCGCGTAGTACACGAAGAGGAAAGTCAGGGCGGCGTAGGCGATCGTGCAGCCGATCAGCCACGACTTTGTCCCCGGCGCCATGCCACTGAGGACGTGCAGCCGGGATATGAGCAGGATCACGCCCGTGTTCAGCACTCCGATGACCACCAGGGCGTAGCGCGCCTTGTGGTCAACAAGGTCCACGACGTGGCGCCCCTGGCTCACCACATCGACCAGCATCCGAAACCGCTCGAAGCTGTCGGGTGGGCGCTCCGCGTCGCGGCGGAGCCGTGCTTCGCGCTTCCGCCGCCGGCGCGCGGTCTTGTCATCCTCAGCGCCGGGCGGACCAACCTCGGGGAGCGGCGCCCCGCCCAGCGCGCCCGACCGTTCCTCATCGAGCGCAATCGTCGCCAGTTCAGCGTCTCGATCTACCATGCCCGCGATCCGTGCGAGAGATAACATCCCAGCTAATGATGAACCCTCCGGGATGACAGGGCACTGAATCGCCCCTGAAAGAACACTCATGAGACCGCGGGGCCGAGGACCGGGTACGTCACCCCCCCATCGGGAAACACGAGGACACGTGCGCCGGCACCCGCGATCGCGTGTGCCCGTTCGATCCCGGCTTCGGGCGAGTCCACGAACTCCACGAATGGCAGCCGGGCCCGCACCTCGGACGGAACGGCCGGGGCATAGATGAGGAGCGACGCGCGACGCATGGCCTGCAGCGCGAAGTAGAGAAAGAAGCGGTCCTCCTCTCCCATGCCGTGCAGCCGAATGTGCGGGACCAGCCGCAGGAGCATGGGTGCCAGCAGCTTCAGCGCGCCGCGACCGAGCGGCATACGGCTGCCGGCGAGCCCGAGCACGCCACTCCCTTCCTCCGCCCTGGCGAGCGTCAACACGACACCCCCAGGCCGAACGGCGACCACCGCGTTGGCCAGCGCCTTGAGGCCCTGGCGGAGATCCTGGTCCATGGGGTGGGAGTTGGTGATCACCACGTCGGCGAGCTCCGCCACCGCAACGCCGCACATGCCGGCGCTCACCTCAACACCCGCGCGGTGCGCCCGGACCGGGTCTCCAGCGACGACCTTCACCACCCCGAGGGCGGCGTTCAGCACGGCGTTGATGATGAACACGGGGGCGCGAACCATCCTGGCGGCCTCCTCCAGGTCCAGCCGCATCGGATTCCGCTCGATTGGCTGCCCGACCATGGCGAAGGTGTCCGGTCCGCAGTTGAGCGAGTGGTTGCTTGCGATGGTGGCGCGACCGGCCACGCCGGGCACCAGGTTCTTGCAGCCCCCGCCGAAGCTCGCGATGACGTGCGGTTCGATGCACCCGATGGAGACCACGAGACCCGCCTCCGCGACGGTGCGATTGAGGAGCACCGCCGTACCCCGGCTCGTGGTGCCCAGGGGGACGAGTTCCGCCGGGGTGTCGCAGTCATGGTTCCGCCAGGCGAGAGTCGCAAGGAGCGCGGGACCCACCCGCAGGGCCAGCTCGTGCTCGGTCATCGGGCGATGTACGCCCAGTGCGGTGACGACGGTGATGTCCTCCCGGCAGGCCCCACCGCGCTCGATCTCCTCGATCACCGCGGGGAGCAACTGGGCAACGGGGGTTGGCCGGCTGGCGTCGTCGATCACCAGCGCGATGCGAGTGCCAGGCCCGGCAAGGGTGGCCAGCCCGGACGATCCGCAAGGTCGGGCCAGGGCGCGGTGCACTTCGGCGGACACGTCGGGCACCGCCGGTACGGCGCGGGGAACCAGCACCTCCGGCAGCCGCCAGTCGTCCGGAAGCCTGATCTGGAGCTGCTCTCGACCCCATGGGAGGGTGACAATCGGCGGGGCCATCGGTGAACCTCGGGGGCGTCGACTGGCACCAATGTCGCACGGCGGGCGTGAGGGCAGCGTGAAACTGTGGGGAAATGGACCGCGCCCACTGGGGGACGTCCGGTAGACGGGCCTGGAAGGGAAGAGCTGGGGCGGGCCCCGCGTGCCTCTGGCAGCCGCTCGCGCTCCCGATGCGATCATCGCAACTGCCGCACCCGCGCTCGAACGCTGTCTCGGCACGCAGGGCCCGGCCCGCCGCT
>JAGGAG010000216.1 GCA_017889745.1 Gemmatimonadota bacterium | reverse complement strand
TATCCGCACGACCGGACCCTGTGGGCGCCGCAGCTGGCGGGTCTCGAGGGTCACCGCCTCATTGCCCCGGATCTCAGGGGGATGGGGCTGTCGGATGCGCCCGACCTGGGATACAGCATGCCGACCTACGCCGACGATCTGGCGGCTCTGCTCGAGGCGCTGCAGGTGGATGAGGTGGTGCTGGTCGGGCTCTCGATGGGAGGGTACGTGGCGTTCGAGTTCCTGCGGCGCCATCGCGAGCGGGTACGGGCGCTGGTGCTGTTCGATACTCGAGCAGAGGCGGACGCGCCGGATGTACGCCGGGCGCGGGACCAGCAGGCATCCCTGGCCCGGGAACAGGGGGCATCGGCGATCGCGGAGCAGCTGTTGCCGAAGATGCTGGCGTCCGGGGCGGCGCAGTCGATGCCACATGTCGTGGAGAAGGTGAGGGGCATGATGCTGGCCGCGCCGGTTGCGGGCATTGCCGGGGCGCTCGCTGCGATGCGCGACCGTAGCGATGCGACCGCGCTCCTGGCCACCCTCGACGATGTCCCGACGATGATCGTGGTGGGCGAGCTCGACAGGATGACACCGGTGGACACGGCCCGGGCGATGGCATCGATGGCACCGGGAGCACGGCTCGAGATCGTTCCGAATGCGGGGCACCTGCCGCCGCTGGAGGCGCCGGCCGAGGTGAATTCGCTGCTGGCGGACTTCCTCGGGTCGCTGCCCGCCCCCTCCTGACCGCCATCCCGCCACGAAACCTTTCGGCCCCCCCGGGCGTCTATATCCAAGACGGTCGCGTTGGCTTCTCCATTGCCGGCCCCGTCTTGCAGTTGGTGGTGCTTCTCCCCAAGGCCCCGGGGTCGCGGCCAGCTAGTACGGCCCCGCGGGTCTCCCCCCTCCAAGTTCGTGGGTCGGGTGTCGTCAGGGTCGACCGTCGGAAATAAACGAGGGGCCGGAGAATTCCGGCCCCTCGGTGATTTCGAGACTCACGACTGCCGTCTACCGCTTCGGCCGCCCTGGTGGCGTGTCGCTGTTGAACACCTCGCGGTTCTTCTCGATGTACGCCTGCATGTTCTCGGGCACGTCTTCCTCGGGGAAGATGGCCGACACCGGGCACTCCGGCTCGCAGGCACCGCAGTCGATGCACTCATCGGGGTGAATGTAGAGCATTTCCTCGCCCTCGTAGATGCAGTCGACGGGACAGACATCGACGCAGGCGCGGTCCTTCACTCCGATGCAGGGTTCGACAATCACGTACGTCATTCGCCTCTCCAGTCCGGGCTGCCGCGATGCGCGGCGCGATGGCATAGGTATAGAAGTGCGTTGGGACCGGCGCAAGGGGGCCGCGAGCCGGCGGCCCGTGACTAAGTTACGGCTTCCATGCTCCTCCGCTCCCTCGCCGCCATCGCGTTGCTCGCGGGACTCGCGGTACCCGCCGCGCACGCCCAGATCGGGAGTTGTCCGCCTGCGAAGACCGCCCTGGTACTCTCGGGTGGGGGGGCGAAGGGGCTGGCTCACATCGGCGTGCTCCGGGTCCTCGACTCGCTGGGCATCGTTCCCGACTTCATCGTGGGCACGAGCATGGGGTCGGTGGTGGGAGCAATGTACGCCAGCGGGTATACCGGCGTGGAGATCGACTCGCTCGTGCGGCATGCGCCCGGCGGCATGCTGATCCACGCCTTCGATCCCGTTTCCCCCAGCTCGCTCGGCACGCGGCAGCCGCTGGTGGCGTTCGCCGAGGGCGAAGGTGTGGCAGGCCTCCAGACCCAGGCACTCAACGAGCGGGACGTGAACGCGCTGTTGACGCAGAGGCTCATGCTTGGCAACCTCAGCTCGCGCGGCAACTTCGATTCGCTCGCCATTCCGTTCCGCGCCGTCGCGACCAACTTGAGGACCCGCAAGCCGGTCGTCATGGGCCGCGGTGACCTGTCCAGGTCGGTTCGCGCGAGCATATCGATTCCCCTCGTGTTCACGCCGGTCTACATGGATGGCACCTACCTGGCCGACGGTGCCCTGGCGGCCAACGTCCCGGTGGGGGTCGCGCGCGAACTCGGTGCGGCGCGCGTCATTGTGTCGGACGTGAGCATTCCGCAGTCGGACACGGTTCCGCTGCTCTCGCCCGACGCGGTGGCGGCGCGGCTGCTCGACTACCTCGCTGACCAGCCCCTGGGGGAGCTGGGCCCGGAGGACATCCACGTGCTGTTCGACGTGCAGAAGTTCAGCACGCTCGACTTCGCGCCCGAGAAGGCGTCGGAGATTCTGGCCCTGGGGGTCAGGACGGCAGACTCGGCCTTTCAACAGGTCTCCTGCCTCAACCCGCTCAACCGGTCGGGCCGCCGGATTGAGACCCTGCCACGGTATGTGGGGCACATCTCGCCCGCGAGCGAGAAGGATCCCGCGCTCAAGGGGCAGAAGGATCCTGCCGTCGGCGTGCTGGCCGACCTCGGGCTGACCGCGGGCGACTCGATATCCTACCCATTGCTGAGGAAGCGTACCGCCCGCCTGGTCCAGTCCACGCTCATCGACGCGGTGTGGCTCTACCCGGGCGGTACCGGTGACAGCGTGTCGTTCACGCCCGTGGTACGGCCGGCGCCACGGTTCTACGCCGCGGGCGGCGTCGCGTACGACAACGTGATGGGCGGCGAGGTGTGGATGGGTGCGGTCTATCGCAACCTGCTGGGGCTCGGACTCGAATCGAGCTCGCTGATCCAGGTGGGTGGCCTGCGCGATGAGGCGCTGCTCGGGCTGCGAAAGAACTTCCGCTACCGGTGGCATACCCTCGCACTGGCGCTCACGCTCAATGGCGGGCTGGAACGGATCCCGGTGTACACCGAGGACGGCACCGAGCTCGAATCGATCGACACGAAGGACTTGACCGGGTTTGCCGGCGTCGACCGCACGCTTGGCAACGGCTGGCTGGTGGCGTTCGGTGCGGTAGGACGACTCTGGGGCGAGCCCGACGTGCCCGACGGGCAGGCCGGCGGCATCACGGCGCGGGCGGAGCGCTTCGTGGCGTTCGACGCGAGCAGGGTGTTCCTGGAGGCCAGCTGGACGTCATCCTACAGCAGGGCGTTCCTGCAGGTACAGCTTCCGTGGAGCACCTCAAGATACGGCGTGCGCTCGCTGTTCCGGGCCGGTGCCGGCTCCGATCTCCCGCTGCAACTCACGTTTGCCCTGGGCGGCTCGGCGGGGTTTCCGGGCATCGAGCCGTCCGAGC
>JAGGAG010000215.1 GCA_017889745.1 Gemmatimonadota bacterium | reverse complement strand
TGTGCTCTACCTCGCCTCGGACGAGTCGAAGTACGTCACCGGGTCGGAGCTGGTGATCGACGGCGGATTCACCGCGCACTGATTCCGGCGCGCGGTGTCCCCTCGCCGCACGCCCTCAGATAACCTCGTGCTCTTTGAGGGCCCCGACCTGCTCCCAGCTGTACCCGAGCAGCTCGGTCAGGATCTCCTCGGTGTGTTGCCCGAACTCCGGCGCCGGAATGCGAATCGATCCCGGCGTCTCCTTCAGCCGCACCGGCACGCCCGCCACCTGGGTGCGACCATAGTGCGGGTGCTCGAAGTCGGTGACGTACTCGTTCGCCCGCACCTGCACATCGTCCGGCAGGTCATCGACGCTGTTCACCACCGTGAAGATGAAGTCGCCGCCCTCGCGCAGGATGCGCAGCCACTCCTCGCGTGGCCGGGTGGCAAAGACCTGATCGAGGACGTCGATGCACGCCTCCGCATTCGTCGCCCGCGCGCGCAGGTCGGCGAAGCGTTCGTCGTCCGCCAGCTCCGGGCGGCCCAGCGCCCGCACGAAATCCTTCCAGTACCGGTCGGGTTGCAGCATGCCGAGACAGATCCATTTCCCGTCCCCGCACCGGTAGTGGTTCCACAACGGGTTGCCGGCCTGTTTGCGCGAGGTGCGCGGCAAGGCGAAGCCCATCATGGTGCGCGCGCCCACGCTCAGGCCCTGCAGCCACATCATGCTCCCCAGGTGCGACGCGTCCACCTCCTGGCCGACGCCCAGCCGCTCGCGTGCCACCAGCGCCGCCAGCACCCCGTAGGCGAGCATGATCGCTCCCATTTGGTCGGCGATGCCGCCCGCCACTTGCAGGGGCGGCATGTCGGGCTCTCCGCAAGCCAGCATGAGGCCCGAGCGCGCCAAGCCCATCTGGTCGAACGACGGATCCCCGCGCTCCGGCCCCTCGGGACCGTACCCGGTGGCACTGGCGTAGATGAGTTTCGGATTGTGCCGGCGCAACGTCTGGTACCCGAGCCCCAGCCGCTCGGCCACGCCGAAGCGGAAGTTCTGGACGAAGACGTCCGATCGGGCGATCAGCGCGTACATGATCTCCAGCGCCTGCGGCTTCTTGAGGTCCAGCGTCAGGCTCTTCTTGTTGCGGTTCGTGACTTCGAAATAGAAGTTGGGCCGGTCGCTGAGATCGACACCGAAGGCGCGGATCAGCCCGCGACCTGGGTCGCCCGTCACCCGGTCCTCGATCTTGATGACCTCGGCCCCGAGGTCGCCGAGCATGGCCGAGCACACCGGCCCCTGCTGCCAGATCGTCCAGTCGATGACGCGGATGCCGTCCAATGGCATGGGCATGCTGTCGTTCCTCCTGCTTGGTGCCGGGGCCGACTCTAGGTCGCGAAGGCGCGCGCTGACAAGCCCCGTGCTCGCCCTCACACGCGCAGCACGATCTTCCCGAAGTGCGTGCTCGCCTGCATGATGCGATGCGCCTCTGCCGCTTCGGCCAGCGGCAACACGCAGTCGACGATCGGTTTCACGCGACCGGCTGCGATGGCCGGCCCGAAGCGCTGGCGAAAGTGCGCCACGATCTCGGCCTTCTCGGCAACCGACCGGGCGCGCAGGGTGGACCCGATGATGCGCAGGCGCCGCATCAGCACCGCAGCGAGGTTGATCTGCGCCTGCGCCCCACCGATCAGGCCGATGATCACCAGGCGCCCGCCCACGGCGAGGCTGTCGAGGTTGGACGCCAGGTACTTTCCGCCGATGGAGTCGAGGACGACGTCCACGCCGCGGCCACCAGTGGCCGAACGTGCGGCGGCGGCGAAATCCCCCTCGCGGTAATTGATCGCCACGTCGGCACCGAGGTCGAGGCAGCGCTGGCACTTGGCGGCACTGCCGGCCGTCACGATGACTTTCACACCGCTCTCGCGCAGGAGTTGAATCGACGCGGTGCCGACGCCGCTCCCGCCGCCGTGCACCAGCGCGCTCTGGCCTTCCGCGATCTCCCCGAGGAGGAACAAATTCAGAAAGGCCGTCAGATACACCTCGGGCAGCGCGCCGGCCTCCTCGAAGCTCAGCGCCTCCGGCACGGGCATTGCCGAGCCGTGATGTACGGCGACCTCTTCGGCGTAGCCGCCGCCGGCGAGCAGGGCCATCGCCCGGTCACCGACGTGCCAGTCCGTCACGCCGGGCCCGATCTCGATCACCTCCCCGGCACATTCGAGGCCCAGAAGCTCCGACGCCCCCGGCGGCGGGGGATACATCCCCTGCCGCTGCAGCAGGTCCGCGCGGTTCACCGCCGTGGCCCGCACACGAATGCGGATCTCGTCCGGCCCGAGCTTGGGCGCGGGCACCTCCGCCAGCTTGAGGACCTCTTCACGTCCCGGTGTGTCGAATACGATAGCTCGCATGATTCTCCCTCGCTGTTGTCCCATCGGCGCGGCGCGCCGGAGTGACCTTACCACGTCTCGCGGTGTCGAACGTGCTCCGCGATGCCCCCGCAGGGGCGAGTTTGAAACCCGGCCCTACTGACATCGGTCAGAGATCGGGCTGCTCGCCGGCATTTCGGACACTACCGCTAGCACATGAGCTCGAGCGCGAAGGCGTGCGACTACCTGTTGCCCTGCAGCCGAGCCAGAACGACCGCGACACCCGCGTCGAGGTGAGGAAAATCGCCGTGTAACAAGGCCGGAGCCCCCGCACGCCCCATTGGCCTTCGCAGCGATGGACGGGGCACACTTGCGCGCACAACGCGACATTGCGATGCATCCCCGCGCGTGGGGCACACGCTGTTTTGGAACGACGCCTCCAACATACCAGCTCCTGTCTGCGCACAGGGGCGTCTGCATTGCGTCGCACCCCCTCCCGGCGAAACAGTCTGGCAGCTCGCCGGCCCCGGCTCGGCTCAGCCCTCCTGCTCGTCCTCGTGTTGGCGGTTGGCGGTCAGGCGACGGCCGAGCCAACGCACGACCGGCACTTCTCTCTGACCGCTCAGCCGGAATCAGACCCACTCGATGCGGTGCCAGCTGAGTTGCCTGGGCCAGCGGACATCGACCGTCTCGCCGTCCCACCGTGGGCTCTGGAAACCGACCTCGGGCTCACCGACTGCCCCGACGCCACCCCGGCCGCCGGGGCCGCCGAGCCGCATGTCTGGTGGGCGGCCTTGGTCTCCGCCGGGGTGGTCGGCGGAGCGGCGATCAACTCGTTCACGGACGACTATTCCGGCGGGTTCCACGCTG
>JAGGAG010000214.1 GCA_017889745.1 Gemmatimonadota bacterium | reverse complement strand
GCCACCACGATCAACGGCAGCACCACCCACCACTCGTCGACCCGCAAGCCGGGTAGATAGCGTGGATCCGTCGTCATGGCCCGGGCCCGGTAGACCACGCTCGCAACTGACGCCTGCACGACCCGTCCCGGTGGCAACTCGCATCGCTTGGATAACCGGCCGACAGTCATGCCATCGGCAGTCTTGATGGCCGTACCACCGTTCTCGCCGACGATTTGCAGCGGATCCCCGTACCTCAGGCGACTGACGTGCCCATGAACTGGATGCGCTGGCCCACATCGACCAGCAAAGCTGAGATCGACATCACTCAGGCCGAGCGTCAGGAAACGCCACCGCAGCCGGGGTTCCTCGACCAATGCGCCCGTCGGCCCCGATCGGTACCAGCTTGGTGCGGCCGCGAGTACCGTGGAAAATGGGTTCGGCCGCCCATGGGCCTCGCACAGCGTCAGAGTCTCCTCAGCCCGTGTCATGCCGACGTAGTAGAGGCGTCGCTCCTCGTCAGTACAGTCGCGCCAGTCACCCCCGTCCAGGATCACCACGTGCCGAAACTCGCGGCCCTTGGCACCGTGCACCGTGGCAATCGTCAGTTTGCCCTTCTCCACCCGGCGTGCCTCTACTCCGAATTCGTACAGCGCATCAAGGACCAGCCCCCGCGGCACCGCCGTTGCACCCCATGACGCCGCAAAGTCGGCAGTGAACTGAGCTAAGAGCTCAGCCCAGGGGTTTTTGGTATCACCCCACGGATACTGCCTTCGGAGCCAGCGCGCCAGCCCGTCAGGACGGATACGGTGGTGGGGTCTGCCCCCAAGAAGGACGGCGAGGGCGCGGCCTTCCCGGGTCTGGCTCAACTTCGGCTGCCCGGCAGCGTCGCTGTCGGGCGCCGTGTAGCGCACCCCGCGTAGCTCGCACCAGGCGCGCACGGGCTCGAGTGTCGCGCGCGTGCGGGCGAGGATGGCGAAGTCCGACCAGTCCGACGCCAGATCGAGGGCCTTGAGCCGCTCGACTTCGCGCATCACGACCTGGGCCTGCGGCACGGCATCGTCCGGAACCCGCATCACGTGCACTCGCCCCTGCCCTACGGAGTCGAGAACCTCCCACCGCCCGCCTCGCGGTGCTGCGGCTCGGGCATGGTTGATGCGGATGGGGTGATCGGCTTTTAGACGCCCACCGTTGTCGGCGATCACCGCATTGGCGACCTCGATGATGTGCTGGCTCGAGCGGTAGTTCTCGACCAGGTACTCGATCCCGGCTTGATAGTCCTGCTCGAAGCGCCGGATGAACTCGTTGCTGGTGGCGCGAAAGGCATAGATGTTCTGATCGTCGTCACCGACCGCCAAGAGGGTGAGCCTGGCGTCAGGGTCCGCAAGGCGCCGCCCGGCGAGCCCACTGATCAGTGCGTACTGCTTGGCATCAATATCCTGATACTCATCCACCAGGATGTAGCGGTAGCCCGCCAGTAGGCGCTCCCGCAGCTCATCCACCTCGGTGGCTGCAGATGCCTCGCCGGCGGGTTGTTCCAGCAAGGCGATGGCATCATCGAGGATCTGGTCGAAATCCACCTCCTGTCCGTGCTGGCCCAGTGACGCCAGACTCGTGCCGGTCAGCCGCAACGCCAAGGCGTGGTAGGTCAGCACTGTCACACCCACCGCGTCGCTGCCGATCAGTGCCCGCAGGCGCTGGCGGATCTCCCACGCGGCCGACCGATTGAAGGCCAGGACGAGCAGCGTGTCCGGCGCCTCCCGCAGCACGCGCACCAGGTAAGCGACGCGATGCACGATCACTCGCGTCTTGCCGGACCCGGGCCCGGCCAGGATCAGCCGATTACTCTCCGGCTTTGCCGAGACGAGCATCTGCTGGATGGGATGTTTGAGGTCCTCGACGATCCGCTGGTAAGACTCTTCAGTGGTCGCCCGCTCCAGCATGTCGCGGCGCTGCGCAAAATAGCGCCGTAAGAACTCGAGCTTGGGCAGCGTGAAGTACGCCAGCACGAACGCCACGGCATCCGAGAGCTTCTGCAGCCCTAGCCGTGCGTACTCATGGATGACATGGATCTGGAAGTTCTTCTCGGTGTAGTGCTCGCTGAGCGGCGCAAAATCGGCGACCGTGAACCGCCGCGTGCGCTCCTCCGGGTAGACCTGGATCGTCATGGCCGCCCGAAACACCGTCTTGCCCCGATCCAGGATCAGCACCCCATTGTCGTGCAGATACAGCAATCCGGAGTGGATAGCTGTCACGTCATCCCGCACCGTGGGTCCAACTACCAGGTCGGCGTGCAGCGCTGCGGTCAGCTCCCCCAGCTTGCATTCCACCCGAAGATCGACGCCGCGCAGGTCCGGAGCCAGCTTGCGCAGCAATGCCTCGAGCAACACACCCGCAACGGCACGCCGCCGTTGTGCAATCTCCTGAATGTTGGTCCAGGTTCGTAGCAGCCGGACGCGTAGCACCTCCCGGTGCAAGACCCGCACATCGAACATGGCACGCCGGGCGGATGACTCTTCCCCGAACGGTCGCGCCAGGGACCGCATCAGCGTCAGCAACTGCTCCGGAATGACCGGTTGGCCGGTTCGTTCGCGGATCTCCTGGCACACCCCCCGCAGGTTCATGTCCTGCCAGACCCCATCGCTGGCGTCTGGCGCCAGCTCGGGCAAGAGTTGGAGGAGCGCGGCCTCCACGGCTACCACCCGCTGTAAGCGCTCTGCCGAGGGGTCCTGTACCCCTTTGCGCAGCAGGACGGTCAGCGCGAGGTCATTGGTCAAGACGCCCAGCTGCTCGAGCTGGTGCAGGCTGCGGATACATTCCTCCGCGGTCAAACCGAGTGCCAGCATCAGCTCGTCGGTGCTGATGCCCTCGTCCGCCGGGGCGTTGATCAACAGCGAGAGTAAGTCCAGATACTTATTGCGCACCGCTTCGGAGAGGTCGGCACGCGCCAGCTTGGTGGTCGCCTCCTCGATCGACCCGACCTTGAGGCTCCCGGGAAATACCCGGGTGTGATTCTCATCGCGCTGCAGAAAGCGGGCGCGCTCCAGCCACGCCAGCGCCGTGCGAACCTTGGTGTCCGCATCGGGATGTCCTGGCGCGACAGGCGCGAGCGCGCCGACAAGCCGAACTGGGTTTCGACGTCCTCCTCGTCGAACAGCAGGATGCAGCGCGCATCCTGGCGGTCCCGGCCAGCTCGGCCAGCCTCCTGCAGGTAGTTCTCGAGCGAGCCCGGGATCTCGGCGTGGATCACGACGCGCACGTCGGGCTTGTCCACCCCCATGCCAAAGGCATTGGTGGCGACGATCACCCGCAGGTCGCCGGCGATGAAGGCCTGCTGGACTTCCTTCTTGAGGCTGGCATCCAGGCCCGCGTGAAAATGCGCGCAGACCCAGCCCATGTCTTTGAGAAACCCAGCGATCTCCTCGGCACTCTTGCGCCGGGCGGCAAACACGATCGCTCCGCCACCCGGGCTCGCCAGCTCTCTTTCGAGGATCCGATGGATGAGCCCCATCTTCTCGGGGCGGGAGACGGCCAAGACCTCGTACTGGAGGTTGGGCCGCTCATGACCGCCGTCGACTACCTCGAACGTCTGCCC
>JAGGAG010000213.1 GCA_017889745.1 Gemmatimonadota bacterium | reverse complement strand
GAGGTCCGCCCGATCGGTGTGCGGACGACGGTCGTACGAGCCGCACGCGCTGCAACTGAGGAGGGTCAGCGCGAATGTCAGCGTGAATGTCGTTGACAACTCCGGCGCAGCACCCATAGTCAGCCCTGTATCTGGGCTCGGAGGGGGCGCCCACGGCGTCCGATAGCGCGGCGGTTACGTTAACTCGCGAGCGGCAGGCGAGCGGAGACCCCGCTAATGCTTCCTATAATCCATGCCGCTCACCGCAACAGCGACGGGAAAGTCCATCGCGCCTGCGACACCTGACCGGAGGCCGTCGGACGGCGCCAGCTGTGTCGCCCGATTGATACGGATTCTTCGCGCCGGGACGCCTGAATCCCCGCGCTGGCTTGACAGCGCCTGGCACCGGGCTGACATTAAGTACAAGGAAATTGGGGTTCGGGCCGGGCGGCGCCGTGGTCGGGCCCGGGGCCGCACCCAAGCACGTCCCCGAGCATGTGCCGACGGCAGGCACAAGGGAGGCCACTCCATGTCGATCCGGGTACTTGTCACGACGGCAGCGGTCATCGCGTCCCTGCCTTTCGGTGCCGCGGCCCAGCAGATTGGCGGCGGCGTGAAGGGCGGCCTCTCGCTGGGCGACGTTCCGAAGTTCGCCGACGAGATCTACGAGGGGGGCAACACGTCGCTGCGGGCGGGTTTCGCAGCGGGTGGTTTCATCGCCATCAGGTTCGGCAGCGGCTTCTCGGTCCAGCCCGAGGTGCTGTACACCCAGAAGGGCGTGAAGATCGACTTCTCTGACGGTTCGATGTCGGCGGACCTGCGGTACAAGGCCGACTACATCGACGTGCCAGTCCTTGCGCGCTACACCTTCGGGAAGGGGCTCCGGGGCTACGTGTTCGCGGGGCCGTCGTTCGACTTCCAGCTGAGCACCAAGGTGGCCGCCAGCCTGTTAGAGCAGTCCGGCGAACAGGACGTCTCGGAGGACGTGGAGAACTTCGAGTTCGCGATGGTGTTTGGAGGGGGCATCGAGGTGGGGCCGCTGCTGCTGGAGGCCCGCTGGAGTGAGGGCCTCACCAACCTGGCGGCCGACGCGACCAGCGAGGACCCCGTGATCAAGAGCCGGACCTACCTGTTCCTCGTGGGCTTCCGCTTCTGAGGCGTCGTCAGCGCCTGCCCGGCGTCCTGGCTGTGTATGGGCTCGGAGGGGGCGCTCACGGCGTCTGAGAGCGGGGGCTACGTTAACTCGGCCCGGCCGACCGCGCTCATGAAGGCGCGTAGGGGCGCGTCGAGTAGGGGAGCGGCGGAGGCGTGATCGCGTCGAGGGCACCCCGTTCTACCAGCCCGCGAGCCGAACCGCCCCGCCGCCGTGCTTGCCGAGGGCGAGTTCCGTGAACGCGCCGGCCGCGCTGTCCGCTTGGTCGTCGTGGGCCGAGAACGGGGCGCTCGCCAACTCGTCGAACCACTCGCGATTCCACGCGGCGCGCAGCACGTCCACGTTCCCGGCTTCCGCCTGCGCCGCGCCCGTCACGCATCGCGGTATTGAGGATGATGCGGTCCACCTCGCCGGGGTTCCACTGGCCGCGCACCACGTCCGACACCAAGGAGCGCCCACTCGGTCCATTCCAGGCGGGTACAGCGGAGCGTATCGAGGACTGCCGATCACCTCGTCGAGAAACCGAGACCGTGCTGTTCGACAACGACTTCTGACCGCCGGATGCCCGGTGCCGGGGGCGGCACCGGGTCGAGGCGATCGGCCGCCCCAGGTGCGGAACTGACTACCGGGCGTGGCCGTGCCCGTACCCGTGATGCGCGCGGGTGGCGTCGAGGCTCATGGCGCGCCGACCCCGAGGCAAGGGGACATTTCTAAGGTGCGTTGACAGGGCTCACCCGGGCTCGATAGAGGCACAACCATCGAGGCGGATCGGACGTAGAATGGCCGCCGTCAGGTTTGTCCGCGACGTCGCTCTCGTCTCGCCCGCGGGAAAGGAGCCTTCGATGAGAACCTTCGCCACACGCCATCGATCGTGGACCTGCGCGTGCGCGTTCGGCGTCATCGTGCTGCTGCAGATCGCCGCCCCGACCCGGGCGACCGCCCAGACGATCGTCTCGAACGGCTGGGAGGACGGCACGACGCAAGGCTGGATGCCACGTGGACCAGTGACACTGGTCAACACCACGGAAGCGGCCAGCACGGGCACTCGCAGCCTCAAGACGACCGGCCGCACGGCGGGCTGGAATGGGCCGAGCCTCGACCTGCTCCCGATGCTGACGCCGGGCACCATCTATCAGTTCAGGATCTCGGCGCGGCTTGTCGCCGGTCAATTGCCGACACAGTTGGCCATGACGGTGCAGCGCACAACGGCGGACGGCACCTCGTACGATCGCGTGGCGGCGACCACCGCAACCGGCGCCACGGACGCAGGATGGGTGACACTCCAGGGCACTTACAGCGTGCCCTCCTGCGTGACCGGACTGGTCCTGTACGTCGAGAGCGCCAGCGCGACCGCCTCGTTCTACGTGGACGACTTCAGCATCACGGTCGTCCCCCTGGTCACCTGTGATCCTGCGGACCCGACGGGCATCCACACCAGTTTCGAAACGGGGACCCCCGAGGGCTGGGGGCCGCGCGGCGGCGTCACGCTCTCCGCGACGGGTGCCGACAGCCACACGGGTGCCTACAGCCTGCTGACGACCGGGCGCACGGCGACCTGGAATGGGCCGACGATCAACGCCGCGGGCTGGATGTGCAAAGGGGGGCGCTACAACGTCAGCGTCTGGGTGAAGCTCGCACCGGGCCAGCCGGACACCCGAATTCGGGTCAGCATCCAGCGGGGCTTGGGCAGCGACACGTCCTACATCACGGTCGTCGGCAACACGTGGGTGACCGCGGATGCATGGGTGCACCTGACCGGAAACTACGACTTCGGCCTCAGCTACACGTCGCTGTCGCTGTACGTCGAATCGAACGAGAACGGAAACGCGTCGTTCTACATCGACGATTTCGACCTCACCCCGACAGGGCTGCTCCCACCGCTCCCACCGCCCTATTGTCCCCCGGGTCCCCCGATCGCGACCGGCCAGGACAAGTTCCTCGGCTGCGCGTACAGCAACAGCCAGAAGGTGAATTTCGCCGCGTACTGGAACCAGGTGACGCCCGAGAACGGTGGAAAGTGGGGCAGCGTGGAGGGCACCCGGGACGTGATGAGCTGGGGCGAAATGGACGCCGCTTATGCACTCGCGAAGGCCAAGGGCTTCCCCGTCAAGCTGCACACGCTTGTCTGGGGCAGCCAGCAGC
>JAGGAG010000114.1 GCA_017889745.1 Gemmatimonadota bacterium | reverse complement strand
GCTCGCCACCGGTCCGGTGGCGGCACCCGACGCGCTGCTGATCGCGGCCGCCTTCTGGACGAACTCGCTGACCGACGCTTCGCTGAGCCCCAGCGCCTTCCTGAGCCCGGCAAGAAACCCCGTCTCGGCGGCGTTGGTCGGCCCGTCCGAATCGCACACCAGCACCGCCATCGCGTAGGCCTCGCGCCGGGCCTGCTCGCCCGACAGCCGCGCGGCCACGTCCTGCAGCCTGAGCTGGCCGGTCGTGATCCGCATCGTGAGATCGTCGAGGTCGGCCAGGCCCGCCTTGCTCATGGCCGACTGCAGTTCGCGCTTTTCCTCGGCCGTGGCATTCCCATCCGCGAGTGCGGCCATGAGCGCCACCGCGATGATGGCGTTGCGATCCTGGTCTTCCATTTCTTCCTCCTGCCGATGTCGCTGGAAGATACTCCGCCGACCGGACACATGGCTCCTGACGTTGCGCCACATGGCTGTGATCGACGGCGGTGAAGTTGGCATGTCCGGATGCGGAGAACTGCGATGCGGAAACCGATGCTGCTGGCGCACCAGCCCCTGCTGCGATCCCGTGCCCGTCACCATGCGGTGCAGGCCACCTTCATCGCCGTGCAGGGACCGGTGGCCGCCGCGCGCTAGCCCTTGCGCTGCTGCTGGTGCGCCTCCACGAACCACAGCCACTTGTCGATGCCGCGTGACACCTCGGTGAGGATGTCCGTGGAATCGGCGTCACCGAGCTCGTCCATCTCCTCGATGCCCATCCGCGCCGTCCGCCCGAACGCCGACAGCGAATCCGAAAGCGCGGCCACATGCTCCTCGCCGCTGCTGAGCGCGAGCGGATAGTCGATCAGCCCCGACTTGGCCGCCACGGCGCGCGCCGTTCCCTCCGCCACCCCGCCGAGCTGCACGATCCGCTCAGCGATCAGGTCGACGTAGTCCTCCACCTCCTCGTTGATCTCGTCGAACAGCTTGTGCAGGGCGATGAAGTTCGGCCCCTTCACGTTCCAGTGCGCCTGCTTGCACTGGGTCTGGAGGTCGATGCAGTCGGCCAGGCGCTGGCCGAGGAGTTCGATGGCCTGGACCCGGGTATCGTGGGGCAGGTCGTTCTTGGTGGTGAAGAGCCGGGTGCTGGTGGAAGCGGAACCGTTCGCGGCGTGGGGCCGGCGCGCGGAACGAGTGGGGGCAGTTGTGCGTGACATGGCAACCTCTCTCGAGAAATCGGGTTAACGCGCCTCCCGCGTACGGGAGGCCGCCACTGTGATACCCCGCTTCCAGCCTGGCGAACCTGATGCCCCCCTTTAATCCTCCTCGATGGCGTAGTTCCGCACCACCCCATAACTTCCCATCCCGTGCGCCCCTTCCCTCTCTCCGCGCCCCTGCTCGGGCTCCTGATCCTCGGCATCGCGGCGTCCGCGCGCGCGCAGAGCCTCGACCCCCGCTCCTACGTCAACACGCCGGTCGGCATGAACTTCGTGGTGGGGGGCTACAACTACAGCTGGGGCAGTGTGCTCGTCGACCCCACGCTGCCGATCAAGGACGCCGACATCACGGTGCAGGGACCGGTCCTCGCCTACGCTCGCGCGATCGATTTCTGGGGATTGTCCGGCAAGGCCAACCTCGTCCCGGCGTACTCCTGCCTGAACGGGACTGGAGAGGTGAATGGCGTCCAGGAAAGTCGTGACGTCTGCGGGTTCGGCGACCTGCTGGCCAACGTGTCCGTCAACTTCATCGGCGCCCCCGCGCTCACCCTGAGCGAGTATCCGCGGTACCAGCAGAAGCTGCTGGTTGGCGCCAGTCTCGCCGTGGTCGCTCCCATCGGCCAGTACGACCCGACCAAGCTCGTCAACATCGGCGCCCATCGCTGGGCCTTCCGGCCCCAGGTCGGCGTGTCGCAGGTGTTCGGGCGGCTCATCCTCGAACTCATCGCCTCCACGACGTTCTTCACCACCAACGGCGATTTCTACAACGGGCTGATACGCCAGCAGGCACCCGTCTACTCCGGGCAGCTGAACGCCGTCTACACCTTTCGTTCCGGTATCTGGGGCGCGCTCGGCGGGACGCTGTATGGCGGGGGGCGAACCACGACCAACGGAGTGGAAAGCCCGGAATTCCAGGAGAACTGGCGCCTGGGCGCCACCCTGGTCTTTCCCATCGGTCGCCACAATGCCCTGAAGCTCTTCGGCAGCACCGGGCTCTACACCCGCACCGGGAGCGACTTCAACCAGCTCGCCGCCACCTGGATCTACCGCTGGGGCGGTCGGAAATTCCCGAAACACGCTGTCGACCAGCCCGCTCCCGAGCCGCCCCCGGTGCCCTTCACACCCTGACGCAAACGGTCCCTCTCCCCCCAGCTTTCCTCTTCCCTCTTCACCCCGCAGATGGCGACCCGCTACTTCGGTGTCTTCCTGCGCTGCAGGGAGAGGCCCAGGAAGAGCTGGAACGCTGGCAACCCCTCACCCCAGTGGTACACCGTAACCTGCGGCTCCATCGTGACGTTCACGATGGTCTTCCCCGCCATGAACACCTTGCCGGCGCCGAGGCTGAAGGGGATCAAGTACTGGTCGTTCTGGAAATCCAACACCCAGATCGGTGAGGAGGAGATGTAGAAGCCGGAGCGGCCGATCGCGAGCGCGATGGTGGGCTGGAAGGTGGCCTGGTTGGTGTTGGGCCGGTCGTCGCTACCCGCAAAGCTCGCCTGCCAGGTGGCATCGAACCCGACCACGCTGCCTCCCGCGAGCGTACGGACCACGATGATCGCCGCCCCGGCCTGCCACTTGCCCGCGCCCAGCTGGTCCGCAGTGGCGGTCGGCAGCACCAGGAGCGGCCCCACGCCCCACTCCGTCTTCGCCCCGTCCTTGGAGAACCTGAAGGCGTCCTGGATCACCAGGTCGCCGAGGCCGGAGGCATAGCTGCCCTGGCCGTCGGGGACGGTGAGCACCGGCAGGGTTGTCCGGAGCAGGTGGTAAAGCTTGAAGTGCCGTTGCCGCGGGATCAGCACGGTCTGCAGGTTGAGCGTGTTCGCGACCGCGTCGCTGCCGTAGAGGCTGGATGCGTAGTACTCGTTGACGTTGACACCCGAGAGCGGCGCGAGCGGATTGTTGGACTGCGCGACGATGTTCGCGACAGAGTCCGGATGGATCTCACCGGGCTGCTGCGCCATGACCCGGCCGGCAACGAGCAGCAGGCAGAGGAGCGCAGGGCGGAATTGCGGGAGCAGGCTCAAAACCCCCCTCCTCCCCCACCCCCCGACCCACCGCCCGACGACCCCCCGCCACCAAACCCCGATCCACCCGAACTCCGCGGGGACGAGGTCATCGCGCTCCCGGCGCGGCTCGACAGGGCACTCATGCGCCCCGTGAAGCTGCCGGCATCGAAGCCCGTCACGTTTCCGCCGGTGTACCAGCGCGGCGGCTCCCTGACGATGTCCTTGAACGCCCTGGCCCACTGCCGCTCCACCCCGAATGCCATCGCGTATGGCAGGAAACGCTCGAACATCTCCGGCGTCTTCGCCACGCGCGCATAGTTCTCCTTCTCCACCCGGGACAGGAACTCCTCGAAGCCCAGCACCTGCTCGAGGGTGCGCGTGCCGGGCACCGTCCGCGCTGGCATCAGGTGCCCGAGGATGCCGACGATCAGTGCGATGAGCACGCCCGCGATCATGAACGGCAGGGGGGTGAACCCGAACCTGGCACCCATCACACCGCCGGCCGCGAAGGTGACGAACCCCAGGAAGATCGCGCCGAACCGCCAGCGGTTCCGCACCGTCGCCGGGTCCGCGCGATAGTAGCCGCTGTCCACCAGCCGCTGCGTCACCGCGGTCCGGATCGGCCCCATGCTCCGGTAGAACTCGTTCTTGAGGTCGGAGAGCTCCACCGAGTCGCCATGTTCGTCGAAGAGCCCCTCGAGCAGCAGCTGCTCGTGCCGGTCGAGCCCCCGCCATTCGTCCCGCGGCTTGACCCGGTGGAACACGAACTCCTTCTCCGTCCACAGCCCGAAGAGTCTCGGCTCCTCCCGCTCCTCGATCCGGATGAAGCCGCGCACCGCCATGTCCACCAGCGTCGCGATCACGTCCCGCACGTCCGCCCGCTCGTCCAGCAGCACCCCGGCTTCGGCCGGGGTGACGTCCTCCGGCGGCTCGTACTGCACCGTCACCGGGCGCTTCCGCGGATCCCGGCCCCGCTTCCACCAGAGCACGAGCATGCCGAGGAGCACCGGCAGCGGCAGCAGCAGCGGCCAGTTCACCGCAAGGAAGCCGCTCGCCTTCTGCACCGGCGTCGGGCGCGCCACCAGCCCGGTGTCCCACCCCACCACGGCGGTGATGCCCTCGTGGAAGCCGAGCGCCTTCGGCATGCGTACCAGGACAGTGTCTCCAACGATCTTCACCTTGGCATCCCTGGCCGTGCCGCCGTACACGCCGTTGAACGCGATGGCACGGACACCCGCAGCACCCGCGGGGAGCGTGATCTCCGCGGTGGCCGACTCGATCGGCACATCCCACTCGTCCCCGGTGATATTCCAGTACAGCTCGTCGTGATCGTCGAAGAACCGGAGGCCATTAGTGGCGCGATAGTGCAGCCAGACGGTACGTGTGGCATCCTTGGCGCCGGGCACCCAGATCTTGAACTTCTGGTAGTGGCCCGTCCGGCTGCTCTCGAGCCTGAGTGGTGCTCCGTCGTCGCTGGTAGCCGACGTTTCGCTGAGCCGGAGCGACCAGTTGAACCCCTGGGGCGTGTGATAGTCCACCGGCACGGTGCGGTAGATCCCGTTCCACTCACCCTTGAACCGTGCGGTGATCATCTCGGTCACGTCGACGGTGCCGTCGCTATTCACGACGATGTGCGCTTCGAACTTGGCGATGGCGAGCGTGCGCTGTGCCGCCGCCGGCGTGGTGACGGCGATGGCCGCGAGAGCCACGAGCCAGGCTCGCCTCACGGTTGGCGGCCGAACTCGATGCCGGGCGCCGAGGCCTCGGAGGCGTCGGCCAGGCCGAAGAACTCGCGCGGCCGGAAGCCGAACGGGCCGGCGATCACGTTGGTGGGGAACTGCGCCACCTTCGTGTTCAGGTCGCGCACCACCGCGTTGTAGTAGCGGCGCGCGTTCTGGATGTGATCCTCGATCTCGGTGAGGGAGCGCTGCAGTGAGAGGAAGCTCTCCCCCGCCTTGAGGTCGGGATACGCTTCGGCCAGCGCGAAGATCTGCCGCACGGCGCCCGAGAGCTCGCCTTCGGCGGCGCCGCTCGCGGCGGGGCCCGCCGCGGCCGTGGCACGGTTCCGCGCGGCCACCACCGCCTCGATCGTGCCCCGCTCGTAGCCGGTGTGACCCTTCACCGTCTCTACCAGGCGCGGCACCAGGTCGTGCCGCCGCTTGAGCTGCACATCGATGTCGGCCCAGGCGCCGTTGGCGAGCAGCCGGAGCCGGGTGAGCGAGTTGTAGGCGATGATGACGTACAGCGTGATCATCGCCGTGACGACCAGCACGACCATGAGTGACTCCGGGTCAGGTGGAGTTGAGCGGCACCAGCCCTGCCTCGATGCTGGCACGGTGCGGCTCCAGGAACGGCGGCAGTGCCAGCTGCGCACCCAGGCTCTCCACCGGCTCGTCGGCGGAAAACCCCGGCCCGTCGGTCGCGAGTTCGAACAGGATCCCGTTGGGTTCGCGGAAGTACAGCGAGCGGAAGTAGAAGCGGTCGACGATGCCGGAGTTGGGAACGCCCGCACGCTCCAGCCGGTCGAGCCACTCGTGGTGCGAGGCGTCGTTCCTGGTGCGGAAGGCCACGTGGTGCACCCCGCCCCGCCCCTGGCGCATCATCGGCAGGGCGTGCCGCTCTTCGATGCGCAACTCGCCCGCGGCGCCAGCCTCGCCGAGCCGCAGCACCAGGTCGCGGCCGCCGCTCACCTCCACCTCGCTGATGGCACTGAACCCGAGGAGCTCGGTCAGTGCCACCACCGTCGAATCCGCGCGGCGCACCGTGAGCGTGATGGGACCGAGCCCGCGGATCGCAACCCTCGACTCCACGCCACCTGCCGTCCACGGCACGGGTGCCGGTGGCAGCGGCGGCTCGTCGGTGGCCACCAGCGCCAGCCGCTGGCCCTCGGGATCGCTGAAGTGGAGTGTTGGCCGGCCGGCCACGTCCGCCACCTCGTCGTGCTCCACGATCATTTCGATCAGCCGCTCCCGCCACCAGCCGAGTGCGCCCGCCGGCACCCTGAGCCCGATGCGGGAGATGTCACTCACCCCGGCCCGGTGCGGCACCGCGCGCGGCCAGTCGAAGAAGGTGACGTCGGTGCCGGGCGTACCCTTCGCGTCGGCATAGAAGAGGTGGTAGGCGGACACGTCGTCCTGGTTCACCGTCTTCTTTACCAGCCGCAGGCCCAGCACGTCGCGGTAGAAGTGCAGGTTGACGGGCGCGTCGCCGGTGATGGCGGTGACGTGGTGCAGGCCGAGCAGGGTCATGGAGTGGTCCGGTGCGTGACCATTGAAGAATAAGTGGGCGAGATCGGGCGCCGGGCGGGACTCCCCGATCGAGCGCCGACAGCCGCCCCTCTCAGTCAAATGGACACCCGCGATCGAGCGCCGGCAACCGGTACTCAGACGCTGATCTCCACTCCGGCGTTCTGCAGCCGACGCGCGAGCACCATCCCGAGTGCTGTGGCCGGGGTCAGCACGCCGCCCCGACCCGGCCCACCCGGCAGCGACTCGCGTTCGAGCGCCAGGCAGAGGGCCGACTCGCACACGAACCGAACGGTGGCGCGGTTTGACGGGTCGCCCCGGTGGAAGATCGTCCCGAGCACCCGCTGACCCGCCGGGCCAATCGCCAGGTGCTCCGAGCGGAACCAGCCGCGGTTCATCGAACGCTCCGACGGGCCCCGGCCGGGCGCCGGAAAAAGCGGCCGCAACAGCCGCCGGCTCCATGGCCGCGCGAGCGCGCCGTTGAGTGCGCCGAGCGCGGTGGCCATCGCCACCGCCTTGGCGCGCGCGAACGGCCGCTCGGACTTCGCGTACTCCTGGTACACGAACGCCGGACCATAGGGCTCGCCCCACTCGGCGAAGAGCGCGGCGCTGCGCCGCACCACTCGCGTATCGGTCAGCGCCATAAGCCCCGGACCAACCCATGCGCCCAGGTCCGCATCGAAGTGCAGCCCCTCGACCTCGCGGCTCCGCTCGGCAACGGCGGCGCTCCAGCTCCCGGGCGGGTTCAGCAGGAAGGGATCACGCATCCGCGCGCTGATGCCCGATTCCTGCCACTGGATGGCGGTGGCCACCGTGCCGCCGTTGAGGCCCCCGAACATGCGGAAATACGCCCGCGACTCCTGGCATGTAACACCATGCCGGCGCTGGAGCTCCCGCACCACCAGCAGCGTTCCGAGGTCGGAAGGCACCGAGTCGAAGCCCGAGAACGGCACGATACGCGTGCCGTCGCGCGCGGCGGTGACATGATGCCGGTCGATGAGGCCCCGCACCCACGCCGTCTCGCCCGTGATGTCCACGTAGTCGGTGCGAAGGCGCACGCACGCCTCGACCACCCCGTTGCCGTACACGGCGAAGGGGCCCGCGGTGCTGAGCAGCACGCGGGTGCTCGCCACCATCGCGTCGATCGCCGGCTGGTCGGCGCCATCGGCCACGAGGACATCCACCGCATGTCCGGCGGGCAGCAAACGGCGCACCGCCTCCAGCCTGCCGCGATCGCGGCCCGCGATGGCCCAGCGCAGGCCCCAAGGGGCGTGCGCCGCGAAGTACGCCGCCGTCTGGCGACCGGTGAACCCGCTCGCGCCGTACAGCACCACCTCGTACGTGCGCGGCGTCATGCGGTGGTGGGAGCCGCGGGGGCCATCGTGTGCCGCCGCACCGCCGGCGCCACCACCGTCCCGAACAACTCGATCGAGCGCATCATCTGGTCGTGCGGAACCGTGCCCACGCTCATCTGCGCCAGGTAGCGCTGGTGGCCGAACAGCTCGTGCTCGAAGAGGATCTTGTCGATCACTTCCTGCGGGCTTCCCACCGCCAATGCCCCGCGCGGCGACCGGAGCGCCTCGTACTGCGCCCGGTTCATCGGCGGCCAGCCGCGCTCCCGCCCGATCTTCGACATCACGTAGGCATATGAGGGATAGAAGCGGTCGGCCGCCTGCTGCGACGTGTCGGCCACGAACGCATGCGTGTTGATGCTGAGCGCCAGCGAGGCGGAATCGTGTCCCGCCTTCCGCGCCGAGTCGCGATACAGTTCCACCAGGGGCGCGAACCGCTCCGGCGCACCGCCGATGATCGCCAGCGCCATCGGCAGGCCCAGGGTCGCAGCCCGCACCACCGAAGGCGGATTCCCGCCCACCGCGATCCACACCGGCAGCGGCTGCTGCACCGGCCGCGGATACACCCCCTCGCCGTTGAGCGCCGGGCGGTGTCGCCCCTTCCAGGTCACCTCCACGCTCTCCCGTATCCGGAGCAGCAGCTGCAGCTTTTCGGCGAAGAGGTCGTCGTAGTCGTCCAGGCTGTAGCCGAAGAGCGGAAACGATTCCGTGAACGAGCCCCGCCCCGCCATGATCTCCGCCCGGCCGCCCGACAGCAGGTCCACCGTCGCAAACTCCTGGAACACCCGCACCGGGTCGTCGGAACTCAGCACCGTCACCGCGCTCGTAAGCCGCAGCCGCCTGGTGCGCATCGCCATCGCCGCCAGCACCACCGCCGGCGCCGACGCCACGAAATCGGGCCGGTGGTGCTCCCCGATCGCGAACACGTCCAGCCCGAGCTGGTCGGCGAGCTCGGCTTCCTCCATGAGGTCGCGGAGCCGCTGCTCCGGGCTGATCAACTTCCCGGTCAACGGATCGGGTGAGGTTTCGACGAAGCTGCAGAGTCCGAGTTCCATGCAGGTGTACTAT
>JAGGAG010000113.1 GCA_017889745.1 Gemmatimonadota bacterium | reverse complement strand
CTCACCTCCACCGCCAGGCTCACCCCGTTCACCGTCATGCGCTGCACCCCCGGTGGCTCGAGCGGGCGCGTGGTGAGGAACTGCCCCAGGTCGGGCGGCACGGGGGTCGGGCGACCGCCGCGATCGATGCACACGAACACGAACTCCGCTGTGGCTATGAGCCGGTCGTCGCTCACCCGGCGCGCCGTCTGCCGCATCGTGAAGCTGGTGCGGCCATGATGGGTGAGGGCCTGGTGGAAACGCAGCACGTCGCCGGGAAAGGCCGGCGCGTGATAGTCGATGGCCGTCTTGCGAACCGCCGGCCAGGCGCCTTGAACCGTGAACACGTCCATGCCCGGACCGCGCGCCAGCATTTCCCAGCGCGCGCGCTCGAACAGGCTCAGGAATGAGGCCTGGTTCAGGTGACCAAATGCGTCACACTCGTCGGGATAGACGGTGATGTCGATTTCGGGGACGGCCATGGTGGAAGGTACGCCCGGGTTAGCATTCCTCAACTCTGGACCCTCGACCCTCAACCCCCAACCCAACGCACCCAATGAAGCCACCCACCGACTACATCCGCCACGCCGCGCGGCTGGCGCGGAAGCTCCAGCTGGACGCCGCCATGGGCGGCACCCCACAACCCGACGCCGAGTTCTTCAAGGTGCTGAGCAAGGCCCTGGACGAGGTTGCCGCGGGGCTCGAGCAGGTGTCCCAGCGCGAATGACGAAAGCCGTCGTGGCCACATGCTAGTCCGGCTCGCGGCACAGTTATATAGCACTACTATCACGACACTATCTCGTCATTAACGCGACAGTGGCTGTAACTGACGCATCGCACGGCCCTTCAAGTGGCTCTTCTAAGCGTTTGACTGGTGCAGGGTTGCCGCACGGACCGGCCTAGCCCAATTTTCCGGCGTGCCTTCCCGTAACTCCTCGTCCGCCCCGGCTTCGGCCGACAACATGCTGATTGCGGATCAGGCATCGTTCGACCGGCTTATGCCCCGCTTCGCTGCCACCGGTCTGGTGGCAGTCGACACCGAGGCTGCCAGCTTCCACAAATACCTGGACCGCGTCTACCTCCTGCAGCTTTCCTCGCGCGAGGAGACCGTGGTGGTGGACCCGCTTGCCGTGCCTGATCTCTCGGCCTTTGGCGCCATGCTCGCCGACCCGGGCATCGAGGTGGTGTTCCACGATGCCGACTACGACCTGCGCCTCCTCCACCAGGAGTTCGGCTTCCAGGCCACCCACCTCTTCGACACCCGGGTGGCCGCCCAGCTCCTCGACGAGCCTGGCATCGGGCTCGCCGCGCTCCTCGAGAAGTACCTGCAGCTTCGTATCGACAAGCGCTTCCAGCGAGCCGACTGGTCGATCCGCCCGCTGTCGGAGGAAATGCTCGCCTACGCGGCGACCGACACCAGGCATCTCGCCGAGCTGCGGGACATCATGCGCAGCCGGCTGATTGAACTGGGGCGCCTGGCCTGGGCCGAGGAAGAGTTCGTGGTGATGGAGGGGTCGCGCTGGGATGCCGAGGACGTGGAGCCAGGCTGGCTTCGGCTCAAGGGTGCCAGGCTCCTCAAGCCCCGCGAGCTCGCGGTGCTGCGGTCGGTGTATCAGTGGCGTGACGAGCAGGCGAAGCGGCTCGACCGGGCCGCGTTCCGGATCCTGAACAACGAGCCGATTCTGGCCATGGCCAAGGCGCCGCCGCGGGACATGGACGCGCTCAAGAAGATTCCCGGTATCGGCCCTGATCAGGCCGAGCGGCGCGGCCGCCAGCTCCTTGCCGCGGTAGAGGAGGCGCTTGCCCTCCCCGAGGGCCAGCTGCCACGAATCGAGCGGCCACCCCGTCGCGCCACAGATCCCGCGCTCGACGCCCGCCTGGAGCGACTCAAGCTGGTGCGGAACCGCCTCGCGGCACGCTACCCCCTGCAGCCCGGCGTGCTCTGTCCCAACGGAACGCTCGAGGCGATCGCGCGCGCCAATCCATCGACCCTCAAGGACATGGCCGACATCCCTTCAGTCCGCCGCTGGCAGGTCGCCGAGATCGGCACCGACCTCCTCGCGGCACTGCCCGAGCCCGTCAGTAACCCAGGAACGCCTTGACCCTCGGGTCCATCTTCTCGGGCGTCCAGTAAGGCTCCCACACCAGCTCCACCTCCACGGCCGTGATGCCGTCCAGCTCGGCGGTGACACGGCGCGCTTCCTCCATGATCTCGGCGCCCGACGGACAGCCGGGCGACGTCAGCGTCATGTTGATGTGCGCCACGCCCTCGTCACTCACCGTCACGTCGTAGACCAGCCCGATATCGATGATATTGAGGTTGAGCTCGGGATCCTTCACGGCGCGCAGCGCCTTGCGCACACTCTCTGCTGTCTGCACCTGGTACCTCCCTTCCACTTGAGCTCTCGCTCGCTCAGCACTCCGACCCCGCCACGGCGGGACATGGCACGGCGGCCACGACCGCGTCGGCGAGGTTTGCCCGGATGCGGCGCAGCGCCTGAAATGTCTCCCTCACCCGCGGCTCAAAGGCCCGGTTGGTGAGGAAGATGACAAAGACGTCGCGCTCCGGGTCGAGCCACATCTGGGTCCCGGTCCACCCCGTGTGACCGTAAGTGCCCGGATCGGGATGCCGCCCGAACGACGACGGCTCGGGTCCGGTGGTGTCGGGCGTGTCCCAGCCGAGCAGTCGCGTACCACTCGCCGCCGATGGCTGGAGAAAGCGCCGGACGGTGCCCGCCGACAGCCATGTCACCCCATCCAGTGTACCCTGCCCGAGCCAGGCGCGCGCCACCCGAGCCAGGTCGGGCGCGGTGGAGAAGAGGCCCGCATGACCTGCCACCCCGCCCAGGAAGGCCGCGTTCGGGTCGTTCACGGTGCCGACGCGTATCCGTCCCTGCGACGTGGTGGGCGCCGCGAGGCCGCGCGCCGATGGCTGTACGTCGAAGCTGGTGTGCGCGAGGCCAAGGGGCTCTATCACCTCCCGCCGCACGAGCACGTCGAGTGGCGCCCCCCCGGCCTGCTCCAGTATGACCCCAAGCAGGATCGCATTGAGGTCGCTGTACTCCGCCGCGGTTCCCGGCGGCCGGCGCAACGGCTCGACACAGATACGCGCAATCGCGTCGCCCGGCGAGGACGAGACCTCCCACAGCGCAAGGAACGGCGGCAGGCCGCTGGTATGGTCGAGCAGCATGCGCACCGTTACGAGTGGCTTCTGTCCCCCGGAGAACGCCGGCAGGTAGTGCGCCACCGGCGTCTCGAGGTCGAGGATTCCGCGGTCCACGAAGCGCGCCGCCACGCCCGTGGTGGCCACCACCTTGGTCAGGCTCGCCACATCCCACAGCGTGCTCTCGGGCGACGGCCGCGCGGCGCCCGCACGCCACGTGAGCCGCCCGTAGCCGCGGCTGAGCAGCGTCGTATCCAGCCGGCCCACCACTACCACCGCGCCCGGATAGACCCGACGCGTCACGCCCCGCGTCGCCGCGCGGTTGACCGCATCGAGTGTCTGCGCCGCCAGTGGTGCGGAGCCCAAAGGCAGGCCGGCTCCGAGCAGCATCACCGCCAGATACCTGAGATCTCGGCGCACGCACCGTCCGGTCGCGCCTGGCCTGCGCCTGGTGTGGGGCACTCGACGCTCAGGAACGCCACGCACGCCGTTGATCAGGGGGCCTTCAGCTCGCGCACCGGACCCGGCGGCAGGCGGTAGAGGAGCAGGACGCTGCGGCGGTCGCGGTCGGATGGCTGGCGCGCATGCGTGGAAGGGAACATGATGTCCAGCGAGTCCGCCGAGTGCGGCAAGCCCACGGCGTGGCCGACCTCGTGCATTGCGACGCCGGCCAGAGCCGGGTCGGGCAGCATCGTGCCCGTGCTCGTTCGAATGGCCAGCGTGATATAGGCCCGTCGCACGCGGCCATATTGGTCCCACGCCAGGTCCGTCTGGCCCACGCGGTCGTACTCGAAGTGATCCACCCACCGCACCGTGATCTCGGCGCCCGCCGTGTCGGGTGACTCGACGAAGCTCACGCCGGCACCCGTGCTCTGCCATACCCTGAAGGCGTCCCGGGCCGCGTCGGCCATTCGCGGCGCGTAATCCTGCGGCGCGCCGTCAACCACCATTGCAAAGCGCAGCGCCCTCCCGCTGCGGTCGGGCCACCGCCGCACCACCGAGTCGGTGCTCAGGAGCATCGAGTCGAGATACGTGTCGCGGCCTTCCTCGGACAGTTGCCGCCGCACAGCCAGGCGGGCAAGGTGCTCCGCCGGCGAGAGGGGCAACGGCCCGACCGATGATGATGATGGGGTGGCTGAGGGCCGCGCGCCCGCCGGCGCCGAGTGGAGGTCGGCCGCCGCGCCCGTATCGCCCTCAGCGGGGGCGAACGTCGCGCCCGCCTCCGCGCGCTGCGGCCAGCTCCGGGACACTCGATCCGCGATCACGAGCACGAGGAGCAGCAGCGTGACCGCCGGCAAGACGATGCGTTGCAGCATGGTCCGTGAATTATGCCCGCGAACCCGCCGGATTGGCAGCATCGGCGCTGGCGTCAAGGATTCGCCCCGTCTAGGATTGAGCCACCCATGCTCCCCCTCGCGCGCGCGCTGATTCGTCGGCGCTGGATCGTCATCGTCCTGTGGACGATCCTGGGCGCTTACGCGACGCTCCGCGCTCCCAGAACGCCCGAACTTCTGAGCGCACGCGGCGGATCGTTCAAGGTCACAGAGGCCGACGAAGTCAGCGCCCTCATCCGGACGCGCTTCGCCGCTCCACTTGGGGAGACCTTCGCGCTCACCCTCCAGGCACCGTCGGCGGTCGACTCCGGGCGCCCCGGCGCCGTGTTCGACAGCATCGTCGCGACGCTGCGGCGCCAGCCCGAGATCCGCGAGGTCGTAACCTGGCGGGACGCGCCCGGCCGCCCCTTCATCAGCGCCGACCACCACACCACCGCGATGGTGATCGCCCTGCGGACCACCTCGGGCGACACCTCCGCCATGATGGTGCAGTCCATCCGGGACACCGTGCAGCAAACGCTGCGCCATTTCGCCGACCGGGAGCGGTACCGCTCGCTCCTCACCGGCCGCGCCGCCCTGGACGTGGATACCCGCACCCTGAGCACGAAGGAAACCCGCCGCGGCGAACTCCAGCTCCTGCCGCTCACCCTGATCATCCTCGTGCTGGCGTTCGGCGCGCTCGTGGCCGCGGCCCTTCCCCTGCTGATCGGTTCGCTCACCATCTCGGTCTCGCTCACCATCGTCGGCCTGCTGACGAAGATCACGCCGATGTCGATTTTCGTCCTGTCCATCGCCACGATGATCGGCCTCGGCGTGGGCATCGACTACTCGCTACTCATCGTCACCCGCTTCCGGGAGGAGATGAGCCGGGGATCCTCCCGCCGCGACGCCGCGGTGAATACGATCCTCACCGCCGGTGGCGCCGTCATCACCTCGGGACTCACCGTGGTGGTCGGCTTCGGGGCGCTCATCTTCACGCCCCTGGTGGAAACACGGAGTGTCGGCATCGGCGGCCTCATCGTCGTGGGATCGGCCGTATTGCTGTCGGTCACCCTGCTGCCCGCGCTCCTCGCGGTCATCGGGCGCAACATCGACCGCCCGCGCTGGCTCGCCCGCAAGCTCGCGTGGTACCACTCGCCGCAGCTCTGGGAGAAGTGGGCCCGCACCCTTCACCGGCATCCCTGGCGCGCGCTGACCCTCGGCGGACTTTTCATCGCCGTGCTGAGCCTGCCCGCATGGTGGATCCGCGTGGGCGTGCCCGCGCGGCACTGGTGGCCGGCCCACACCGAGGCGGGTGCCGGTGCCAACGTACTCCAGTCCATCGGAGCGATGGGCTATGTGGTGCCGGTGCGCGTGCTCGTCGAGCTGCCGGCGGGCAGGTCGGCCACCGAAGCAGTGTACCTGAGGGGCCTCAAGAGCCTCTCCGATTCGCTGCGCGCCGATCCCCGCGTGGGCGACGTGGTAAGCATGGTCGACCTCTCCGAGGGGAACTCGATCCTCAAGTACTCCCTGCTGTACAGCAACCTCGATTCCGCCCGCGCGCAGTATCCCGTGCTCGACACGTACCTCGGGCAGGACTCGCGCATCGCAATGATCGACGTGTTCCCCGCGGACACCACCTCGCTCCTCACCGGCATGGGCCTGGTCACGCGCGCGCGCTCGCTCGCGGCCAGCCCGCCGAAGCAACTCCGCGATGCCAGGATCCTCGTGGGCGGCTTCCACGCCACCAACGTGGACCTCCAGAACGACCTGCTGGCCCGCTTCCCGCTGCTGGTAGCGCTGATCCTCGGCGCCACGGGCATCATGCTGGCCATCGCCTTCCGCTCGGTGCTCATTCCCATCAAGGCGATCCTCCTCAACACCCTTTCCGTCGCCGGCACCTTCGGCCTCGTCGTGCTCGTCTTCCAGAAGGGCTTCGGCATCCGGGTGCTCGGGCTCGATGGCGCCACCGATGCCATCTTCGTGGTGGTGCCCGTGCTGGTCTTTGCCGTCGTCTTCGGCCTGAGCATGGACTACGAAGTGTTCCTGCTTAGCCGGATCAAGGAAGCCTTCGACCGCACCGGCCGGAACGACGAGGCCACGATGGAAGGCGTCAGCGCCACGGCGTCGGTCATCACCTCCGCGGCTCTGATCATGCTCCTCGTATTCGGCGTCTTTGCCTTCGCGCACGTGCTGGCGATGCAGTTGCTCGGGTTCGGGCTCGCCGTGGCGGTGTTCCTCGATGCCACCGTTATCCGCATGGTGCTGGTGCCGGCGGTCATGCAACTCATGGGACGGTGGAACTGGTGGCCGGGGGTGGACCCGCGCCAACCGGCACGACCCAAGCCGATGCAATCGGGAGAGCACCACATTCCATAGGGAGGCACGATGACGCACGCACCGGGCAAGCCAGTGCTCCGCCGGGTCCTGCGGGTTCGCGATCTCGTGTTCTTCTATGTCACCGCCGTGCTCGGCATGCGCTGGGTCGGCACCGCCGCCGCGGCCGGCCCAAGCGCCCTGGTCATCTGGATCGTCGCCGCCCTCACCCTGTTTGTTCCCCTCGCCTTCACCGTCATCGAGCTCTCGTCGCGCTATCCCGACGAGGGCGGCATCTACGTCTGGACCCGGCACGCCTTCGGTGACTTCGCGGGGTTCATGACCGGATGGACCTACTGGGGAGCCAACCTCACGTACCTCCCTGGACTCCTGTACTTCGCCGCCAGCACCGCGCTGTACATCTTCGGCGACCGGTACGTGCACCTGCAGGATTCCGGCACCTATTTCATCCTTGTCGCCCTCACCGGACTAGCCATCGCGGCGGTGATGAACATCGTGGGCCTCGAGGTCGGCAAGTGGCTCGCCACGGTCGGCGCGGTCGGCACCTGGATCCCCATGGCCCTGCTCATCGGCATGGGCATCATCGCCGGCGTGCGCTACGGCTCGGCCACCCCGATCACGCCGTCGTCGCTCCTTCCGGCCACCGGGCTCCGGGACATGGTCTTCTGGTCCACCATTGCCTTCGCGTTCACCGGCCTGGAGGCCGGTTCGTTCATGGGCGAGGAGATCGTCGATCCGCGGCGCAGCATTTCGCGCGCGATCGTCATTTCGGTCATTTCCATCACGGCGATCTACATCCTTGGCACGCTGGCCATCCTGCTCGCCCTGCCCCAGGCCGAGATCACCGGCCTGGGCGGCATCATGGACACGATCACCGCCACTGGCCGTCGCATCGGCGTCACCGGACTCGCCCCATTCGCTGCCATGCTCATCGTGCTCAACACCATGGGCGGCGTCGGTGTGTGGCTGGCGGCGCCGGCGCGCCTCCCGTTCGTCGCCGGCATCGACAACTACCTGCCCCGAGCGTTCGGCCGGCTCCACCCCAAGTACGGCACGCCGCACATCGCGCTCCTGCTGCAGGCGGGAGTCGCGGCCTTCTGCGCCATCCTGGGCCAGGCGGGCGAGACACCGAAGCAGGCTTACAACATCCTCGTGAGCCTGGGCGTCGTCGCCTTCTTCCTGCCTTACATCGCGATGTTCGCGGCGATGATCCGGTTGCAGCGCGAGCCGGCGGGACCGGAGGTGGTACGGCCGCCGGGCGGCCGCCCGGTGGCGATCCTGCTGGGCTGGACCGGACTCGCCACCTCCCTGGCGGCGATCATCCTCGCGTGCGTCCCCCCCGCCGGTGAGGCGGACGGGAAGCTCTATGTGATCAAGGTGGTTGGATTGAGCGCGCTGCTGGTGGCGAGCGGAGTCGTGGCGTACACGATCGGGAACGCGCGCCGGCGCGCCGCAGGCGCTACCGCGTGAGGCTTTCCATTCCCCTGGCCACGAGCACCAGGGCGCCGCAAATGAGCACCACCAGCGCCACGGCCCCCGCTACCGCGCCCCGGGTCAGCACGCGCTCACCGCTCAGGTAGGGATCGGCCTGCGGTCCGGCCGGCGGCATCGCGCTGCGGATCGCGCGCCACGCCGCCCGCCGGGCCTCGAAATCGCCGCCCGGCGCGATGCCATGTCCTGGCGTGATGCCGTCATCGCCAAGATGGGGAAAGCTGAACGGGTTCGACTCCACCCGGCCCAGCGCGTCCCGGTCGTCCAGGGGGCGGAACCGCTGGCGCGCGACCCACCCGGCCTGCACCGCGGGATGGTCCTTGAGCCTGATCCACGTCTTCTGTGCGGAGTCGTAGACGAAGTCATCGCCTCCGAGGAAGCCCAGCTCGAGCGCATCGAGCAGCGCCTCCACGCCCGGAAACAGCCGCGTGGTACCGACGGCATCGGTGACAGTGAAGTTCGGCATGTATCGCTCTGGAACGGAGGGTGGACCTCTCTTCGCCGGCCAGCGAAGGGCTTCTCGCAACATTCACCCCGCCGGAGCGAGGGTCAAGACGAGGCGATCAGGCTGAGGGTGGGACAGG
>JAGGAG010000112.1 GCA_017889745.1 Gemmatimonadota bacterium | reverse complement strand
GCCGTCGCCGCCTGGCTTCTACCCGGGTATTTCCGTGGCGAGCAGGAGACGGCATACGAGCGACTGGAGCGGCGCTTCGGGCCCGAGGCACGGCGGATGACCTCGGTGGTGTTCCTGGTGACGCGGTTCCTGGGCGACGGCGTGCGCGTGTTCGCCGGGGCGGTACCGCTGGCGCTGGTCACGGGGTGGAGCATTCCGGCCGCGATCATCGTGATGGGAGTGGCGACGCTGATCTACACCTGGTTCGGCGGACTGAAAGCCGTCGTGTGGGCAGACGTGCTGCAGCTGGCGGTGTACGTCGCAGGCGGCGTTGCGGCGCTCTGGGTCGCAACCCGGCTGGGCGGCGGACTCGCGCCGGTTCTGGCACGGGCATCCGAAGCAGGCAAGCTCACGATCATCAACCCGGCGCTTTCGCTCACGATCCCATATACCCTGCTGGGCGGCATCATTGGTGGCGCGCTGCTCAGCGCCGCCTCTCACGGCACCGACCAGCTGATCGTGCAGCGCCTGCTCGCCACCCGCTCACTCCGGGATGCGCAGGTGGCCCTGATCGGATCCGGGCTGGTGGTGATGCTGCAGTTCGGCCTGTTCTTGCTGGTTGGGATCGCCATATGGGCCGTCGGCCTCGCGCCGGATAGCATGCCCAGCGACCAGGTCTTCTCCGGGTTCATCGTGCAGTCGCTGCCGGCGGGTATTGCGGGCCTGGTCATCGCCGGGATACTGGCGGCGGCCATGAGCAGTCACAGCTCGGCCATCAGCGCACTGGCCTCGGCGGTGACTTACGATCTTTACGCGTCGCTCACAGGTCGACGCGACTCCACGCACCTCCTGCGGGTCGGGCGGTTCGTTTCCCTGGTCTGGGGAATCGGGCTCATCGTCGCTGCGCTCGGGTTCCACCTCGCCGCTACCAGCGCGGACACACCCGCGGTTGTGCTGGCCCTGTCCATTGCGTCGATTACCTACGGAGCACTGCTCGGCACCTACATCCTCGCGGGACGCTGGCCGCGCACGCGCACTCGCGACGTCATCGCCGCGGTGGCCGTCACCGTGACCGTCATGCTTGTCGTGGTATTCGCGGCCCGTCTCGCCGGGTTCCCCGGGCTGGGCTGGCTCACACCCGTCGGCCGGCTCGCCTGGCCCTGGTACGTGCCGCTCGGCACGCTGCTGGCCGTCGGAACTGGCGTCGTGTCGAGTATCATGCTTCGCAGCACTCCACATACGCGGGAGAGCGGTTCGTGATCATCGTCGGGGTCGATGCAGGCGGGTCAAAGACGCGCGCGGTGGCCTGGAAGGATGGCGAGGCGGTGGGCCAGGCGCTGGGCGGCGCGGGCGCGGTACGCCCCGGGCGCGCGCTCGCGGCGGCGGGCGTGATCGCGGAACAGGCGCGGCGCGTGCTCGCCAATGCCGGGGTCCTCCGGGCGGAGACCCTTGTGGTCGGCGCCGCCGGCGTGGGCCGTGAGGTCGAGCGCCGTGAACTCGGCCAGGCCCTGCGGGGCGAGTCGGTCGCCGAGCGCGTCGTCGTCGTCACCGATGTCGAGCTGGCCGAGGCCGCTGCGTTCGGCGACGGCCCGGGCATCGTTCTGAGCGCGGGCACCGGCAGCATCGCGGTCGGCCGTGACGCCGCCGGCGAGTCTTTCCGCCAGGGCGGCTACGGATGGCAGATGAGCGACGAGGGCAGCGGGTATGCCATCGGGCGGCTCGCGCTCGTGGCAGTCGGCCGGGCCCGCGACGGCCGCGGCGAGGAGACGTCGCTCACCGCCGAGCTGCTGCGGGTGCAGCGCTGCGACGGACTGGATGACCTTGTCCGCTGGAGCACGACCGCGGCCGTGGGCGAGGTCGCGGCGCTCGCGGCCGTGGTGCTGTCGGCGGCCAGCGCGGGGGATCCCGTGGCGGAGGGCATCACCGCGTATGCGGCGGGGGAGCTCACGGGCCTGGTTGCCACCCTGGCCGAGCAGGTCACCGCGCCGCGTCCGGTGCCGGTGGCGCTCGCCGGCAGCCTCCTCGGGCCCGGGAGTCCCCTGCGCGACCGGGTGCTCGCGCGCCTCGCCGGGATCCCGCTCGTGCACGCCCAGCAGATGCCGGTGGATCCCCTCGATGGTGCACTGCACCTCGCGGCACGCGGCGGAAGAAAGTTCCGCCTGGCTTGACTGCCGCTTGGCGCCGCCGCGCCACGTTCCGGGCGAACCCCTGCCTGGAGACCCGCTTGCGCTCGATTTCGACGGCTGGACCGCACCTCGCCGTACAGCTCGGGCTCGCCGTCAGCTCTTACTGAGGCGGCCGCACGTCGGCGGATCGCCCCCGAAGCCGGCTGTGGCGCACGCCGTAGCCGAAGTAGAGGGCGAGTCCGATGACCAGCCAGATGCCGAACCGCTCCCAGGCATGCAGCGGCAGGCCCTTCATGACGTAGACGCAGGCGGCCGCGCCGAGCAGCGCCACCGCACCCACCATGGGAACGCGGAACGGGCGCGGCCGCTCGGGCTCGCGAATGCGGAGCACCAGCACGCCAAGGCAGACGATGGCGAAGGCGGCGAGGGTACCGATGTTGGTCAGGTCGTAGATCTCGTTCTCGTCCGCCGATCACGTAGATCAGGGTACAGATGGCCAGGCCCCCGATGATGCCGATCGGCATGTTCCGCTGCGGGTCCTTCGTCTCCTCCGCCGCGGTCGAAATGGCGTCGAAACCGATGTAGGCAAAGAACACGATGGCCGCGCCCTGGTGGATGCCGGTCCACCCGTTGGGTGCGAACGGGACGTAGTTGGCCGGGTCGATGTGCTGCACCCCGACGACCACGAAGAGGCCGAGCACCAGCAGCTTGATCACCACCATGATGTTATTGGCGCGGATGCTCTCCTTCACGCCGATCACCAGCAGCCCCGTCACGAACATGACGATCAGGAACGCCGGCACGTTGACGAGGACGGGAACGCCCGCGATGCGCGGTGCGGTCTGGAGCAGGGCGTGAACCTCGGGATTGGCGCTCAGGAGGGCGGTGCGGTATCCGTGCGTCAGCCAGCCCGGCAGGTGGATCCCGAATCCCGACAGGAGCGAATTGAAGTAGCCGCTCCATGCGATCGCCACGGCGACATTGCCCACCGCGTACTCGAGGATCAGGTCCCAGCCGATGATCCAGGCGATGAACTCGCCCAGTGTCGCGTAGGAATAGGCATAGGCGCTGCCGGCCTGCGGGATCATGGCGGCGAGCTCGGCGTAGCACAGTGCGCAGAGGCCGCACACGACGCCGAGGAGCGCGAAGGACACGATGAGGGCAGGGCCGGCCCCGTAACGCACCACCTCGCCCGACGGAAGCACCTCGCCGGCGGCGGCGGTCCCGATCGAGGAGAAGATGCCGGCGCCGATGACGGCACCGATGGAAAGGAGGATCAGGTCGCCGGCACCGAGAGCGCGCCGGAGTCCGTGCAGGTTGTCGCTCTCGGGTACAAGCTCGGCAATCGGCTTGCGGCGGAACAGCTGGTTCACGCGTCGCTCCGGCCTGCGGGACAGGTCACTTGCTGGGCAAATTGAAGCCGATCGTCACGGTTCCCGGCACGGCCTCGCCGGACGGAGCGCGTGCGGGCCGGAAGCGCCAGGTACGCATCATCACTTCGCTGAAATACTCCCGGTACTTCGCATCGTTGATTGGCGGCTCGATACCGATCCGCTCGACCCGGCCATCGACGGCAACCCAGAAGGTGACGTCGACGTAGCGGCCGCGGAGCGCCTTCGGCGTTTCGCCGAACGGAAGGGCGCCGGCGCTCCACACCGGCGGCCGGATCGCGCCGCCCTCGCCGCCGCCGGCGCCAGGCCCGGTGCCCGTGCCGGTACCGGGGCCCTGTCCCCCACCGGTGCCGCCGCCCGCACCCCCGCCGGTGCCGGGACCCTCTCCCGGCCCTCCCGCGCCAGCCGTGGCGAGCGCGGAGTCAGCCGGAGCCACCACGTTCGGGTTCGCGCGCACCGCGGGAACCGGCGGCGGTGTGACGGGTGGCGGCGGTATTACGGGTGGAACCGGCACCGGGACGGGAGACTTCGTGGCCGGCGGCAAAATATAGACGAGCGTTGGCTGCTTGCCACCGCCTCCCCCGCCGCCTCCGCCGCCGCCCCGGAGCAGGCTGGGGGCTCCGACGACCGGGGTGGGAGCCCAGAACTCGGGCCCGCGCCACAGCACCAGCCCGATGACCGCCACGTGCAGCAACACCGCCACCAGCAGCGCCGAGCGCGCGTCCCGGCGCCGCCCCGGATCGTTGGGCAGGTCGATGTCGAAGTCGCGCGTAGGTGAGGGAGCCATGGCGGTGAGAGGGATGACGAAACGTAAGGGGGTGGGAGCACAGATAGGGTGGTGATGCGGGCAGGAGGCGAACATCCCATCCCCCGCCTGCGCAGAAGGCCCGATGCAACCGCACCGGGCCTTCTTGTGTCCTGGCGCCCTGGTCTCTGCCGCCTACCGGTACGCTTCCTTCGGCGTGAACCCGATGATCTGGATCCCGGCCCCCTTGGCCACGTCCATGGCCGCGATGACGTCCTGGTAGATCCGGCGCTGGCCGGGCTTGATGAAGAGCAGCTTGGCCGGGCGCGCATCGTAGATCGCGTGCAGCTGCGTATCGAGCTGGTCCTTGGGCACAGGCTGCTGGTTGATCGCGTAGGACCCGTCGTCACCCAATTCCAGCACGATCTGGTTGCTGTTCTCCGACTTGACCTGCGTCGGCTCGATCGGCGGCGCCACCTGAACGCTGAGCGTGGTGCGCGAGAGGGGCTGCGTGATCATGAAGATGATCAGCAGCACCAGCAGGATGTCGATCATTGGCACGACGTTCGGCTCCGACGTGAGCGTCGAGGAGCCACCACCCACCGACATGCCCATGCTACTTGCCCTCCTTCTTCTTCGCCGCGTCCTCGGCGAAGAGCCCGCCCTGCCGGTCCGTCACGGCGGCGATGACCCGCACGCCCGCGGTCCGCGCAATCTCGATGGCCTCCTGCACCGACCCGTACTGCAGCTGGTTGTCGGCCTTCAGGTACAGGATCTTGTCCTTCTCGCGGTTCGTGTACTTCGCCTTCAGCTGATCCTCGAGCGCGCCCTTCGCCACCCCGCGCCCATCGATGTAGTAGTTGCCCGACTCATCGATGCCCAGGATCACCTCGTTCTCGCCCTCTGGATCCGGGTCGAGGTTGGCGCCCTTCGGCAACGTCGCCTTGAAGCCGGCGGAGATGAGCGGCGTCACGATCATGAAGATGATCAGCAGCACGAGCATCACGTCGATCATCGGCACCACGTTGGGTTCCGACTTGACCTGCGACTGCCCGGCTGTTCCGACCGACATGCCCATGGTGGTGTGCCTTTCCGTGCGTGTGAGGGAAGATCAGTGCGTTCAGCCGCTGATCTGCCCGGCGCCGGTGACCGCCTTCTGGGCCTGGAACTCCTTGGTGAAGATGGAACGGCCGAACTCGCTGCCGACGCTCTTGATGAGGTAGTCGATGAGTTCCTTCGAGCCGTACGTCATCTCGACCGTGAGATTCTCGATCTTGGTCGTGAAGTAGTTGTATGCCCACACCGCCGGGATCGCGACCATGAGGCCGAAGGCGGTGGTGATCAGGGCCTCGGCGATACCGGCCGAGATCCCCGCCAGGCCGCCCGACGCGCCCTGCTGCGCCATGCCGGTGAATGCGTTCACGATACCCATCGTGGTGCCGAGGAGGCCGACGAACGGCGCGGTGGCGCCGACGGTGGCGAGCACGGGCAGGCCGCGCTTGAACTCGGACAGGGTGATCAGCATCTGGCGCTCCACGGCGCGCTCGGCCGAGTTGATGTCCGCGGCGGTGATCGTGGCCCGGTCGCGGATCAACGGCTTCACCTCACCCAGCGCACCACCGACGACGCGCGACAGGTGGCCGGCCCGGTTCTTCTCGGAGAGGGCGATGGCCTGGTCGAGGTTCTCCTCCTGGATGGCGCGCGAGAACGTCGGGGCGAACTTCCGCGTCGCCGCTTCGCTCTTCTTGATCTGGATCAACTTCGTAATCATGATCGTCAGCGAGAAGATCGACATCAGGGCCATGATGACGACGATGCCCTTTGCAAAGGTGCCCATCTGGGCCCAGAGATGCAGCAGATCTACACCCATCGTGTAACTCCTCGGTTCAACGGTTGAATGGCTTCGCCGCGGCGGCATGCGCGCGCCGCGCGGTAATCAAGAATCAGTTCGGGGTCGTGAACGACACCCGCTGCTGCACCTGCTGCCGCACCGGCTCACCCTTGTAACGGGCCGGCTTGTAGATGCTCTTCTGAATCGCTTCCTTCGCCGGCTCGACGAACGCGTCGTGGGTCTTCGCCAGGACCTTGAGCGACCCCGGTTCGACGTGCCCCGTGGTGTCGATGATGAACTGCAGGTCCACGGACCCGGCGATGCCGGCGCTGGCCATCACGGGCGGGTACCGCGGCGGCGGGCCGGAGATACGCTGCGCTGGATCGTCGAGCTGGGACGTCAGGAAGACCTGCCCCAGTTCCACCGGTCCCGTGCCCCCCTCGATGCCCGCGGAAATGCCGCCCTCGACGCCCTTGCCCGAGAAATCCTTCGGATCGAAGGGCTTCGCGTTCAGGTCGACCGGCGGAATGTCCTTCGGGATAATGTCCGGCGGCACCACCGTCTGGAATCCCTTCGGCGGCGGATTCGCCGACACCACCACGTCCTGCGGCGGCGGGGGCGGCGGCGGCGGGGTTGGCTCCGGCGGCTTCAGGAAGACGAGGGTCGTGTCGATGACCCGCTGCTTGATCTCCTCAGCTGCCCCCTTCGTGGCCTCGATGGCCGCGAAGATGACGACGCCGTGGATGATCAGCGAGAGGATCGACTGACCCAACGACTTCGAGCCCTTGTTGGACGACTCGATCAGGTTCTCGAACACTACCGCCCTCCTCGAACAAGGTTGGTCAACGAGTGCGCAGGAGGATACCGGTCGGAAATGGCTTCGGGTTTCGTGCGAGATTACAAATTGGTGACGACCGAATTACAGGTCGGAAGAGGTTCCTGCGACATGGAGTGTCGCTGTCACGACACTCTAGCCGGTGGTCCGGATTGGGCATCCGCCAGCGGCAGTACCACCGTCAGTGTCGTTCCCCGCCCCAGCCGGCTCGACGCGGAAATCGACCCGCCGTGCGCTTCCGCAATCCATTTCGTGATCGCGAGGCCGAGCCCGCTGCCCGGGCGTTCCCCGGTGCGAGACCGCGCGATGTCCGCCCGCCAGAAGCGCTCGAAGATGTGGGGCAGGTCGTTGGACGCGATGCCGATCCCCGTGTCGCGCACGACGATGACCGCCCCGTCGCTCCGCTCCACCAGCGAGAGTTCCACCTTGCCTTCGTCCGGTGTGTACTTGATGGCGTTCGTGACCAGGTTGAGCAGCATCTCCCGGATGCGCCGCCGGTCCACCATGGCCCAGACCGGGGCATCAGGCATCACGGTGGCCACCTGGACCCGCCCGGACTCCGCCAGCATGCCCGCCGTCTCCGAAGCCTCGGCCACCAGGTCGCGCAGGTCGGTGCGTTCCACCGGCAGCGGGGCCCGCCCTTCGTCCGCCCGCGCCAGCGTCAGCAGGCCCTCCACCAGTTCGGTCATGCGATTGATCTCGCCCAGCGTTTCGTCGAGCGACGCCATGACCTCGGTGGGCGTGCGGGGATCCGTCAGGGAGCGCTCGACCCCGGCGCGCAGCACCATCAGTGGCGTCTTGAGCTCATGACTCGCATCCGCCGTAAACCGGCGGAGGCTCGAGAAGCTCTGCTCGAGTCTGGCGAGCATGCCGTTGAGCGTCTGTGCCAGGCGCGAAACCTCGTCGCCGGCGAGCGGCACCTCCAGGCGGCGGTGGAGGCTGCGTCCGTCGGTAATGGCCGCGAGCTCGTCGATGATGCCCTGGACCGGCCGCAGGGCGTTCGCGGAGAGCCAGTAGCCGGCGAACGCCGAGGCCACCAGCACCAGCGGTGCCACCAGCAGCATGGAACGGAGAAAGACCGTCGCGTCGGGCGCGCTGCGGTCCACCGGGGCGGCGACCAGGATGGCACTGATCGGCGCCCCCGCCGTCGCCAGCGGCGAGGCGATCGCGCGCACCTCGCGGCCCGACTGGAGCCGCAGCGAAACCGACCGGCTCATGGCGGGCGGCGGCGACAGGTGGGCACTCAGGGCCTGGAGGTCCACGAACGGCAGCGCCGCGAGCGAGTCCGAGGTGTAGAGGATGCTCCCGGAGGTATCGACCACCAGCAGGTAGTCGCGCAGTCCCTGGAACCCGGCCGCAACGCCCGGCGCCAGCGCGGGCGACCCGCCGGGCGGCACGAGGCGGCCGAGGACCCGGTGTGACTCGCTGAGGTACTGCACCGCAAGGTCCCGCTCACCCGCCAGCTGCGCGTCCAGCCCCGAGATGCTCGGCTTGCGCAACTCGTAGTAGACCGCCGCGCAGAACCCGCCAAGGGTGAGCAGCAGGGTCACCGCGTAGCCCGTGGCCAGCCGCGAGCGGATGCTGCTCATCTCAGCCCTTCACCGTATAGCCCACCCCGCGCACGGTGTGGATGAGCTTCCGGGCATGCCCGGAATCGATCTTCTTGCGCAGCCGGTTGATCACGACGTCCACGATGTTGGTGCCGGGATCGAAGTGATAGTCCCAGGCGTACTCGGTGATGAGCGTGCGGGACATGACGCGGCCGGTGTGGCGCATCAGGTACTCCAGCACCGTGTATTCCTTCGGCGTCAACTCGATCGGCTCCGTGCCGCGGCGCGCCTCGTGCGTCGCCGTGTCGAGCTCGAGGTCGAGCACGCGCAGCACCGGGCTCCGCAGCTGCTGCGGGCGCCGCCCGAGCGCTTCCACCCGCGCCAGCAGCTCCTCGAAGGAGAACGGCTTGGTGACGTAGTCGTCGGCGCCGGTACGCAGCGCCTGCACCTTGAAGTCCACCGTGTCCTGGGCTGTCAGCACGAGGATCGGGACCGTGAGCCCGCGGTCCCGGAGGTTGCGCAGCACCTCGAGGCCCGACATCTCCGGCAGGCGGAGGTCGAGGATGATGAGGTCGTACTGGCCGCCCGACGCGAGCCGCAGGCCTTCCAGGCCGTCGGCGGCGAGGTCGACGTGAAAGCGCTGCTCTTCGAGTCCGCGTTTCACGTACTGCCCGACCGTCCGGTCGTCCTCGATGGCCAGGATCTTCATCCGTCGGCGCCCGCTGCCGTGGGCAGGAAGACGCGGAAGACGCTGCCGCCGCCGGGGTGGCTGTCCACCTCGATCCGCCCGCGATGCTCCTCCACGATGCCGTAGCAGATGGAGAGCCCGAGACCGGTGCCGCGCCCCGTCGGCTTGGTGGTGAAGAACGGCTCGAAGATCCTGGGCCGCACCGACGAGGGAATCCCCTGCCCGGTGTCCTCGACTTCCACCACCACCTCGTCCGACCGCCAGCGGGTGGGCGCGGTGCGGAGCGTCAGCCGGCCGCCCGGCTCCATCGCGTCCAGCGCGTTGAGCATGAGCGCCATGAGCATCTGGATCAGCTGCTCCGCGTTCCCGTGCACGGCCGGCAGTCCCTCGGTGAGGGAGGTCTGCACCACGTACTGCTTGTACCGCTCATGGTGCTTGAACAGGAAGAGCGCGTCTTCCACCACGGTGTTGATCGACACGGACGCCTTCCGCTTCCCCTTGGGGCGGCTGAAGTCGAGCAATCCGTCCACGATGCTCGTGCACCGGTGCACTTCCTTCTCGATGATCTCGAGATACTCCTGGAGCGGAATGGCCTGCTGGGCCCCGAGTTCGGCGATGCGCCCATCCATCGCGGCCACGCACGCCCCGATGGTGGCGAGCGGATTGTTGACCTCGTGCATGATGCCGGCGGCGAGCTGCCCGATGGCGGCGAGCTTCTCGCTCTGCATGATCTGCACCTGGATCGCGCGCCACTCCGTCACGTCTTCGCCGATGGTGATGACGTGGGTGATGCCTTCGCCGTCGAGTCGCATCGGGATCTTGGTCGTGCGGAAGTACCGTATCTCGCCGCCCTGCGGCACCTCGAGTTCCACCTGCTCGATGGCTCCCGTCTCGAAGACCCGGTCGAATTCCGCCTTGAGCTCCGCGGGCGGCTGCCGGGTCAGCACCTCGAAGAGGCGGCGACCCACCGTCTCGGTGCGGGGGATGCCCTGCGCGCCGGTCTCGCGCTTCCGGTTCCACACCTGGATGCGATAGTCGCGATCCACCACGTACAAGCCGATCGGCAGGCTGTCGATGACGAGCGAGGTGAAGCGCCGCTGCTCCTCGATCTCGCGAGACTGCGACGCGACCTCGTAGGCCAGGTCTTCCGACAGCTCGACCGCCGCCAGGAACGGCGACAGCACGTGCGCCACGACGCGCAGCACGACGCCGGCCTCGGGCGCGGCCCCATGCACCTCGAGCACGCCCAGCGTCTCGCTGTCGTGCACCAGGGCCAGGCGCTCCGCGCCGGGGGCCATCGCCGGCAGCTGGTCGAGCCGGGGCACCCGCGCCCCGCCGCCCATGCCCCCGCCGCTGCCGATGCGCACGAACGTCGTCGCGTTCGGCTCGTGCACCCACAGGGCAACGGCCTCGGCGGGCAGCTGGGTGCGCAGCGTTTCCGCGACGGACGCGACCGTTGCTTCCTGCGGTGCACCGGAGTTGAGCCGCTGGGCCACGGCGCCGACGATGGCGAGCCCGCGACCGGAGAGGGCATCGGCCGGCGATCCGCTCACGGTGACCTGCGCCGCGGCCCCGCGGGTGTCCGCACCGAGGCGACGCCGACATTCACGACGCGCCACTCCTGGCCACTCCGGCGGAGGACGAAGTGCTCCAGTACCTCACCGTCCCCGGGCCCGGGAAGGCGCGCCGTCACCCACGCCGCCGCGAGGTCGCCTTCCTGTCGCAGGTCGACACGCACTACACGCATCTCGCCGGGGCTCGGATCGCCGGAGGGGTCCGCCGCGGCGGACCGATGATAGGCATAGATCAGCCGCTGGATTTCCGCCTGATCCTTGCGGCTCCCGGTCGGCGTACGGTCCTCGATCGTGCAGGCCTGCAGCAGGGCGAGGAGGAGGAGGAGTGATGCCGGCCCGGTCCGGCCGGGCGATGCGAAGCTGGAAATGGACATGCCATGGGTGGAGGTTCGGCCGGGGCACGGCTCGTGTGAGGATAATACGAGCGGCGCGCATGCCTCAATAGTAGGCGACGACTTCGTGCTCGCCCGAGAACGTGAAGCGCACGGGGTTGCCCTGCAGGGTCACGCCGTCCACCTCGACGAGTCCGGGTCCGGGCGCGGGCAGCCTGAGGCAGAGCGTCACCGACGGTCCCTGCCGGTGCCGCAGGCGAATCCGCAGCGTCGACCGGAGGCGACGCAGCTCCAGGTCCAGGAGCACGGGACCCACCCGCACCCGATCGACCGTGAGGCCGCCCGCCGCCGGAGTGGTGGCCATCTCGATCGTGAGGATGCCGTCCCCCGCCGCCCAGGAGCTGCTCCAGCCACCGGGAAGT
>JAGGAG010000212.1 GCA_017889745.1 Gemmatimonadota bacterium | reverse complement strand
ATGACGCTGTCGTCCGCCCAGGCCGCGGCCCGGGGGTCGATGCGGACGGCGAGGCCGTCGACGACGATGTTCTCTTCAGTGTCGTGAGGCTCATCCAGAGCCAGCCCCAGTCGGGGCCCTCCTCACCCATACCCCTGGAGCACCACCGCCAGGACCTTGCCCGGGTTCTGCTTCAGAAGCTCGGAGACCTCGGCCTTCGCCGCGTCGGTGAAGCGCATGCAACCTCCCCTCGGATGATCCGCAGGATCCTGCGAAATGTATATATCGAATATACTATATTCCCGGCCGGGTGTACACCCCCGCGCTGCGGGGGCACCACCGCGCCGGCTCTCCCGCTACCGGGCGCGCCGCTACGCGATCCCCTTCAGCGTGAGCTCCTCCGCCCGGTGGCAGGCGACGAGGCGCCCCGGCTCGCACTCCCGCAGCGGAGGCGGCTCCACCCTGCAGCGATCGACAGCGTAGGCGCACCGGGGGTGGAACGTGCAGCCCGGAGGCGGGTTCGCGGGGCTCGGCACCTCGCCCGGCAGCTCCTCGGTTCCGCTGTGCACCCTCGGGTCCGCCACGGGCGCGGCCGCCATGAGCGCCGCGGTGTACGGGTGGCGCGGAGCCCGGTAGGTATCCGCGCTCCCGGCGAGCTCCACGAGCCTGCCCACGTACATCACCGCGACCCGGTCGCAGACGTGCTTGACCACGCCGAGATTGTGCGCGACGAAGACGTACGTCAGGTGCAGTCGCTCCTGGAGGTCGAGGAGCAGGTTCAGGATCTGCGCCTGCACGGAGACGTCGAGCGCGGAGACCGGCTCGTCCGCCACGACCAGCCGCGGATTGAGCGACAGGGCGCGTGCGATGCCGATCCGCTGCCGCTGCCCGCCCGAGAAGGCGTGGGGGAACCTGCGCATGTACTCGGGCCGCATCCCCACGAGCCAGAGCAGCTCCGCCACCCGGTCCATGCGCTTCCGGCGGTCCTTCATGCCGTTCACCAGCAGCGGCTCGCCCACGATGTCGGCGAGCGTCATGCGCGGGTTGAGCGAGCCGTACGGGTCCTGGAAGATCATCTGCATCTCGGGGCGCAGCGCTCGCAGTTCCCGGCGGCCGAGCGCGGCGAGGTCGACGGTCCGGCCGTCCCCTGTCCGGAAGAGAATCTCGCCCCCGGTCGGCTGCAGGGCCCTGAGGATGCAGCGCGCGGTGGTGGTCTTCCCGCACCCGCTCTCGCCGACCAGGCCCAGGATCTCCCCCTCGTTGACGGTGAAGCTCACGTCGTCCACCGCGCGGATGTTGCCCACCACCCTCTGCCGGAAGCCCTTGCGGATCGGGAAGTACTTCCTGAGGTGCTTCACCTCCAGGAGCGGGCTGGCGCTCGTCATTCGCTCACCTCGACGTCGTGGTACTTGAAGCAGCTCACCGCGTGCCCGGCGTCCACCGGCTGGAGCGCCGGCGTGCGCACGTCGCAGCGGCCCGGCATGGAGAACTCGCACCGGGGGTGGAACGGGCAGCCCCGGGGCCGGTTGAACGGATGGGGGATCGACCCGCTGATGGTGGGCAGCTTCACGTGCGTCTGCACGGTGACGCTCGGGATCGAGCGCAGCAGCGCCTGCGTGTAGGGGTGGCGGGGCTGGTGGAAGATGGCGTCCACCGGTCCCAGCTCCATCACCAGGCCGAGGTACATCACCATGACGTCGTCGGCCATCTGGGCGATCACGCCGAGGTCGTGCGTGATGAAGATGATGGCGGCGTTCCGCTCCTCCTCGAGCCGGCGCAGCAGGCGCAGCACCTGCGCCTGGGTCGTCACGTCCACCGCCGTGGTGGGCTCGTCCGCGATGAGCAGTCGCGGGTTGCAGGAGAGGGCCATGGCGATGATCGCGCGCTGCCGGAGTCCTCCGCTCAGCTGCCAGGAGTAGGCCTTCAGGCGTGCTTCGGGCATCGGGATGCCGACGTCGTCGAGCAGGTCGACGGCGATCCGGCGGGCCTCCTCGGCGCTCACGGGGCGGTGCAGCATGATCGTCTCCACGATCTGGCTGCCGATCGTGTGCACCGGGCTGAACGACGCCATCGGCTCCTGGGGAATCAGGGCGATCTCGGCGCCCCGGATGGAGCGCATCTCGCGGCTGTTCGCATCGAGCTTCACGAGGTCGACCGGCCCGCCGTCGCGGTCGAGCAGGATGCTGCCGGCGACGATCCGCCCCGGCGGCTCGACGACGCGGAGCACGGCCTTCATGGTGACGCTCTTGCCGCAGCCGCTCTCCCCGACGATGCCGAAGACGCGCCCGGACCGCACCTCGAAGCTGACGCCGTCGACGGCGCGCACCACCCCCTCGTCCATCAGGAAGTGCGTTTTCAGGCCGCGGACCGAAAGAAGCGGGTGGGTCTCGGTTCCCATCGTTCCCTCTAGTGACCGTACGGGTCCGCGGCGTCGCGCAGGCCGTCGCCGAGCAGGTTGAACGCCAGCACCGCCAGGATGACGAGTCCCCCCGGGATGAGCAGCCATGGCGCGTGCGCCACGGTCTGGATGTTCTGCGCCTCCTGCAGGAGCACGCCCCAGCTGATGGCCGGCGGCCGGATGCCCAGCCCCAGGAAGCTCAGCGAGGTCTCGCTGATGATCATGACGGGGATGGCCAGCGTGCTCGACGCGATGATGTGACTCGTGAAGGCGGGGATCATGTGGCGCCAGATGATGCGCGGCCTGCTGCAGCCCGCCAGCTCGGCAGCGACGACGAAGTCCTCCTCGCGCAGCGAGAGGAACCGGCCCCGCACCTCGCGTCCGAGCGTGGTCCAGCCGATGAAGGCCAGGATGATGGTGATGGCGAAGAAGACCTGCTCGGGCCGCCAGTCCTGCGGGAGGGCGGCGGTCATCACCAGCCAGATCGGGATGGTCGGGAGCGACTGCAGCAGCTCGATGAGGCGCTGGATGACCTGGTCGATCCACCCCCCGAGGTACCCCGAGATGCCGCCGAGGAAGAGGCCCAGGAGGACGCTCAGCGCCACCGAGGCCAGGCTGACGGTGAGCGAGGTGCGCGTGCCGTACATCATCCGCGACCACTGGTCGCGCCCCAGCCGGTCGGTGCCGAGCAGGTGCAGCCACGGCTCGGACGCCGGGTCGGCGGGGCCGACGAGGTGGACGTCCGAGGTGAGGGGGCCGAGCACCTTGTAGCGGTACCCGCGCACGAAGAAGCGGATGGGGATGCGGGTCGACGGGTCCACGGTCCACTTCACCCGGAGCGTCACGGGGTCGCGCGCTCCGACCACGGACGGGACGGACAGCCGGAGCTTCCCGGCATCCCGGAGGTGGATGCCCGGCACGGGGATGAACGCGCGGTA
>JAGGAG010000002.1 GCA_017889745.1 Gemmatimonadota bacterium | reverse complement strand
GGCGTTCGTGGTGCACGGCGAGGCCCCGGCGCTCGGCGCCATGGCCAACCTCCTGCGGGACGAGGGAGTGCGCGAGGTCCACGTTCCGGAGCAGGGTGACACCTACGCGCTCTGAGCCGGCCCCCGTTCCTTCGCCAGCATGAAACTCATTCGCTGCTCGGCCCGCGCGCTGCTCGGCCTGGCGCTGCTCGCCGCGGCAGCTCTCGTCGCGGCGTTCGTCGTGGTGCTCACCACCGCCACGGTAGACGAGCGCCGGCCGGCCGACGCGATCGTGGTGCTGGGCGCAGCCCAGTACAACGGGCGGCCGTCACCGGTGCTGCAGGCACGGCTCGACCACGCACTCACGCTCTATCGCGCCGATCTCGCACCGCGCATCGTGGTGACGGGCGGTGTGGGACGGGGTGACGTGGAGAGTGAAGCGAAGGTGGGCAAGCGCTACCTCACGGCGCGCGGCGTGCCGGCCGCGGCCGTGGTGCTCGAGGCGGAGGGGCGCTCCACGGGCGAGTCGATGACGGCGGTGGCCGCCTGGGCCAGGAAGGCGAAGGTGAATACGGTGATCCTGGTGAGCGACCCGTTCCACATGGCGCGGCTGCGCGCCGAAGCCCGCCGCACCGGCATTACGGCCTTTCTCTCGCCCACCACCACCAGTCCCATCTCGGAGAACCCGCGGCGCGAGCTGGAGTACCTCATGGCCGAGTCGTGGAAGGTGCCGGCAGCCTGGGTGCGAAGCCTCTTCTAAACGCCCTGCAGCGCAACATCGAACGTCGCCTCGTACCCCTCGCCCGCCTCCCGCACTGCCAGCACCAGTTGCGACCCCCCCTGCTGATAGATCCGGTCCCCTGAGTTGAGCACCTTGCGGATACCCCTGCGTGCGTAGGGCGGACGAGTGAAGACCGTGTCGGTGAACCGGTCGTCGAAGAACAGTTGTGAGGTGAATTCGTACGCCGACGTGGCCGAGACGGGTGAGCGCACCTTGAAATGGATGTGCACGGTGCGCGACGGATACCAGCCCGGATAGACGGTGATGAACTTCGCCATGCCATTGCCATCGGTGACCTGGTAGCCCCGCAGGAATTTCCTTCCCAGCGTGTCGAACAGCGGATCCTTCACGTCGGAGTACACGCCCGCCGCATCACACTGCCACACGTCCACGATCGCCCCCGGCAGCGGGGCGCAGGACTTCGTCAGCCGCGAAATGTTGAAGGTGAGGGCCAGCAGCGCGCCGGTGCTCAGCGCTCCGTCGGACGGATCGCTCCTGATGTCCGAGCGGTTGAGCTTCTCGTCGACGAAGTAGGGCCCCTCGGTCATCTCCGGCCGCACCACGCAACCGGGGATGCGGCCGGCACCGGCGTCGGCCAGGCCCGGGACGGGGCCGCCAAGGAAGAACACCGCGCCACTGGCGCCCATGATGGCGAGGATCTCGCGGCGCGAGAGCAGCGTTCCGCGGAGGATGTCGTCGTTGTCCATGAGGTCCAGGGGCGCGGGTTGAGGGTTGAGAATGCTACCGGCCGAGTACGCGAGCTCCTCCAGACGCACTGATCACCGCGGCATCGTCGAGCCAGTGGCTCACCTCGGATGCGGGCAGCGGCGGCGAGAACAGCAGTCCCTGCCCGCAGCTGCAGCCGAGCGCGCGGAGGATTGTCGCCTGTTCCTCGGTCTCGATGCCCTCGGCCACGGTGATCAGCCCGAGCCCGTTCGCGAGGCCGATGATGCCGCGCACCAGCGTGGCCCCGTTGGGCCCCTGGTCGAGCGAGGTGAGGAACGAGCGGTCGATCTTGAGGATCGCGGCCGGCAGCTGCTGCAGGTAGCTCAACGACGAGTAGCCGGTGCCGAAGTCGTCGATCGCCAGCCGCACCCCGAGCCCGCGCAGTTCCCGGAACACCTGGGCCGAGCGCTCGGGCTGCTGCATGATGGCGCTCTCGGTGAGCTCGAGCACCAGCGATGCGGGCGGCAGGCCCGACCTCGCGAGAGCGTCGGAGACCTCCGACGCGAGCGCCGGGTCGGGCAACTGCCGCGCGGAGAGGTTCACCGTCACGTGCATGCCGGGGTACTCGCGCACCCACGGCGCTGAGTCGCTGCACGCCAGGTGCAGGGCGCGGCGCCCAAGCGGAATGATGAGCCCGGTCTCCTCGGCCAGGGGCACGAAAACCGCCGGCGTGATGCGCCCCTGTACCGGATGATCCCAGCGGATCAGCGCCTCGACGCCCACCACCCGCTGGGTCGCCAGCTCCATGATCGGCTGGTAGTCGAGGAGGAACTCGCGGCTCTCGGGATCATCGAGTGCCCGGCGCAGGTCGGACTGCAGGCCCAGCCGTCCCACCACCGACTCGAGCATGCGCGGCTCGAACAGTTCATAGCGGCCACGCCCGTTCGCCTTGGCGAGGTACATCGCCACATCGGCATGGCGCAGCACGTCGCCGGCGGAATCGATCGGCTCCGCGATCGCGATGCCGAGGCTCGCCGACCCGGCGGTTTCGCGGCCGAACACCCGGAACGGCACCTTGAGCGCGGAGGTGATGCGCTGGGCGATGTCGAGCACCGCCTGCCGGTCGCGCGGCGACTCGAGCAGCACGGCGAACTCGTCGCCGCCCAGGCGGGCCACGACGTCCTGCGCTCCCACCTGTTCGCGAAGCCGCGTGGCCGCCGCGATGAGCAGCGCATCGCCCTGCGCGTGGCCGAAGGTGTCGTTGACACCCTTGAACCCGTCGAGGTCGAGGAAGAGCAGCGCCGGCGGCAGGGCGCCCGGCCGGGGGCGGCGCAGCGCCTGCTCCAGGCGACTTCGCAGGAGCACGCGGTTGGCCAGCCCGGTGAGCCCGTCGTGCATCGCCTGGTGCGTGAGGCGCTGTTCCAGTTCGCGCCGCTCGGTAATGTCGCGCGTGTTGAGGACGATGCCGCGCACGTTGGGATCGGCGAGCAGGTTGGTCGCCGTCGTCTCACCCCAGGCCCACCCGCCGTCGGCGCGGCGCAGTCGCCAGGAGCGCACCGTGCTGCCCCAGGGGCGGCCGAGCAGCTCGTGCAGGAACGTCCGCGCGGACACCGATTCGTCGGGATGCAGAAGCGAATCGAACGGCCGCCCGATGACGTCTTCGGGCACCAGGCCGAGCAGGCGATGCACCGAGGGGCTGGAGTACAGCACGGTGCCGTCCCGGTCCACCACCACGATTGCTTCTGACGCGTTGGCGACCAGCGACTCGAACCGTTCCTCCACGCTGCGGCGGGTGCGCTGGGCCTCGTGATTGAGGTTCTCGCGCACCGTGACGATCTGGCGCAGCACTACCACCGCGGTGAGCACCGCGGCGCCGATGGTGAGGCCGATGACGAGCCTCGACTCGCTCCGGCTCGCCACCACGGCGAGGAGCACGTAGCCCGCGGCCAGCGCCCCGAAGGACACCAGCCCAACCCCGGTGGCGCGCCGCTCGGCGGTCGAGGGCGGACCCTGTGCGCCGGCACACACCCACAGGTACGCCAGCCCCGCGACGATCACGAGCTCGGCGTAGAAGGTTCGCTCGTGCGGCATGGCGCCGCGCAGCGACGCCGCGGCAGGCTGGTTTGGCACCCAGCTGTTGGTGAGCAGGAGCAGCCCGGCGCCCAGCGTGAGCAGCGCCAGGCCCTGCCAGAGGGGAAGGCGGGGAGAAAGCCGGAAGAGATGCGTGGCGAGCGTGAAGAGCACCAGCAGGTCGCCCACAGCGTAGACCACCTGCAGCACCGAGGGTCGGTCGCTACCCACCAGGGCCGCGCGCTGGCTCGATACCGCCCACAGCACGAGCGCGCCGCTCAGCGCGATGATCGTCGCGTCGAGGAGGTAGCGACGGCGCGCGAGGCGGCCCAGTTCGGTGGAGGGGAATGCCGCCAGGCCGACGATGACCAGCGGCTGCACCACGATGAAGCAGAGCTGCATCGCCAGGCTCACCGCCTCGGCGGCAGGGCCGGGAAGCCGGATGTTCGGGGTCTGGTCCCGGAAGGCGAAGATGACGAACCCCAGCGCCTGGCACAGGCCAGCCAGCGCAACGAGCCACCAGCGCGCGGGGACCTGCGGGAATGGCGGCCGGAATGCGAGCGCGTACGCCACCAGTGACCAGAGCAGGGCGATGGCGCCCGGGGCGAGCACGACGGCCAGACGCGCCGCGCCCCGGAGGTTCACGTCGACCGCCTGGGCATGCCAGGCAGCGGCCCCCGCGAGGAGCACGGCCACGACGACGAGCGGCCAGAGCACCATCCGAGGTGCCGGAACGGCCTCGGGAACCGGGTCCGTTGCGGTCACGGGCTAGAATTCACGCGGCCAACGAGGAGCAGCCATGACCAGGATCACCACCGAGCGAAAGTATTCCGGGCGGATCATCGACCTCGATGTCGATACCGTGAAGTTCCCGGATGGCAGTATCGGCCACCTCGAAATGATACGCCACCCCGGGGCGGCGGCCGTGGTGCCGTTCCTCGACCCGCACGATGCTCCCGATCCGCGGGTGCTGATGCTGCGCCAGTTCCGTCACGCAGCCGACGGTTACCTGTGGGAGATTCCGGCGGGACGGCTGGAGCCCGGCGAGGCACCCGAGAGCTGTGCCCGGCGCGAACTGCGCGAGGAAGCAGGAATGACCGCCGGCCGGGTCATCCCCCTGGTGCCCATCCTTACCACGCCGGGGTTCACCGACGAACTGATCCATCTCTTCGTGGCCCACAATCTTAGCTCCGTTCCCACCGCCCGTGAGCCGGACGAGTTCATGGAGGTCCATGAAGTCCACTGGTCGGAGGTCGGGCGGCGGATCAGGCAAGGGCAGGTCCGGGATGCCAAGACCCTTGTCGCCTTGATGTTTGTTCAATGTTTTTTATTAAAAGCTTGAACATTAGGCCTCGGCGTCTTATGTTTTGCTCGCCAAGACTAGACACCAGAGGCTTGAATGACGGCAGCTACAGCTCCAGTACCCGCCGCGCGACCGGCACGCTGGACCGGATCGCCCGCGCAGGAACGGCAGAACCTCGACACCAACGCGCTCATCGCCCGGCACCTTGCGGGCGACGAGCGCGCGTTCGGTGAGATCCTCAAGTTCTATCGGTCGCGCCTGCTCGGCTTCATCTACCGGATGATCGGGGATCGCGAGCGCGCCGAGGACCTCGTCCAGGAAGCATTCATCCGGATCCATCGTCATCTGCACCGGTTCGACTCGAGCAAGAAGTTCTCGACCTGGGCGTACACCATCGCGTCCAACCTGGCCAAGAACGAATTGCGCAACCGCAGTCGCAGCCCCCTCGTGTACTACCAGTCGGCACGCGTGCGGGACGACGAGGACCAGCGTCCGCTGCAGTTCGAGGACGCGGGCAGCCGGCCTGACGACATGTTCGCCAACCGCCATCTCAAGGAGCTGGTGGAAGCGACGGTCGAACGCCTGTCACCGCACCATCGCGAGGTATTCGTGCTGCGCGAGTTGCAGGGGAAGAGCTATGAGGAGATCGCGGCTGTTACGCAGTGCAACCTCGGGACGGTCAAGAGCCGCCTCAACCGCGCCCGGGCCGGATTTGCGGAGATGATCGCGCCTTACCTGGACTGAGGCCGGGGGCGGTATTTCCGCCCCTTCTGTTTACCCCCCTCCGGAAATAGGATGGGGCGTGCCCGAACAGACCTTTGACGCCACCATCCGCGCCCTCAAGAAGGGCGACATCGCCCCGGTGTACTACCTGGTGGGCGCGGAAGACCTTCTCAAGGCCGACCTGGTCCGCGAGATCTCGGACCGGGTGCTTGATCCCTCCCTGCGTGACTTCAACTTCGACCAGCGCACCGCCACCTCGCTCGATCCCGAAGAGCTGTCCACGCTCCTCAACACGCTGCCGATGATGGCCGACCGGCGGGTGGTGGTGCTGCGCGACGTGGAGGGATGGCAGAAGAAAGCGCGGGGACGAGCGGAACTGCTGCGCTACCTGGCGAAACCCGCCGCAGAAACGGTGCTGGTGCTGGTGCAGGGCGGTTCGGCGCCCGACCCCGAGACCGAGTACGCGAAGCTCGCAACGACGGTGCTCTGCGCCGCGCTGCCGCCGGAGCGAGTGCTGCGCTGGCTGTCGCACCGGTCAGAGCAGCTCGGCATTTCGTTGGAGCCCGACGCCGCCAGGCACCTGCTGCATGCCGTGGGAAGCGACCTCACCACGCTCGACGCCGAGCTGGCGAAGCTCGCCTCGCTGGCGCCGGGCACGCCGCTGACGCGCGAACTGGTAGGCGACCTGGTGGGCGTGCGGCATGGCGAGACGATGTACGACTGGCGTGACGCCGTGCTCGATGATGCGACGGGACGGGCGCTCACGCTGCTGCGCCCGGTGCTCGACCAGTCGGGGATCTCCGGCGTAAAGCTGGTGAGTCTGCTCGGCACCACGCTCTCAGGCGTGGCCCTGGCGCGGGCGCATCGCGACAAGGGAACGCGGGCCGGCGCGCTCGAGGCGGCGATCTTCCGGTCGTTGCTCGCCTCGCGGCCGTTCGGGCTCCCGGAGTGGAAGGCCGAAGCGGCGCGCTGGGCGCGATGGTCGGAGCGCTGGCCGGCGGCGCGCCTCAGTGCGGCCATCCGCGCCACGCTGGCTACCGACCAGGCGCTCAAGAGCACCACGCTGACCGACGAACAGGCACTGCTTGGCGAACTGGTCATGCGGCTCGGGATCTCGCGGGCGGAGCGGGTCGCATGAAGCGCCTGATGGCCTTGCTGCTGCTTGCCGCCGTGCCGCCGTGCCGCGCCGCCGCGCAGCAGGTATCCCCGCTCACCGCCGCGCTCCGCCTGGCCCAGGACGGCCGCATCGACTCGGCGCGCGCCACGCTCCAGCGGATGGAGCAGTCCACCGTCCCGACCGACAGCCTCTTTCCGGGCATCCTCTACAGCTCGGCGCTCGTGGCGCCCACGGCCGAGGAGGTGCGGCAGAAGCTCCAGCGCGTGATCGTGGAGTACCCATTCTCACCCTGGGCCGAGCCGGCGATGATCGCGCTGGCGCAGCTCGACTACGCCAACGGCGATCCCGCGGCGGCCGGGCGCACGCTGGAGAAGTTCCGCACTGACCACGGCACCTCCACGCTCTATGCCGTTGCCGCGCTCTGGGGCGCGCGCGCCGGCTTCGACGTGAACGATCCCCGCGCCGCGTGCCAGTGGGTGAGCGAGGGCCTGGCGCGGGCGGGAGACGACGCGTCGACCCGCGCCGAGCTCGCGGCGCTGAACCGCAAGTGCGTTGGCACACCCTCAGCAGCTCCGTCGCCCGCCGCAACCTCAACCGCGAGTGCGGCTCCAGCGCGACCTCCCGCCCCCGACACCGCGGTGCGTCCGCAGGCGGCCGCCACGCCGGCGGCGCCCCCGACCGACACGGCGCTCCGGCCCGCTCCGGCCGCGGTCGTGCCTCCCCCGGTGGTGCCGGCGCCTGTCGCCACGCCACCAGCACCCCCAGCGGCCGGGCCCCCGGTGCCCGCCGCGTACCGCGTGCAGATCGTCGCCGCCAACTCGCAGGAAGCCGCCGACGAGATGCTCGACCGGGCGAAGAAGGCCGGCTTCAAGGGCCTCATCGTGAAGGAAGGTGGCTTCTACAAGGTGCGGCTCGGTGAGTATGCCACGCGTACCGAGGCGACGGCTGCCGCGGCCAGGGTGAAGGCGAAGCTGGGCGGCGCTCCCTTCGTGGTGGCTCCATGAGCAAGTCGACCGACGACACTCCGCTCATGCTGCAGTACCGCGAGATCAAGGCGCGGCACCGCGATGCGATTCTGTTCTTCAGGATGGGCGACTTCTACGAGATGTTCTTCGACGACGCCGAGCTGGGCGCGCGGGTGCTTGGCATCACGCTCACGGCGCGCGGTGACGGCGTGCCGCTCGCCGGCGTGCCGGTGAAGGCCGCCGCCGAGTACCTTCGCCAGCTGATCGGCGCCGGGCATCGCGTCGCGATCTGCGAGCAGGTGGAGGACCCGAAGCTCGCCAAGGGCATCGTGCGCCGCGAGGTGGTGGAGACGGTGACGCCGGGCGCAATGCTGCAGGAGGGATGGCTTCCCGGCGCGCGCAACAACTGGATGGTCGCGGTGTGCGAGGGCGGCCTCGCGGCGATCGATCTCTCCACCGGTGAGTTCGTGCTGGAGCGGGTGCCCGCCGACGGCCTGGCCGACGCGCTGGAGCGCTACGGCCCATCGGAAGTGGTCGTTCCATCGGATGCATCGTGGACGGCCACCGACCGCGCGCTCCGCACGGCGCGGGAGCGGTGGGAGTTCGACGCCGCGCTCGCGCGGGAGGAACTTGCCCGGCGCTTCTCGCTCGCGTCGCTCGACGGCCTCGGCATCGGCGCTGCGGACGCGGCGCCCCTGGGCGCGGCGGGCGCGCTGCTCCGCTACCTCACCGAACTCCAGCCCGGCGGCGTGCCGCACCTGGCGCGCCCCGCCGTGCGCCACAGCAATGCGCACCTCTGGCTCGACGAGATGACCCGGCGCAACCTGGAGCTGGTCGAGCCCCTCGTGGCCGGTACCCGGAACGCCACGCTGCTGGAAACGATCGACCGCACGCTCACGCCGATGGGTGGACGGCTGCTCCGCCAGTGGGTGCTCTCGCCGCTCCGCGACGTGGCGGCGATCGAGGCCCGGCTCGACGCCGTCGACGCCTGCCTGCGCGACGGCCGCGGCCGCACCCGCATCCGCGAGGCCCTCGACGGCGTGCGTGACCTCGAGCGGCTGGCCGGCCGCGCCGCCGCCGGTCGTGCGGCGCCGCGCGAACTCGGCGCCCTCCGGGATTCCTTCCTCCGGCTGCCCGATGTGCTCGAGGCGCTCACCGCGCTGGCCGGGGGAGCGGAGCGCGGGAGCACCGCGCTCACCACCGCGCTTGATGAGCTCGACCTGCTGCGCGACGTGGCCGACGCGCTGGCACGCGCGCTGACGGAGCGTCCGCCGGCCACGCTCGCCGAGGGGGGCGTGATCCAGGCGGGCTGCGACGCGGAGCTCGACGAGCTGCGCGAGCTGCGCGACGGCGGCCGGCAGTACATCGCGTCACTGCAGCAGCGCGAGCGCGAGCGCACCGGCATCACGTCGCTCAAGGTGGGCTTCAACCGGGTGTTCGGCTACTACCTCGAGGTCACCAACGCGCACCGCGACCGGGTTCCCGCCGACTACGACCGGCGGCAGACCCTCGCGGGCGCGGAGCGGTATGTGACGCCCGAGCTCAAGGAATACGAGGCGAAGGTGCTGGGAGCGGAAGAGCGGATGGCGACGCGGGAAGCCGAGCTGTTCGTCCAGCTGCGCAGCCTCGTCGGCGCCGCGATTACCCGGGTGCAGCGCACATCGCGGGTGCTGGCGCGGCTCGACGTGTGGGCCGGGCTGGCGCAGGTGGCGGAGGCCAACCAGTACGTGCGGCCCACGCTCGACGATGGCTACGGCCTGGTACTCCGCGCCTCACGGCACCCGGTGATCGAGCGGCTCATGCCGCGCGAGCAGTTCATGCCCAACGACGTGACCTTCAGCGAAAGCGAGCGGGTGCTGCTGGTGACGGGGCCCAACATGGCAGGCAAGAGCACCATCCTGCGGCAGATCGGACTGGTGGTGGTGCTGGCGCAGCTGGGCGGCTTCGTGCCGGCGGCATCGGCGCACGTGGGCGTGGTGGACCGCCTCTTCACGCGGGTGGGCGCAAGCGACAACCTCGCGCGGGGCCAGTCGACCTTCATGGTGGAGATGAGCGAGACCAGCGCCATTCTCCACAGCGCCACCCCACGGAGCCTGGTGCTGCTGGACGAGATCGGCCGCGGCACGTCCACCTACGACGGCGTCGCGATCGCCTGGGCGGTCACCGAACACCTGCACGACCTCGTGGGGTGCAAGACGATGTTCGCCACGCACTATCACGAGCTCATGCAGCTGCCCGAGCGCCTGGCACACGCCCGGAACATGAACGTCGCCGTGCGCGAAACCGGCGACCGCGTCGTGTTCCTTCATCGGCTTGAGCCCGGCGGTACCGATCGGTCCTATGGTGTGCACGTGGCCCAGCTGGCGGGACTGCCCGATGCCGTGGTACGGCGCGCGCGCGAAGTGCTGGTGCGGCTCGAGCGCGAGCATCGAGTGGTGCCGGGCGCGCCGGAGGCGGCGCCCGATCCAGGTCAGCTCGCGCTCTTCGCCGAGTCAGCGCCGCACCCGGCGCTGGAGGCTCTGCGGGACCTCAACCTCGACGTGCTCACGCCGCTGGAAGCGCTCAACCGGCTGGCCGAACTTCAGCGGCGTGCGCGCGGAACCTGATTCCTCGCTCACCGCTTACCGCTTCCCCGTCAGTATTTCCTGGTTCCCGTCGCGCGGCCCTTCCGCTGCCGCTCCTGCAGGTAGCCCACCCAGCGCACCAGCAGGTCCAGATCGGCCAGTTCTCCCGTGAGCGCGAGGGTGCGGCCGTCGCGCAGCGTGAGCTGGGCCCGGAACACCGCGGGATCGGAATTCGCGATCGGGTCGGCGTCTCCGACGAGTTGCAGTTCCGCCAGCGGGATCGCCTCGAGCAGCGTGTCGGGGCGCAGCAGCAGCAGCGTCGCGCCCTCGACCAGGGCGGCCCGGCCGTTCAAGTCCTGATTGTCGAAATCGAACGCGGCGAGCACCCGCCACGTGGTGCTGCCTATCGGAAGAGTACGGTTCGCTCTCATGCCCTGTGTTACGAGGCACTCGCGCGCCCCGCGCTCCAATCTTGGATGGTTTGAGCGCGGCAATAGCAGGAACCTTGCCGAAAACCACATTCGCGCCGCGAAGCGCGCAACTCGATGTGGCGGGCAGAATTGTGATGTGTGTATCCGGATACTGCAGAGGCTTTGGCACGCCTAACGTGCCCACCCGCAGGGACGATGCAGGGGACACTACCGCTTCCCGGGCTTGGCCCTTCGCGTCGGTGCTTCGGTGAGCGGATCCTCGGGCCACACATGTTTCGGGTAGCGTCCGCGCAGGTCCTTGCGCACGTCGTGATAGCTCGAACGCCAGAATCCCGCGAGGTCGCGGGTTACCTGCACCGGCCGGTGCGCCGGCGAGAGCAGGTGCAGCGTGAGGGGCACGCGTCCGCGCGCGATCCTCGGTGTTTCCGCCAGACCGAACATCTCCTGCAGACGCACCGCCAGCACCGGTGATTCCGGATCGCCGTAGTCGATGGGAAGTCGCGACCCGCTCGGCACCTCGAGGTGCGTCGGCGCGTCCACGTCGAGTGCCTGCCGCTGCTGCCAGGAGAGATCGGCCAGCTGCAGCGCGGTGAAGTCGATCTTGCCGAGGTCCGCGAGGCCGCGCAGCCGCGATGCATGGGGCGCAAGCCAGCCCTCGAGGCGGTCGAGCAGTACCGCATCCGACACGTCGGGCCACGACGCGCCGTCATTCTGATGAAGGAACGCGAGCCGCTCGCGCAGCCGCCGGAATCCCTCGCTCCAGGGAATCGCCGCGAGTCCCGCGCGCCCGAGCCCGGTCTTGAATGCGTGGGCCACCGCCGCCGGGTCGGGATCACGCACCGTGCCCTCGCCCAGCACGATGGCCCCGAGCCGGCGGGTGCGGCGCGCCTCGACCCGCGCCGCGTCGGCACTCCACGCCACCTCCACCTGCACCACGATCTGCGAAGCGAGGTGTTCCTCGATCTCCTCGCGCGTCACCGGCGCCGCGAGGAAGATCCGGCTCTCCGCGCCGCGATCGTCGAGGTCCGTGGCCACGATGAACTCGGCGTCGGCCAGGGCGTGCGGCACCGCGAGCACCGCGCCGCGTCCATTCCGCAGCAGGAAGCGCGCGGTGCCGGCGCGGCGCTGCGCGATGCGATCGGGAAAGGCGAGTGCCAGCAGCAACCCCGCATCGCCGCTGTTCGAGGCGGCGTCGTGCACACCGAGCTGCCGCCGCAGCACCCGTGCATGAGTGCGGATGCGCTCCACCGCCTCGCGGGCGACGCGCGCGCCGTGGGCGAACGGGGGCGTGTTCCGTTGCGCCAGCAGGTCGAGCCGGATGCGCATGTCGGGATCGGCCGGACCGCCCTCGGCGCGCAGGATGTCCCGCTCCTCCACCAGCGCCGCGATGTCGGTGGCGAGCGGCGTGGCCTTGAGCGCGCGTGACGCGATGATCATATGACCGAGCCGCGGATGCAGGCCCAGCGCCGCGAGCTCCCTTCCGTGCGGCGTGATGCGCCCCTCGCCATCTACCGCATCAAGATCCTGCAGCAGCTGCCTTGCCTGAGAGAGGTGCGCCGCGGGCGGCGGGTCGAGCCATCGCAGCGCCGACGCCTCCATCCCGGCCACGGCCAGGGTGAGCGCCAGTGGTGCCAGGTCGGCGTCCATGATCTCGGGGTCGTGGAACGGCACCAGCCCGGCCTGCTCCGGCTCGCTCCAGAGGCGCTGGCAAACGCCCGGTGCCTGCCGACCAGCGCGGCCCGCTCGCTGGTCGGCGCTGGCTCGCGACACGCGCACCGTTTCCAGCCGGGTCATCCCGGTGCGCGCCGAGAAGCGCGGCACGCGCGACAGGCCGCAGTCCACCACCACCCGCACGCCATCGATCGTGAGGCTCGTCTCGGCGATGGACGTGGCCAGGATGACCTTGCGGCGTCCCCTCTCGTCCGGCCTGAGCGCCCGGTCCTGCTGCTCCGGCGTGAGGTTGCCATGCAGCGGCACGATGACAGCCTCGCCACCGGTGAGCATTTCCTCAACCCGCCGGATCTCCCCCGCTCCAGGCAGAAACACCAGCACGTCGCCGGCATCACGCGCCAGCACGTCGCCGACGGCGCGGGCCACGCGCCCCTCCATTCGCCCCTCGGCCGGGCCCGAGGCGTAGCGCATCTCGACCGGATAGCTCCGGCCGACACTGGTCACCACCGGCGCGTCACCCAGCAGGCGGCTCACGCGCTGCCCGTCGAGCGTGGCCGACATGACGAGGAGGCGGAGCTCGGGCCGCAGGATCGACTGGGTCTCGAGCGCGAGTGCCAGGCCCAGGTCGGCGTGGAGGCTTCGTTCGTGGAATTCGTCGAAGACGACCAGGCCGTATCCTTCGAGCGCCGGGTCAGCGCGGATCATGCGGGTGAGGATGCCCTCGGTGACCACCTCGATCCGGGTGCGCGGGCCCACCCGCGTGTCCAGCCGGGTACGGTACCCGACGCTGCCGCCTGCCTCCTCGCCAAGCGACCGCGCCATGTACCGCGCCGCCGCCCGGGCCGCGACCCGCCGCGGCTCCAGCATGACAATGTTGCGACCACCAAGCCATGCCGCCTCCAGCAGGGCGAGCGGCACACGGGTGGTCTTGCCGGCCCCGGGCGGGGCCTGCAGCACCACACTGGCACCCGCCGCGAGTGCGGCCCGCAGGTCGTCGAGGACGAGTTCTATTGGAAGGCGCGTTTCCACCGGGACCAATGTAGGGGCGCCTCCCCGCCCTCGTGGCTAACTTGTCCCCATGCGCCGCCGACTGATCCTGCTTGCCCTCCTTGCCGCCTGCTCCGGCAAGGGAGACGGCACCGTGAGCCTGCCGTCGCGCCCCGTCGAGGCGCCCCGGGCCAACGAGCTGCCGCCGGTGGCGCTCAACCCCAATTCGCCGGTGGACTATCCCCCGGCGCTGGCCGCCCAGGGCATCGAGGGCACCGTGCTCCTGCGGCTGGTGGTAGACAGCAGCGGCGCCCTGGTGCGGGACTCGACCAGGGTCGCCGAATCGAGCGGTTACCCGGCGCTCGACAGCGCCGCAATTCAGGCGGTGCCTTCGCTTCGCTATGCCCCGGCGGAACGCGATGGCGCCAAGGTCGCCATGGCGTTCCTTCAGCCGATCTACTTCCGCACACCGCAGGGCCGTGGAGTCACCCCATGACCGCGCAGCACCTCACGCCGTACGACACCGTGCTCGACACCATCGGATGGACCCCGCTGATCCGGCTGGGCCGGATCGGTGCCGGCCTGCGGACACCGATCTACGGCAAGGCGGAGTACGCCAATCCGGGCGGGTCGGTGAAGGACCGCATCGGCCTCGCGATGATCGAGGCCGCCGAGGAGCGTGGTGAGCTCAAGGCGGGCGGTGTGATCGTGGAGGGTACGAGCGGCAACACCGGCGTCGGCCTTGCCATGGCGGCTGCGATCAAGGGCTATCGCTGCATCTTCACGCTGCCCGACAAGATGTCCCAGGAAAAGGTGCGCCTGCTGCGCGCCTACGGCGCCGAGGTGGTGGTGACGCCCACCGCGGTGCCGCCCGACCATCCGGACAACTACATCATGAAGGCGAAGCAGATCGTCCATGACACGCCCGGGGCCATCCTCGCCAACCAGCACTTCAACCCGGTCAATCCCGAGGCGCACTACCAGACCACTGGCCCGGAGATCTGGCAACAGAGCGGCGGCAGGGTGACGCACTTCCTGGCCGGCGCCGGCACCGGCGGCACCGTGAGCGGCGCGGGGAAGTACCTCAAGGAGAAGAACCCGAAGATCCGCGTCATCGCCGGCGACCCGATCGGCTCGCTCGTTACGGGATACGCCCGTACCGGTGTCATGGCCGAGGGCGCGGGCGCGCCCTACAAGGTGGAGGGGATCGGCGGCGACAAGGTCTCGAGCACGATCTGGTTCGACACCATCGACGAGTGGCGGCAGGCGTCCGACCGGGTCTCGATGATGATGGCCCGCCGCCTCGCCCGGGAGGAGGGCATCCTCGTCGGCGGATCGGCCGGGCTCAACGTGGCGCTGGCGCTCGACGTGGCGCGCGAACTCGATGATCCCGACGCGTACGTCGTAACCATCCTGTGCGACACCGGCGAGCGCTACCTCTCCAAGGTGTTCAACGACGACTGGATGCAGGAGAACCAGTTGCTGGACCGTCCCCAGGCCACGGTGGAGCAGCTGCTGCAGCAGCGCCGGCCCACCAGCGCGCCCGCGCTGGTACAGGTGGCGCCCGCGGCGGCGGTGCGGCAGGCGCTCAACCTGATGAGCAGCTGGGAAGTGAGCCAGATCCCGGTGATCGAAAATGGCGAGCCGGTGGGCGGACTGGTGGAATCAGCGCTCATGACGCGCGCGCTGGCACAGCCGTCGGTGCTCGATCGCCCGGTCCGCGAGGTGATGGACCCGCCCTTCCCGGTGGTGGAGCACACCTTCCCCACCGACCGGTTGGCACCGATGCTCACCCGGGAGAATCCTGCGGCCCTGGTGCGGAAGGACGGCACGCTCATCGGGATCGTAAGCAGGTATGATGTACTGCAGCAGTTGATCGGGACGCGATGAACAGCGGGTGGCAGGCCCCCTGCCGCCCTCTCAGGAGCCCCGCCTCACATGCGGATCACAGTCCTCACCGGCGGCACGTCCGCCGAGCGTGATGTTGCACTCGCATCGGCCGTGCAAGTCATTGCGGCCCTGCGAAGTATTGGACACCAGGTGGCCGTCGTGGACACTGCCCGGGGCTTCGTCCCGGAGGCCGATGAGGCCCAGCTCCTGCCCGCGTCGGTCGGGGTTGCGCCTCCGTCCGTGGCGCAGCTCGAGACCCTGGAGCACGGACTCCTGTTGAGCGGGCTCGCCAACCTCGCCGCGGTACGCGACGCGGAGGTGCTCTTCCTGGCACTGCATGGCGGCCACGGTGAGGACGGCACCCTGCAGACCATCCTCAGCATGATCGGGGTACCCTATACGGGGAGCGGTCCCATAGGGAGCGCGATGGCGATGGACAAGGACATTTCCAAGCGGCTGTTCCGGGACGCGGGGATCCCCACCGCCGAGTGGCTGATGGCGCCGGCCACGGTGCACGAGGTGGAAACGCGCCTCGGATGGCCGGTGGTAGTGAAGCCCTCCAAGCAGGGGTCGACGGTTGGCCTGTCGGTGGTCCGCTCCCCGGGCAAGCTGGCACCGGCCATCGAGGAGGCCCGGAGGCACGACGACGAGGTCATGATCGAGGCCTTCGTGCCGGGGCGCGAGCTGACTGTCGGCATTCTGGACGGGGTGGCCCTCGCGGTGGGCGAGATCATTCCCCGGCACGAGATTTTCGATTATGAGTGCAAGTACACGCCCGGCATGTCGGAGGAGATCTTCCCGGCCGACCTGCCAGCCGACGTGGCGGCCGAATGCGGGCGGCTGGGGGTCGCGGCGCACAGGGCGCTCAAGCTCGGCGGGTACTCCCGGGTGGACTTTCGCTTGACACCTTCGGGAGAGGCCTGCTGTTTAGAGGTGAATACCCTTCCCGGCATGACCGCGACGAGCCTGCTCCCGCAGTCGGCGCGCGCGGTGGGAATCGGATTCCCTGAACTGTGTGATCGGATCTGCCGGTCGGCGATCGGCAGCAGGAAGCCCAGGTAGAGAGGCGGGGCAGGCATGCAGGCGATCTCGCATCCCCGGATGACTCCGTGGGTAACACGGCTCATCATCGCAAACGCGGTGGTGCTGTTGCTGCTGGAGACCGTCTTCACTTCCGAGGGGGCGTTCCGGGCGCTCGCCTTCGATCCCGCCAACGCGCTCAGCCGGCCATGGACGTTCGTGACGTACATGTTCGTCCACGCCGGCCTGCTCCACCTCCTGGCCAACTCGCTCGGCCTCTGGATGCTGGGATCGGCCGTGGAACAGCGCCTCGGCGGCGAGAAGTTCCTCCTCTACTACATCTACTGCGGCGTAGGCGCGGCTTTCTTCGCGCTGCTCCTTTCCAGGTTTGCTGCGGTGGCGCCGTTCGTCGGCGCATCGGGAAGCGTGCTCGGGCTGGCCGTGGCCCTGGCGATCCTCTGGCCCGACGCCGAGATGATCGTCATTCCGATCCCCATCCCGATGAAGGCGCGCACCTTCGCCATCCTGCTGGTGGGCTTCAACGCGATCATGGCGCTGCCGTTCCTGCGGGGCGGATCCAACGTCGCGTATGAGGCGCACCTGGGCGGAGCCCTCTTCGGCTACCTGTTCTTCCGGCTGCAGTCGTTCGGCCCCGAGAGCAGCGCTCCCCGGCGGCAGGTGCAGCGCCCGGTCATGGTGCAGCCCGGCGCCGCGGAGGCCGAGCGGCCCCGCCGCGTGGCGGCGGCGGCCGCTACCGCGGCGGCTCCATCGCGCAGCGGCGATGCCGATCCGGTGGCCCGTGAAATGGACCGGGTGCTCGACAAGATCAGCGCCGAGGGGCTGGCGAGCCTGACGCCCGACGAGCGGCGCTTCCTGGACGACATCGCAAAGCAGAAGCGGCAGCAGCTGCACTAGCTGAAGAGCGTGAACGGTGAACAGTGAAAGGTGAACTGGGCCGTTAACTCCAGTTCACACTTTACCGTTTACCGTTCACGCCTTATTCTGTCTGGTGCTCATCAACCTCGTGCCGGAATTTCTCGCGCTGATCAACGCGCCGGACAGCGAGGCCGCCTACCGATCCTTCCACTCCGCACATCGTCCGCTCCTCGACGCCTACTGGCGTAACTACGTCCTCGATCCCGACAGTCCGCCATCGGTCGAGGTGATCCAGGCGGCGCTCCGGGCCGACCGGCGCGACCTCTACGCGCTGATCGAGTCGGTCGACCTCGAGCGCCTCGCCGAGGAAGCCATCACGCGCGCGGTGGACGTCCTGGGCATCCAGCAGCCGACCGACGTGGTGCTGATGGTGGGGATGGGCGCCGCGAACGCCGGCGAGCTGGTCGTCGACGGACGGGGTGTGGCGTTCATCTGCCTGGAGCACTTCACCGGGCGGGTCAATCCCGAGACCTACGGGCTGGGGCTGGGCCCCGAGCTGCTGCCGCTCTGGATCGGGCATGAGCTGGCGCACACCGTCCGCTACACCGCGGCCGGAAGCCGCAGCGACATCAGTCGCATCGTGCGCGAATCGCGGGGCTACTACGACTTCTGGGAAGTAGGCAGCCGGGCCACCCTGCGGGAATTGCTGGTCAACGAGGGCCTGGCGGTACACGCGGCACAGGCGGTGGCACCGGGGTTCCGCGCGTCCGACTACTTCGGCTATCCGCGCCGGTTATACGTACGGCTGCGCGAGCTGGAGGCCTTCCTGCGGCGCGCCGCGGCGCCCGACATCGACCGGGCGGGGCTCGGGCTCAGGCTGCGGTATCTCTCGGGAGGCATGAGCCCGGCGGCACGCCTGGTGGCCGGCCGCGTGATCCCCGAGCGGGCCGGGTACTACATGGGTTACCGGCTCACGGAGGCGCTGGTGGGGGAGCGCGGCATCGCAGCGGCGCTGCTGGCGGGAGCGGATGAGGCGAGGGAGGCGGAGGAGAGGGCGGGGGGAGTCAGAACAGCGTAAACCGTAAACGGTGAACAGTGAACGGGAACCAGTCCCGTTTACCGTTCACCGTTCACTGTTTACGTTGCCCCAATGTCAGACTCGCCAGACACACCGATACGAATCACCTGGAAGCCCTCCGGCCCCATCATCGTCGAGGGGCCGGTTCTCATCTTCGACAACGCCGGTGACCCGATCGAGCCGCCGCCGGCCAAGCACCCGGGCCAGGTGAAGCTCTGCGGCTGCGGGCTCTCGAAGACCCGCCCCTTCTGCGACGGCTCCCACAAGCGATAGACCCGCCTAGCGCTTCTTCTTGCCGCTCCGCGTCACGCTGTCATCGGGCTTCGTCTTCACCTCGACGAACGCCTTCACCTCCGCCTTCTGCAGCTTCATCCGCTCCCGCGCGATCAGCCACTGCTGCGGAATGCTGGCCAGGTTGCTCACCGTCCAGTACAGGTTGAGCCCCGACGCGAAGTTGAAGCCGAAGATGGTGATCATGACCGGCATCATGTAGGTCATCATCTGCGCCTGCATCTTCGTCTGCGCCGTGTGCTGGATGCCCATCTGCCCGACCTTGGTCAGCCCGAACATCGAGATGCCGCTCAGGATCGGGATGATGAAGTACGGATCCGGCCGCGCCAGGTCGGGAAACCAGAGGAACGGCACCCCGCGCAGTTCGATCGAGTTGCCCAGCACGAAGAAGAGTGCGAAGAGCACCGGCATCGGCAGGAGCATGGGCCAGCAGCCGCCCAGCGGGTTGACCCCATTCTCCTTGTAGAGCCGGAACATCTCCTTCTGCAGCTGCGGCGGGTCCTGCTTGTACTGCTCCTGGATCCTCTGCAGCTGCGGCTGCAGCGCCTGAAGCGCGGTATTGGCGCGCATGGCCTTCTGGTTGAGCGGCCACAGCAGCAGGCGGACCAGCAGGCCAAAGGCAATCAGCACGAAGCCGTAGCCCAGGTGCAGCGAATCATGCATCCACACGAGCAGCCACCGCACCGGCGCCGCAAAGAACCGGATCAGCGTGCGGAAACCCGGCAGCCCGTACGGATTCACGTCGTCGAAGTCGTGGCCGATGCGCTTGAGCCGGTCGTACTCCATCGGCCCGGCGTAGAGCGTGTAGGAGAACTCGCCCGAGGTGGCGATCGGCATGCGCACCTGGGTTGCCGCCGCCGTGGGGTGCTTGCCGGCGGCCGGGGCGGGAGTCGCGGTGACGCCACTCAGGCGTCCGCCGGTCGAATCGAACGCCAGCACCGCGCTGACGAAGTACTTCGACTTGAGCGCGGTCCACGCATAGGGCCCGCTGAACGTCACCGTCTCGCCCGCCGTGAGTTTCGCCAAGTCGTGTCGCTCGGCGCTGCCGCCGTAGGTAACGAGCGCCGCCGCGCGGAAATTCTCGACCGAATCGGCCTCGGTGTTCGCGAGCCCGGTACCCAGCCCCAGCACCAGCTGGCCGCCCGCGGCGCCGATGCCGGTAACGGAGCCCGACACACCCACCTGATAGTCGGTAGGCGAGAAGGTGTACCGGATCCGCACCGAGTGTCCCGCCTGGTCCGACGTAAGCGTCAGCGATGCCGGCTCGCCGGTAACGTTGAGGCTGGCCGGGTCGGCCCGGAAGTCCCACTGATCGAGGTGCAGCGTGTCCGCACCGGTGACGACCACGAGCCCGAGCAGCGGCGAGCCCGGGCGCACCAGTTCGGCAGGGGTGCCCTTGGTGGCGGGCGCAGTGGACTTGTAGTGCTCGAGCTCCAGCGACGTCAGCACGCCGCCGCGGGTGCTGACCCCATAGCGCGCCAGCGGTGTGGTGACGGTGATGGTGTCAGCGGGACCGGTTGCCCCGGCCGATGCCACCCCGCCGACTGCAGGGGACGCCGGCACCACGGGTGCCGCCGTAGCCGCCGCGGCACCCGGAGCCGTATCGCTCGCCTGGGGAACGGGCGGCGTGACAGGCCGGGCCGGCTTCTTCATGAAGAACGTGGGCGCGAAGAAGATCGCCATCATCAGCAGGACCGCCCACAGCGTGCGTCTATCCATGACTCGCGATTCGAGCCTTTCTTGAATTCACGGAACCGGGTCGTAGCCGCCCGGATTCCAGGGATGACAGCGTGCCAGCCGTCGCGCGGCGAGCCAGGAGCCGCGCGCGGCGCCGTGCCGCATGAGCGCCTCGTGAGCGTACGCCGAGCACGACGGGGTGAAGCGGCAACTCGGAGGTAGCAGCGGGGAGAGCACCAGCTGGTATGCACGCACCGCCGCCATGAGCAAACGGCGCGGAAGGAGACGCAGGTCCATGATTCACCGGGCGGGGCACGTGGCGTCCCGCCACCCCAGGATCTCGGCGCGCAATGCATCGTACGACGCGCTGTAGGCCTCGCGACGGGCCCGTACCAGGAGATCGAACGCCGGCTGAACCGGCTGCACCTCGCGACGCCACACTTCCTTGAGCCGTCGCCTGAGACGATTGCGGGCCACCGCAGTCGCCTGGAATCGGGGAACGATCAATCCCATGCGCGGATGGCCCAGTGCATTGTCAATCCAGATCAGGTCGAGAAACGCGGACCGGCGGCGCCGACCCTTGGCCAGGCACCGCCGGATGTCGGCTGCACGCGCCAAGCGGCGCGACCGCGGAAAGCCCTCTCTGGTGGTCAGGCCCGTCCGTGCTTCGACGGGAGGGAGACGGTAAGCCGCTTCCGCCCCTTCTTCCGCCGGCGGGACAGGACTTCCCGGCCCCAGCGGTCGGCCATGCGGGCACGAAAACCATGCTTGGCAATGCGCTTCTTGTTGCGCGGACGATATGTCGGCATCATACGATTAACAGTCCTCCAATGAGCCCGACAACCTAGCCGCGCCACCACGTCAGGGTCAAGGTTGACTTATCCACACGCGACCCGTAATATCTCGCGCCCTTGGATCGTCCCTCCGCCGCTGTAGCCTGGATTTCGATGCAACTTTCCGCGAAAGATCTCTGGACGCGCTTGCTCGACGATGCGCTCCGGGAGCTTTCTGAACAGACGATCCGCACGTGGCTGGAACCAGCCGCGCCGATCTCACTTGAGAACGGAACGCTGATCGTGGGCGCACCTGACCAGTTCGCGGTGCAGTGGAACGAGTCGAAGCACGCGGCCGTGTTGTCGCGCCTGGCCGAAAAGGCCGCAGGCCAACCAGTTAGCGTGGTCTTCAAGGTGCAGGAAGAGCGCACCAAGCGCCCGCAGATGGACCTCTTCGTGGCGCCGCCGCCGAGCGCCGCTGCGCCTGCCGCCAAGGTCAATCCAAGCGCCCAGCCGCTCAACGAGCGCTACACCTTCGAGACGTTCGTCATCGGCAAGTCCAACGAACTCGCCGCAGCCGCAGCTCATGCCGTCAGTGAATCACCCGGCAAGACGTACAATCCGCTCTTCATTTACGGTGCGACGGGACTCGGAAAGACGCACCTCATGCAGGCGATTGCACACACCGTGATCGGGCGCCTGCCCGATACGCGCGTGCTGTACGTGGGCGCGGAGCAGTTCATCAACGAAGTCATCGAGAGCATCCACAGCCGGACCATGCCGGAGTTCCGCCGGCGCTACCGGGCGGATGTCGACCTCTTCCTCGTGGACGACGTGCATTTCCTCGAAGGCAAGGAAATGACGCAGGAGGAGTTCTTTCACACCTTCAACGCGCTGTACGAGGCCAACAAGCAGATCGTGCTGACCTCCGACCGGCCGCCGAAGGAGCTGCCGGGGCTCGAGGCCCGATTGGTGAGCCGGTTCGAGTGGGGCATGGTGGCGGACATCGGCCAGCCCGACCTGGAGCACCGGATCGCGATCCTGCGGAAGAAGGCGGAGCAGGATCACCTGGAAATGGCGATCCCGGACGACGTGCTCCGGTTCATCGCTGAGCACGTCCGGTCGAACGTGCGCGAGTTGGAGGGATGCATCATCAAGCTCCTCCTGTATGCGTCGCTCAAGCACAAGGAAGTCTCGATCGAACTGGCCCGTGAGGCACTGGCCGACCGCATCCGGCCGTCCGACGACACCGGAGCACCCACCAAGGCCCTCCCCACCATCAACAAGGTGCAGGAGGTCGTTGCCCGTCGCTGGGGTGTCACGCCGGAAGGGCTGCGGTCCAAGGCACGGATCAAGACGCTCACTGTTCCGCGGCAGATCGCGATGTTCCTCGCTCGCGACCTCCTGCAGATGCAGCTGGTCGAGATCGGCCAGGCATTCGGTGGCAGGGATCACAGCACTGTCATTCACAGTGTCGACAAGGTGGCTCGGTTGATGTCGCGAGATCGCGGGTTCCGCGAAAAGGTGGAGCTCGCGCGTATGGAGCTGCAGCCGCAGACGTAAATTGGTGTCGCAGTCGTCGCACCGCTCGATCACCATGAATCGATCACGTGCGAGCAAACGATGGCTCGGGAGTTTTTCCGGACGGTTATCCCGATGTTGACTGGTTGTTCGTTGAAAGTCTTGAATAGCGGCAAGAGATGTTGCTGACGCGGCGAGATGTCCGCATGCCCCACAACGAGACTGACCGAAGCGGGTGAGGCAAGTCGTACCGGGGTGAGGAGATCAGAGGGTTCCTCAACATCTCCATACCCTCTACTACTACTGCTACATTCTTATATACAGGTTCTGGTAGGTACTTCTCCGGAACGCATGAGGGGCGCAATGAAGTTCACGATCACTCGCGAGCAGTTCCAGGAAGGCCTGCAGGCTGTGGCGGGCAGTGTCCCCACCAAGACCACGCTGCCGGTGCTCTCGAACATCCTGGTGGAGGCCATCCACGATGGTGTCAGGCTGTCGGGAACGGATCTCGACATCGCTGTCAGCACCATCGTGCCGGCATCGGTCGACCAGGAAGGGTCGATCACCGTTCCAGCGAGGAAACTCGCCGAGATCGTGCGCGAGCTGCCCAATGCGTCGATCAGGATCACTGCGTCGGGTGAGCAGCGGGTTACCATCGAATGCGGCCGGTCGAAGTTCCGGCTCCTGGGCCTGCCGAAGGATGAGTTCCCGGCTTTTCCGGCGGTCAAGTTCGATGGCGGCTGGAAGGCGACCGCCGGCAACCTTCAGAAGCTCATCACCCACGTGGCCTTCGCGGCCAGCACCGAGGAAAGCCGTCCGATCCTGAACGGCGTGCTCTGGGAGCTGCGTCCCGACCGCATGCGGATGGTGGCCACGAACGGCCACAGGCTGGCCAGGATGGACGTTCCCACTGCGACGACGGGCGGGGCCCAGGCCGACCTGATCGTGCCGCCCAAGGCACTGGAGCAGATCAGGAAGCTGTTCTCCGCCGAGGACGAGATCGAGGTGGCGCGGAGCGAGAATCATCTCGGGTTCCGGTCGCCCACGACCCAGGTCTTTACCCGGCTGATCGAGGGGCCGTACCCGAACTACGAGCAGGTCATCCCGCGCGAGAACGACAAGGTGATGACCGCCGACAAGGGTGCCATCACCTCGGCGCTCCGGCGCATGAGCATCGTGGCCAGCGACCAGACGCACCGGATCCGGATGGCCTTCGCCAACGGTTCCTGCAAGCTGTCGGTGCAGACCCCCGACCTGGGCGAAGCCCAGGAGGAGGTCACGGTTACGTACGAGGGGGACACGCTGGAGATCGGCTTCAACGCCGCCTATATGCTCGAGGTGCTCAAGTACATCCCCACCGACGAGGTGCGGATGACCTTCAAGGCGCCCGAGCGCGCCGCCACTTGCGAGCCGGTGGGCTGGGATGATCCGGCGAGCTTCCTGGCGCTGGTGATGCCGTTGAGGCTGGTCGACTGAGCTGCGTAAACGGTGAACGGTAAATGGGGTGTCTGTTCCCGTTCACCGTTCACCGTTCACCGTTCACCGTTTGCTGTTCACGCCTTACCAGCGATACCCCACCCCTGCCAGCACCGTCACGAACGTATCCCCGCCGTATTCGCCGTTCTCGTCGCCGCCGGTGAGGGCATGCAGCCGCGCCGAGATCCCGACACTCCAGGAGCTGTTCCTTGGTACCCAGTCAAGCCCGCCGCCGAAGCTCGCGCCGACCGCCGTCCGGTCTACGTTGCTGCTGAGTGGAAAGCCGGGGTACACGGTGCCGGTGGACCCGTCAGTGATGGTGCTCTCCGTGTCACGTTGCCCGAAATAGACCGCCACACCGAGCGCGCCATAGGGCCTGACGCTGCCTTCGTTCGGGCCCACGCGGAGCGTGCCGCCCAGCTGGATCCAGTCAAGTTCCGCGCGGTCGGTCTCGGTGCAGCCCAGTGACCCCGGCACCGAGGGCGGCGGGCAGTCGACGCTGGTTTCGGTGGCGGTGTTCTCCACCCCGTAGAATCCGCCCTCGGCGCCCAGGGTGAACAGGGGGCTCAGCTGCGCCCCGATGAACGCACTCGAGCCGAATGCCCCGCCGCCGGGGAAGCTCTCGGCAGTGGACGTGCTCACGCTGTAGCCACCCTGCACCGACGCGAACCAGCGAGATTGCGCCTGCGCGGTCGATGTCATGAGAGTGCCAAGGGCCAGCATCAGGATCCTGGTCCGCATCGGGTGCGTGTCTCCTGTGGTTACCTGGAGCGGCCCGGTGGGCTGCTCGTCCTGTTCGCGATCAAAACGCCACCGGTACCCGACCGGTTCCCGCCTCTGGACGGGCAGGCTGGCCCTGGCGGCACATCGTATTGGGGATCACCAACGGTACCCCACGCCCGCCAGGAGTGTCACGAACAGGTCCTGGTACCCCTCGCCATCGCTGATGCCAATCAACCCATGCATCCGAAGCGCGCCGCCGAGCGACCAGCGGCCGTTTCCCGGGACCAGTCCATACCGCCACCCAGGCTCGCGCCGAGGGCGCTGAGCTGATACGACACGTCATAGCCGAGAAAACCACTGAGGCCGATCGAGCCGCCTCCCGGAAAGCTCGCCGCGGTTGATGTGCTGGCGCTGTAGCCGCCTTGTAGCGACGCGACCCAGCGGGACTGGGCCTCAGCGGCCGACGCCATGAGTGTGCCGAGGGCCAACACGATCATCCCGGTCCGCATCTGAGAATGCCCTCCGTGTGGTCCGTCACGGCCGGCGGGCCACCCCGACGTCGCGCGGATGACGCCGCCGGCAACCCGGCGGTTTCTGGGTCAGTGCGACGTGTCGGGCGCTGCGGACGTGGTGTCGGGCCCCGCGGGCGCGGTGTCGGGCTCCGCGGGCGCGGTGTCGGCGTCGGCCTGGGCCGGGATCTCGGCATCTGTCCGGGGGATCTCGAGGGACTCGCCCGCCATGCGGCGGAGGATGAGGCGCTGGCGCCAGCGCATGCGGCCAGGCTTGAGCGCGGGGTTGGAACGCAGCGGGAAGGGGAGGAGCCCGGCGAGGGCGGCGGCCTCGCTGCGCGTGAGCCGCGCCGCGGGCTTCCGGAAGTAGGCTTCGCTCGCCGCCTGCGCGCCCCAGATGCCCGTCCCCATTTCGGCGACGTTGAGGTACAGCTCGAGGATGCGTCGCTTGCCCAGGACGCGCTCCAGCCGCCAGGCGGTGATGGCCTCCTTCACCTTGCGTAGCGGGTTTCGCGAGGGCGAGAGGTAGAGATTCTTGGCGAGCTGCTGCGTGATCGTGCTGGCGCCTCGCAGCGCTTCACGACGCTCCCATGCACGGCCGAGGGCCTTCCACATCGCTGCGCGATCGCGCGGGTCCTGCCAGTCGAAATCGGCGCGGCGATAGCCCAGCGCCTTCCGGATCGCCTCATAGTCGATGCCGTCGTGCTCCCAGAACTTCGCGTCCTCGCCGGTCATGGCGGCCACCGCCATCGTGGGCGCGATGGAGTCGAGGGGCACTGGTCGGTAGCGGCCGATGTTGCCCCGCATCTGCATGAAGGCGGTGTTGCCGGGAAAGTGCGCGCGGTACCACGAGGGCGGGGGCCAGACGGCGAAGAGCCACGCGACGAAGAGGCAGGGAGGAACCAGCAGCCACCACCAGCGCCAGCGTCGGCGATTGGTGGCCATGGCGCTCAGCGGGGACCCTGGATCCGCTGGATGCTGAGACGCCCGCGCTGGGTGGCCGGTACGGTCTGGCCCACCGACGGCAGGTCGAACGAGATGGCGAGCGAGTCGCGTCCCTCGGCCTCCAGGACCTGGCCGGCGATCGACACGTGGTGTGCGCGCGTGCGCGTGCCACTCAGCGTGATGCCGATCTCCTCGCCGAAACGCTGGCTCTTGCCGCCTCCAGTCACCGACGAGGAACTCTCGAGCAGAACCGTTGCCGGCGTCCCGATCCGTCCCGTTGCGCGAGCGGCGCGGATCACCGTTACAGGCACCTCGCTGCCCGCCACCTGCTCCGTGGTCGACGTCGTGTCGGTCCAGCCGGCGCCCGCCCGCGCTCCGCCCGGTGGTAGCGTGGCGATCAGGTCGCGGAAGGCATTGCCCACGAGCTGTTCCGCCAGAGCGTGATGCGACGATGGTATGAGGGTGCCGAGCCGTACGCCATCCTCCAAGGTGCCGGTCCAGCGCAGCCCGTCGGCGGAAATGAGCGAATCGCGGGGAACGGTACCCACGCGAATCGAGTCGAGCGTGATGTTGATCGGTGCCGTGGCCGCGCCCGGACCGATGATCAGCCGGATCCACATGCTGCGCTCGACCACCTGCGTCTGGAGGCCGTTGGGATATTGGAAGCTGATTGTGTCAGCGCGGTCGATGGCGTAGCGCGCGTCGCTCGAAGCATAGCGCGCCAGCGTGACAGCAGCGCCTGCGGCGCCGGAAGGCTGGTTGGGGGCTGGCGCCGCGGGCTTGGCGGGCGCGGGCGCCGGTTGCTTTGTCCCACCCGTACCGGATGGCCCGCAGGCGATCGCTGCGAGCCACGCGGCAAGGAGTACCCTGCGCCGCATGAAGGTCAGGGGAGCGGCGTGATTTCCACGGACTGACTGAGCACCAGCGGCAGTGTGGCGCCCTGCGCCGCGAGGGTGACGTTCAGGTTGCTGGTGGTGTTCGAGGTGCCGCCGAGCAGCTTGCCGTCGGGTGCGACGAAGTAGCTCGATGTGCCGGTGCCGGTGCCCTCGATGTCGGCCGACCCGCCCGGGGTTTCCTGCGACCCCGCGATCGAGGAGCTGAACGCGCCATCGACCTTGCTCGCCTTGACCGCGCCGCGAGCCTCGGTGCCGGTCACCTTGAAGTTGGTCACGGTGCGCGTGGTCATGGTGCCCGACGCGACGCCGTTCGAGGTCTCGGTGGTGTCGGTCCAGGCATCGCCCACCTTGAGGGGCGAGCGAAGGGGCGGCAGGAGCTGCTGCACAAGGCTGCTCAATTGCAGCCCGCCGGCCTCGCTGCTGGCCTTCACGTTGCTCAGCTTGCCTTTCGGGTCCACGAAGCCGGTAATCGTGACGCCGGTGGCCTTGGTCAGCATGTCGGCCGGCGCACCGGGCGGCAGCGAGTCGCCGTGGATCGAGTCGACGAGCACCTTCACGCTGCGTCCGCCAGCGGTGTCGGTAAGCGTGAGCAGCACGTAGCTCGTGGTCTTGACTACGAAGCCCTGCTTGCCGCCGCCCAGGGCGGTCGCGTCCACGTCCTGCTGGATCCGCTGCGCCACCTTGTACCGGGCGGTGATACTGGCAGTGGGGGGAGCGGGGAGCATCAGGGCGCCGGAGAACAGGGCGCCGGCCATCAGTATGCGAGCCTGCATGTCATCCTCGAAGAAAGGAGCGCGCCCCGCCCGGGGAGCACTCAGGGAACGTCGTGGGCTCGTCCCTGCCGGGACTTCCCGAATACCGCCACGATCTGGCCGCTGTCGCTGTTGACCTGGAGCAGCCGCCAGCCGCGCTTCCGCATGTCCGCACCCCAGACCGAGAGCCTGTCCCAGTCGGAAACGGGGGCCCGGAGGACGCGGATCTCTGCAACCTGCTCCCAGTGCGGTGGATACGGCTTATCGCCGCCCTGGGGTCGATACGATGACGCCATGCCGCTGCTCCGCGAACGCGCATCACGGGGGAAATTCTAGCCACCCCCGGGTATGCGGGGAAGCGCGACGGGTCGTGGGTCACAAAGGACGGCCGCCTCCGGCAACGAGTGCCGGAGGCGGCCGTGGGTCGGACCGTAAGCCGAGTTCTGTTCCCCTGGCGTGAGCCCTGGGGATGGTCATCTGTCTGGGACGATCGTCGCCGGTCGCCTCGAGCAGCCTACCCGCGGCTACCGCCCGAATCCCCGAGGGGACCGGACGGGGGGCGGTGTGGGTCACACCTCGCCGCTTATTTGGCCTTGCTCCGACTGGGGGTTACCGTGCCGCTCCCGTTGCCGGCAGCGCGGTGGGCTCTTACCCCACCATTTCACCCTTACCCGTCACTCGCTTGCGCTTGCGCCGGGCGGTTTGCTTTCTGTTGCCCTGTCCGTCGCCTTGCGGCGCCCAGGCGTTACCTGGCAGTCTACCCGATGGAGCTCGGACTTTCCTCGAGTGCCGAAGCACCCGCGACCATCACGTCCGACCCATCACAACAGTAAACGGTAAGCGGTAAACAGTGAACGGGAGCCCCGTTTACCGTTCACCGTTGACGTCGTTCTCAACTCCGTTCCTGCAGCTGCGCCAGCTTCTGCTGCGCCTCCTGCACAAACACCTGCAAGTCAGGGTCGGCCTGGGTCCACTGTGCCAGTGCCAGCCGGTACTGCTCGCGGGCGTCGTCGGGGCGGCCGAGCTTCTCGAGGACGGCACCGCGGAGGAGGCGCACACGCCCGACGATCCCCCAGCGCATGTCGAACTGGTCGGCGTAGAGCTCGGGGCCGTCGAATCCCTCGAGCAGCTTGAGCGCATGCTCGTAGTCGCCGAGGAGGTAGTACGCCTGGGCTGCGAGCGGCCGGCGGAACACGAGGTAGGACGGGCCCTTCATCGACATCGTCATCGAGTCGGGCTCGGCCAGCGCCTTCCTCGCAGCGGCCTGGTCGTTGTGCTCGAGGGCCATGAGCGCCCGCACTTCCTTGGCCGGCACCGCGCCGCCCATGGCCTGCATCTCCGTGACGGCGGATTCATCCGGAGTGGCCGACGTGAGGAGGCCCACCGCCGCGGCGCCGCCGGCGGCAAGCAGCTTGGCGCGCTTCTCGGGAGGCACGGAGCGGCTCGCCTCGGCTGCACTCTGCCAGATGCGCCGCATGCCGGCGGTGGGAACGCCGACCGCGGCGTAGAGCTCCCCCTGCATCCGCCAGTTCCACGCATCCCGTTCGTTCGCCTCCGGCGTGCCCGGGACGGGATCGCCGAAGCGCACGCGATTGGCGAGGTCGATGAGCTTTGCCGCCTGGCCGACGTTGCCCTGGTAGGCGAGCACGTTGGCTGCGATGGTGAGCCGTTCGGCCGCGTCGGTGGCGCCCGAGATCGACCGCAGGTCCTCGGGGGTGAGCGAATCGATCGATACGCCCAGCTGGCGGGCGGCGCGCGGCGCATCGCCCGAGGCAAACCGAATGCGAGCGTCGTCGAACGGCAGCTCGGGGTGCGTCGGGATCACGGCCCGGAAGCGCGCCACCTCATTGCCGGCACCGTCGTAGTCCTGCGCCGCGATCAAGGCCGCGAGCAACGCCTCATGTGCCTTGGCCGTGGCGGGCTGCAGGGTGGCCCAGTCGCGCGCAAGCCGGATCGCCTCGCCGCGCGCCCGCTTCACCGCCAGGGCCGTGGCCGCAGTGTCGACGGCGCGCCGCTCCTTGTCGCCATAGACGAAGGCAATCGAGTCGCCGGGAAGGAGCACCCATTGCGGGTTCGGCCGCGAGGCGCGCCCGAGGATGAAGTTCACGTGCTCGAAGGCGAGCGCGTAGCCGGGATCGAGGGCCAGCGCGCGCTTGAAGGCGCGCATCGAGGCCGTGAACCGCATCGGCAGCGGTTGTTTGTCGTCGTGGAACCAGGCATCACCGAGGCCGTACCAGGCGTCGGGGTCGCCGGGGTTCTTGGCCAGCAGCTCCTCGTAGAGCCGGCGCGCGTCGGCATTCGCGCCCTGGATGAAGGTGCGGTAGGCATGGATCATCGTCTGCTCGCGCACCGGCAGCTGGCTGGCATAGAGCTCGGCCCGCGCGATGGCATTGGCGCCGACCGAGTCCTCGGCGCCGTACCTCCAGCCGCGGGTCACCGAGAGCTTGTAGTACGCGAGCCCGAACGTCGAGTCCGCGGCGATCGCCTTGCGGAGCGAAGCCTCGGCGGCGGGCAGGTTCCAGTGGTTGAGCGCACCATCGCCCGCGAGATAGGCACGGTATGCCTCGACCGAGCGAGTGGTGGCCTGGGCCAGCCCGACCCGCTCGCCCTGGGGCGCGCCGGAGATGTCCAGCAGCTGTGCCGCGAGCTGGTCGAACAGCGGGCGCACTTCGTCGTCGGCGGGCGCTTCGACGCGGGCCAGGTCCACCTGCCTGCCGGAGGCCACGTCGATGACCCGCGCGGCGAGACGCAGGGTGTCACCGCTGCGGTCGAATTCACCGAGCACCACGGTCCACACGCCCGCCTTGCGCGCCAGGCGCCGCGCCTCGGCGAGCCCGACGGCGCCGTCGTCACGAAGGCGGGCCGCCTCCATCAGGTCATGAACCCGCTCGGGGCCGATCACCTGAAGGTCATTCCACTGCCCGAGCGCAAGCGAGAGCATGTTGACGCTCCCGTCGCGCAGCCACTCGCCGGTGGAATCGGCCCTGACGTTGGCGAAGGGAAGCACTAGAATCGACTGCCGCGGGTTGACGCCGCGCGGCGGGCCGTCGTGGTTCATCGCCCTCACCGCCACGGCACCCACCAGCAGGAGGGTCGCGCCGGCGAGGACGGCGATGCGCCGCTTCCGCGCGCGGCGCGGGGCGACGCCGCCCTCGCCACTCAGCGCCGAGTACAACGCCTCGCCGGTCTGCCACCGCTCGTCGGGATGCTTCTCGAGTGCGCGCATGACCGCACCGGAGAGTGCGGCGGGACTGTCGGGCCGCGCCTTCTCGACCGGCGTGGGTCGGTCGGTGAGGTGGCGCGAGATGACGACGCGATGCGACCCGGTGAAGGGTGGCGCACCGGTGAGCATCTCGTAGGCGACGATGCCGAGCGAATAGAGGTCGCTGCGCGCGTCCACGTCTTCGCCGGCCGCCTGTTCCGGGCTCATGTACGCCGGGGTGCCCAGGGCCACGCCGCGTCCGGTTGTGGGCTCGTCGCCCTCGGCTTCCGCGGCCATGGCCCGGGCGATGCCGAAGTCGACCAGCATGGGCCGGCCCGAGGCATGATCGATGAGGATGTTCTCGGGCTTCACGTCGCGATGCACCAGGCCGGCGCGCGCGGCGGCGTCGAGCGCCATGGCCACGTCGGCGGTGATGCGCCGCGCGTCATCCACGCTGAGTCGTGGCTCGCGACGCAAGCGGTCGCGCAGCGTTTCGCCCTCGACCCGGTCCATGACGTAGTAGAGCAGGCCGTCGGCCTCGCCGGCCGCGTGCACTGCCACGATGCCGGGGTGACGGAACTTCGCGATCATGCGGGCTTCGGCCAGGAACCGGCGCACGATCCCGTCGTGATGGGTCAGCGAGGGGTGCACCACCTTGATGGCCACGCGGCGGTCGAGAGTACTGTCGCGGGCCTCGAACACGACTCCCATGCCGCCGCGCCCCAGCTCGCGTTCGAGATGGTACTGCGTCCCCAGGGCTTGCTGGAGGCGCTGGCGCAGGTCGGGCCCGATGGGATCACTCATCCGCGGCTCCACGTTCATTGGGGAATGGCGAGAAAGCCCCTCACGGTGCAGGACCGGTTGGGGTTTCCATACTCCTTGGACGCCCGAACCCCGCGGGAGGTTGCGCGGTCACTGCGACCCGCGGCTCCCCGTGCCGTTTGACTCCCGGTTGAGTGGCGCGGACCACTATCGCCGCCCCAATTCACAGCCAGGGTCATCATGCTTGCTGCCGCGCCAACGAGCGCCGCGGGCTCTCCCACGGTCGCCGCCATTCTTGCCCCCGCCGAGCGCTCCCGTGTCGATGCAGCAGGCACGGGCTGCTTCGCCATCCTCCACCGGGAGTCGATTTCCGACGCCATCCGCATCGTGCGGGAGCGTCCGGTGGATGCCGTGCTGCTGTCGGTGCAGCAGTGCGGGCCGGAGCAGGTGGATGGCGTCGCGCACCTGATCCGCGAATTTCCGAGCGTGCCCACGGTGGCCCTCGTATCCCAGCACGGTCCCCGTGCCACCGAGACCCTGCTCCTGCTCGGCGCCAGTGGCGTCAAGCGCGTCATCGACGTTACAGCCCCAACGGGCTGGGCGCACCTGCGTGAACTGCTGACCCAGCCGGTGACCCGTTCCGTGGCCCGCATCCAGGGGCCGGTGCTGGCGGCTCTCGCCGACGTGACACCCGACACGCGGATCTTCCTGGAGGCGATGATCCGCCTCGCCCCCGACACGCCCACGGTGCGCAACCTCTCCAGGCGCCTCGGCGTGCGGCCCAGCACCCTCATGTCGCGGTTCGCCCGCGCCGACCTGCCAAGTCCCAAGAGCTATCTCGCCGCCATCCGGCTGCTGCATGCCGCGCAGCTCTTCGAGGACGCCGGCCTGTCGATCGCCGATGTGGCGTACCGGCTGGAATATTCCTCGCCCCAGTCGTTCGGCCGCCACGTACGGTCGCTGCTCGGCATCACCTCAACCGAGTTCAGGCATCGCTTCCCATTTCCGGTGGCGGTGGAACGATTTGTAACGCTCCTTATTGCACCCTACGCCGCCGTTTGGGAGCGGTTTCACCCGCTGCAGCGGGCCGGCAGCACACATGTCCTTCGGGTCTGACGGGGGTGACGAGCCGGTGCCCCTTTGCTGCACGGCCGGTGCTCACGGCTTGCGCCGGTACCAGCCGTCGAATGCTACAGTCCAGGTGGTCCCGCCATCGACCGACTGCTCCCAGAACTGGCGCACCCGGCCATCTGGCTGCGGCGTCCACGCGGCGCGCTGCTTCACTTTCGCCCCACCCGGCCCCAGGGCCTCGCCCTCGAGCACCATACTGGTGCTGCGAAGGCCGCCGGTGATCTGCAGGACCAGGCCATCGCTTCCCACCCACACCTGCTCCCACTGCTGCTGCATGGGGTCGAAGAAGTTGAGGCTCTGCCCGGTCCCGCCGCGGCTGCCGGTCCAGTTCTCGTGGATGAGGCAGCCGCCCTCCTCCCGGTTCACGCGGTTGGTGCCGTACACCGTACGGCCGGCGCTGTCGGTCACCTCCCAGTCACCAGCCCAGAAATCGAACTGCCGATGCTCCGCGCCGGCGCACGAGGCGCGCGCGGGCTGCTGGGCATGGCTGAACGAGGTGAACAGCGGCAGGAAGACGGCAATGCCGAGCGCACGGCGCATGAGAGCCTTGGAAGTGGGAGGTCCCTCCCCTACGCGTGCGCCGGGACGCGAGGTTCAGCGAAGGTGACGCGCGGTCAATCGGCCTTTACCGCCGCCGTTGCCGTCATCTCCACCAGGTAACCGTGGTGCAGCGCCGCTACCGGTACGACGGTGCGGGCCGGCCGGTGCGAGCCGAGCACCTCGGCGTATGCCGCGTTGACGCTCGGCCAGTGGGCCACGTCGGTGAGGTAGACGGTCACCGTGAGCAGGTGGTCAAGATCGCTGCCCGCCGCTCGCAGGATCGCCTCCACGTTGCGGAGCACGCGACGCGTCTGCTCTTCCACCGTGCCGTGCGGCGCATCGGGCCAGGTGGGATCGAGGGGCAGCTGGCCCGCCACATAAACCACCCCGCTGTGGACGATGGCCTGGGAGTAGTGCCCGGCGGGCCGCGGCGCGTCGGGTGTGTGAACATGGCGCATGCTCGTATCGGTCTCCGTCTTAGAGGAGGACGGGCGCCGGGTTCGGCGCGCCCTCGAGGAACCGGGTGGGTCGCAGCGCATGCGCATCGAGCGACACGCTGCCGCCGGTGACGATCATCTCCGCCAGCAGTTGGCCCAGCGCGGGCGCGTGCATGACGCCGTGCCCCGACGAGCCATTAATCAGCCAGAAATTGTCGAGGCCCGGTGCCGCGCCGAGAATAGCGTGGTGATCGGGCGACATTTCGTACAGCCCGCACCAGCTCCCGGCACGATCGACCGGCACCGCGCGCAGCGCGGGCACGCGCTGGTGCGCGCGGGACACGACGCCGTCCAGCCAGCGCGCGTCGAAAGTCGTGTCGTACCGATCCGCGCCGGCGGTGTCGGTGGGCCAGAGCAGGAGCACACGGCCATCGCGCACGCGGAAATGGAATCCGTCTTCCGCGAAGATCGTCATTGGCGTGGACGGTGGCAACGCGGTGGTGGGCACGGTGAGCGCCACCTGCCGGCGCACCGGTGTCACCGGGAGGTCGATCCCCGCCAGCCGTGCGACGTCGGCGGCCCAGGCGCCGGTGGCATTGACGACGTGACCCGCGGCGATGCGGCCGCGCGGAGTGGTCACCGACGCGATGCGATCGCCGGCGAGCTCGAACTGGATCGGGTTGGCGTTGTACTCCACCTGCACGCCTTCGCGCAACGCGGCATCGAGGTAGCCCCGCATGATGCCGAGGGGCCGGATGTAGCCATCGGTGGCGCCAAAGGTGCCGCCGGCAATGCCGTCGAGCACGATCGAGGGATTGATGCGCGCGATGTCATCGGCCGATACCAGCGCCGATTCGGTGAGTCCGGCGGCGCGCTGCACCGCGAGGGCCTCGCGCAGCGTGGCGAGCTGGGCCTGGTCGGCGGCGAGGAAGAGATAGCCCACCGGCTGGTAGCCGGAGTCGCCTCCGGTCTCGTAGTGGAAGCGCCGGAGTTTCTCGCGCGCCAGGAGCGACAGGCGGACGTTGATGGCCGAGGCGAATTGGGTGCGGAAGCCGCCGGTGGCGCGCCCGGTGCTGCCGGTGCCGGGCCCCGGGGCGTGGTCGAGAAGGATCACGGAACGGCAGCCGAGCGTGGTCAGGTGCCAGGCGACAGCGGCGCCCATGACGCCGGCGCCGACAATCACGACGTCGGCGGTGCGCGTCACGCCGTGAAGACGTGTTCCGGGTGCCGAAAGGCCTTCATCTCGATGGCGTTGCCGCTCTCATCCTGGAGGAACATCGTGGACTGTTCGCCAGGCTGGCCCGCGTAGCGGATCCGCGGGGAGATGATGAAGGTGACGCCGGCCTGCTCGAGGCGCGCGGCCAGCTTCTGGAAGTCGTCCCAGGGAATGATGCAGCCGAAGTGCGGCATGGGGACGGTGATCCCATCCACCTGGCCCGTCCAGCGCGGCTGGGGCACATCCGCCGCGACATGCGCGGAGAGCTGGCTGCCGAAGAAATCGAAATCCACCCACGCGTCGGTGCTGCGCCCTTCCCTGCAGCCAAGCAGCCCGACGTAGAAGCGGCGGGTGGAGGCGAGGTCCTTCACGTAGAAGGCGAAGTGGAACGGATGCCAGCTCATGGCAGGATTGCGAGGCTGTCGCCCTGCAGGCGGTAGCTCTGCCGCACATGCAGCGTGGGACAGCACATCGGGTCCTTCGGGCCCTGGGTAAGCATCTCGATCACGACGGTGCGGTCTCCGAGTGAGATGGCCTGAAGCTGGATCCTGTCGCCAAGGAGGGTCGCGGCGCCAGTCTGCACCCTTCTGCGGTTGAGCACGGGCACCATGTGCGTGAATGAGCCGCTCGCGCTCCCGCTGCTTCCGATCAATACCACCGCGTCCTCGGCCGCGTCCCCATCGAGATCGCCCGGCAGCGACTGAAGGAGAATGGCGGACACGTGATTTTCCGGATCGTCGAATCGGCCATTGACGAGCCGTACTCGTTTCACCGAGCCGAACTCGATGCGGTATTCCGCATTCCGGAGCGCGGAATCGGCCAGCCCGGCGGCTCCAGCCTGCGAGCCGGATTCATCGGTTCCTGATGACTGGTCCGGCCTCGGCGTGCAGGAGCTGCTCAGCACGGTGAGCAGAACGATGGGTCCGAGGACGAACCCCGTAGATGGCATGCGTGGTCAGGCCGTGGCCGGTGAGTCGGCGCGCTAGTCAGGCGGCTGGGATGCCGAGGCCGCTAGTGGTAGTCAGGACTACAACCTCATGTCCTGCACGCTGAAGGTGCGCCAGACCGCCCTGCTGCCGGTCTACCACCGCCAGCACGCCAAGCACCGTTCCACCGGCCTCACGAATGGCGTTGATGGCCTTCTCCGCTGAGCCGCCCGACGTGATCACGTCTTCCACCACCACGACCCTGGCGCCCTCGCGGAAGTTGCCCTCGATCGAGCGCCCCGTGCCGTGCACCTTGGCTTCCTTGCGTACGCTGAAGGCGTCGATGACCGGCGGTGCGGCCGCGCTGGCGGCGGCCACGGCGTAGGCCACCGGGTCAGCCCCCATGGTGAGCCCTCCGATGGCGTCGGGGGCCCAGCCCGCCTCCCGGATGGCGCGCAAGCCGAGCCGGCCGATGAGCACCATGCCCTGGGCGGACATGGTCGTAAGGCGGCAATCGATGTAGTAGCTGGAGCGCTGCCCCGAGGCGAGGAGGAAGTCCCCAAACCGCACCGAGCGCTCCTTGAGGAGCCGCTCCAGTGCCGCCTGGTCGCTCATCGCCCGAAGAGCTTCTTCAGGAAGCCGCCCTTGGGGTCTTCGGTAGACCGCACGGCGGTGCAGAACGCGGCGGCGAATTCGTCCACCGTCTTGGTGCGCTGCGACAGGTCCCGCATCAGCCCCTGCATGACGGCGGCCTCGACGGCCGGCGGGAACTTGAGACCCTTGGTCGCCTGGCTGAGGGGAACCGGGTTCTGGGTCAGGAGCTGCTGGAAGAGCTCCCGGGGGTTCTTGCCATTGAAGGGGTGCTCACCGGTCAGCAGGTAGTACGCAATGGTGGCGAGGCTGTAGACGTCGGCCTGCTCGTTCACCAGGGCGCCGCTCAGCGTCTCCGGGGCGACGTACTGGAGGGTCCCCACGAAGAAACCCGCACGGGTGAGCCGCTCGTCAGGATTACTCTCGGTGTCGCGCGCGATGCCGAAGTCGAGCAGGGTGGCACGCTGGGTGGCCGGGTCGAACATGATGTTCGCCGGCTTGAGGTCGCGGTGAATGATGCGCCCCTTGTGCGCCGCGGCCAGGGCCCCGCCGATCTGCTCCACGATGGTGGCGACGACGGTGGGGGCGAGCGGGCCTGATCGCGTGGCGAAGTTGGCCAGGGGCTCGCCTTCAACCCACTCGAGCGCCAGGTAATACAGGCCTTCGGCCTGCCCGTAATCGTAGGTCTTGACGATGTTGGGGTGGCTGACCCGCTTGCCGAGATCCGCCTCGCTCAGGAAGCGCTTCACGGCCACGGGGTCCTCGGCGAGGCGATGTCGGAGTACCTTGACGGCCGTCGTCCCGCGGTCGGGATGCTCGGCGCGGTACACGAGTGCGGTGCCTCCCTCGCCCATCTGCTTGAGGAGGCGATATCCGTTGATGGTGCGCCCCTGCAGGCTGTCGGAGGTCATGGACGGCGAAGCTAGCGCGCCCTCGCCGAGCCAGCAAGCTTTCCCGGAGTTCCCTGACGCAGGTCAGGGTCCCGGATCATGACGCGCGATGGCCCGTCCAGCGGGATTGGGTCGCCCCCGAGGAGTCGCATGCAACGGTACAGAGGGCTGGTGACCGCGGTGTCCCTGAGCGTCCTCGCGGCATGCGGGGGGTGGAAGCGCGTGGGTACCGAGGACGCCAAGGCGCCGAGCGAGGGGTTCACGGCGCTGCTCAACCAGCAGGTGCTCTTCCAGAAGCTGGGCCGCCTCTCGGCGGGTGAGCCGCTGCCGTTTACCGGGTCGGTGGCCCAGGTAAAGGGCGCGGGCGACACCGTGCTCGTGATCCTCGGGCTCTCGCTCGAGAACCGCGCGCTCTCGTTCCAGAAGGACAACAACGCGTACGTCGCGCGTTACCGGGTCGACGCGGTGTTCCAGCCGTCGACCGGCCGCGCGGTGAGTGGCGGACAGGAAGAAACGGTGCGGGTGGACACCTTCCAGGAAACCGGGCGCTCCGATGAAAGCGTGCTGTTCCAGAAGTTCTTCCGGCTGCTGCCCGGCACGTACGGGCTGACGGTAACCATTCGCGACCTGCAATCGGGCACGGTGAACAAGGCCGACCTCCCGCTGGTCGTGTCGCCGCTGGGGACGGCAACGACCTCGGCCCCGATCCTTGCCTATCAGGTGACGGGTCGCGAGCGGCTGGAGCAGTCCCTCCGGATCGTGCTCAACCCGCGCGGCGCGGTGGCGTTCGGCGGGGACACGCTGCTGGCCTACCTCGAGGGCTACGGCTATGCCGGCCGCACCGCCGTGCCCTTCGAGGTGCGTACCGCCACCGACAGCCTGGTGTACAGCGACTCCCTCATCTTCCGCGGCGGGCTGCCGGTCGAGAGCCAGTTCATCAAGCTCCGGCCCGACAGCATGGCGCTGGGCGAGTTGCGGCTGGTGGTGGGGAGCGGCCCCGACCAGAAGGGCGTCTCGGCGGTCGTGTCGTTCTCGGCGGCATGGCTGGTGACGAACTTCGACGAGATGATCAGCATGCTGAAGTGGTTCGGTCACTCGGAGGAGGTGGACCGGCTCAAGCATGCGGAGCCGGACCAGCGGCCGGCGGCGTGGCTCACGTTCTGGAAGGAGACGGACCCGAATCCAGGGACGCCCGAGAACGAGGCACTCAACGCCTATTTCGGCCGGGTGGCGGTGGCGGCGCAACAATTCACGGACGAGGGCGTGCCGGGCTGGCGCACGGAGCGCGGCGAGGTCTACATCCGCCTGGGCGAGCCGGATAACGTGTTCGACACCAACGGGTTGACGCAGACGCGCGTGATCCGCTGGACCTACCAGAGCGTGCGGCTCACGCTCTACTTCCGGGACGACTCGGGGTTCAACCGATATCGCCTGACCCCGGAATCCCGCTCGGAGTTCGAGCGCGTGGCGTCACGGCTCGGACGGTGATGGAGCCCGCCACCCCGCGACTCTTCCTGATCGACGGGTACGCGCTGATCTATCGCGCGTTCTTCGCACTCATTTCGCGCCCGCTCCGCACCGCGCAGGGAGAGAACACCTCGGCGGCGTGGGGCGTGGTGAATTTCCTGCTCCGGCTCAGGGAGAAGCACAAGCCCGACTACCTCGCGTGGATCAACGACGCGGGCGACTCCTTCCGCACGGCGAAATTCCCCGCCTACAAGTCCACCCGGCAGAAGCTCGACGCCGAGCTGCAGGCCGACTTCGACCGCGCGTGCGAGCGCATCGACCTGCTGTTGCATGCCCTCGGGGTGCCGCTGGTCGAGGTGGCGGGGTACGAGGCCGACGACGTGATCGGGACGCTGGCGACACGTGCAGCGGCGGCGGGGATGCAGGCGGTGATCGTGTCCGGCGACAAGGACTTCTACCAGCTGATCGGGCCGGGCGTGGTGCTGCTCAATCCCGGCCGGGGCGGGCCGGCGGCGGTGGAAGAGCTATGGGTGGACGAGTCCAACGCGAGCGAGCGGCTCGGGGTTCCGCCGGGGCAGGTGATCGACTTCCTGGCGCTGGTGGGCGACAGCTCCGACAACATTCCGGGGGTCAAGGGCATCGGCGAGAAGGGGGCGCAGAAGCTCCTCGCCGAGTACGGCAGCCTCGACGCGATCCTGGCGAATGCGGAGAGGGTGGAGCCGAAGCGCGCGCGCGAGGCGCTGCTCGCGAACGCCGACAACGCGAGGCTCTCCCGCGAGCTGGTGTCGATCCACCTCGACGTTCCGGTGAGCGTCGGGGTGCAGGAGCTGCGTCCCCGGCCCACCGACCAGGCGGCGCTGACGCGGCTGCTGACGGACCTCGAGTTCTTCACCCTGGTGAAGAAGCTCGTGGGCCCGGAGAGCACCCCGGCGGAAGGCGCGCTCGTGGCTGCCGCCTCGCCGCCCGCGGAGACCACGGCCGCGCCAGCGCCCGCCGCCGCGGTGGCGGCGTCGGCGGCCCCTGTGGTGCCGGTGATCGACGATCCGGGCCTCCTGCCCGTCATCGTGGCGCGGCTCCGCGAGGCGCCGCTCGTAGCGCTCGACACCGAGACCGACTCTCGCTCCCCGCGCGGCGCGGAACTGATCGGCCTGTCGCTGGCGGCGAGCCCGACCGACGTATGGTACTTCCCCTTCGGGCACCGCCCGCAGGGAGGCGAACTCGCCGCACCCGCCCCGGTGAAGAACCTTCCGCCGCTGTCCGACCCCGCGTGCCTGCCGCTGGTGGCGCTGCTCACCGATCCCGCGGTGCTGAAGGCGGGCCATCACGTGAAGTACGACTGGCAGGTGCTGCGCGGCGCGGGCGTCGAACTCGCGGGCGTTGCCTGGGACTCCATGGTTGCCGGGTTCCTGCTCGACTCCGGCCGCCGCTCCTACGGCATCGACGTGCTCTCGCTCGAATACCTCGGTCGCGCGATGCAGACTTATGGCGACGTCGCGGGGCGCGGCAAGGGAGAGATCGCGTTCGCCGAGATCCCGGTGGCCGCCGCCGCCGCGTACTGCGGCAACGACAGCGCGACGGTGCTGGCGCTTCACGCGGCGTTCGCGCCGGCGCTCGCCGGCACGCCGATGGGCGGCGTGCTCGAGAACGTGGAGATGCCGCTGGTGCCGGTGCTGGTGGACATGGAATGGGCGGGCGTGCAGATCGACCTGGCGCTCTTCAAGCGGCTCTCCAATGAGCTGGCGCGCGACCTGGAGCAGCTCCAGGTGGACATCGCCCAGGTGGCGGGTGAGAGCCTCAACCTCAACTCGCCAAGGCAGCTCGCGACGGTGCTGTTCGACAAGCACCAGCTGCCGGTGCTCAAGAAGACCAAGACCGGTCCTTCCACCGATGCGGACGTGCTGGAGCAGCTGGCCGACATGGGGCACGCCCTGCCGCGACTCATCCTGAGCTACCGGGAACTGCAGAAGCTCAAGTCCACCTACATCGATACGCTGCCGCTCGAGGTGAACCCGCTCACGGGACGGATTCACACCAGCTTCAACCAGACCGGCGCCGCGACCGGCCGGCTCTCGTCGTCGGATCCCAACCTGCAGAACATCCCCGTGCGGTCCGCGCGGGGTGAGGCCATCCGGCGCGGCTTCGTGCCCGCGCAAGGCAATCGCTTCGTGGTGGCAGACTACAGCCAGATCGAGTTGCGCATCATGGCGCACCTTTCGGGCGACCCGGGGTTCATCGAGGCGTTCCAGCAGGGTGGCGACATCCACCGGCAGACGGCCGCGCTGATCTTCAACGTGCCGGTCGGGATGGTGAGCGGCGAGCAGCGCGCGCGCGCCAAGACGATCAACTTCGCGACGATCTATGGGCAGGGGCCGTTTGCGCTGAGCAAGCAGCTGGGCATCACGCAGGACGAGGCGAAGCAGTTCATCGCGCAGTACTTCGAGCGTTTCTCCGGCGTGCGCACTTTCCTCGACCGGCAGGTCGAGTTGGCCCGTGAGCAGGGCTACGTGGAGACGCTGCTCGGCCGGCGCCGCTACATCCCCGAGGTGCGCGAGAAGAACTTCAACCTGCGGAGCTACGGCGAGCGCAATGCGCAGAACTCGCCGCTCCAGGGATCGGCCGCCGACCTCATCAAGCTCGCCATGATCCGGATCCACACCCGGCTCGCGGAGCGCCGGCTCTCGAGCCGGATGCTGCTGCAGGTACATGACGAACTGGTGTTCGAGGTGCCGCTGGCCGAGGTGGAGGTAATGGAGGCATTGGTGAAGCTGGAGATGGAATCGGTGATGCCGCTGCGGGTGCCCCTGGTTGCCGACGTCGGGGCTGGTGATAACTGGCTGGACGCGAAGTCCTGAGTTCTTGTCTTGACCCTCACTCCTGCGGGGTGAATGTTGCGTGCGTTGGCTGGCGAAGAGAGTTCCTCCCTCCATCCCAGAACTACAAGTCGCCGAGGCAGAACCCTCGATCTTGGTCGCTGCGTAATTTGCGAGACCGTCCTCTGACGCCGGGAGATCCCATGAACGCCAGACGCGCGGCAGCAGCCGGCGTGATCGGCACCGTGGCGATGACGATACTCTTCTTCCTCGAGCCGCTGCTCGGCCTTCCACGGATGGCGGAGGGCGGGATACTGAGTACCGTCATGTCGGCGACGGTGGCCCACGTCCCCGTGGGGTTCGTCGGGGGATGGGTCGTCCACTTCACGGTGGGCATCGCGCTGGCGTTGTTTTACGCGGCGGCGGTGGCGAACAGGCTACCCGGGGCGCCCGCCGTGCGGGGAGCGCTGTACGGCGCGCTCGTCTTCTTGGGCGCACAACTCGTCGTCATGCCGCTGGTGGGCGCGGGATTTTTTTCGAGCGGGGACCCCGCCCGTGTTTTGGGGAGCTTGGCGGGCCACCTCGTGTACGGCGGGGTTGTAGGGTGGTACTACGGGCGGGGGGCGGCGGCCTAGGGCTTGGCCAGTCCGTGGCTCACGGCGTAGATGTACGTGGCCGCCATGAGAACCTGGGTTTCGCTGATGCCACCGGGGTGCGCCACCATGGCCGTTCCGGGCATGCCCTCGTCGACCCGGTGGATGATTGCGTCGTAGCTGCCGTCGATGTGCCGCCAAGTCGGACCCCGCAGCGATGGAGCGACCGGACCACCCTCGAGCTTGTCGCCGTGGCAGGCAGAGCAGTTGCCCGGCCCGTGAAAGATCTTCCGCCCTTGGTCGATGAGCGCCGGCGTCAGGACGGCGGGGTCGGGCGCCGCTCCGGCCTTGGCGGCGGTGTCGGCACCCTGAGCGTGACCCGGACGGGCCATCAGGACGAGGAGAACGACGAGCCCGATCGCCCTGGTTGTCATGCGACGATGCCTCCGATTCGCAGGTTCAAGTGTCAACAGTATCGGCGTCCCGTGAAAAAGGCGACGCTATCGCGGCCGCAGGGACCGCCGACAAGCTGAAGTTCTATTCCTTTCACCTTCACCAAATTATCACGACGGAGCAGCGGGATTGCGGCACCATGACCCTTGGAGGTGGTCCATGTCCCGCTCTCGAAGCTGGCTGGCTGTTGTCCTCCTGCTGGCTGGCGTACCGCTTCCCGCCCGTGCCGATTCGTTGGATGACATGGTTCGTGCCTACGTTATTGCCCGCTCCTCGGGGCGCGCCGCCGAGGCGACGCGCGTCCCCAGCTACGCTCGGCAGACGGGCTTGGCCTGCAGCGCCTGCCACTACCAGTTCCTGGCTCTGACCCCATTCGGGCGGAAGTTCAAGCTGAACGGGTACACGCTCACTGACAGGACGCTGATCACGGAGAAGGACAGCACCAACGGCGGCAAGCTCAGCCTGAGTCCTTTTTCTCTGCTCTCCGCCATGGCGACGGCGGGGATGACGAACCTCAATGACGCTGTACCCGACACCCAGAACGACGCTGTCTCCCTGCCGCAGGAACTCAGTGTCTTCCTGGCCGGCCAGATCACCTCCAAGGTTGGGTTCTTCTCGCAGCTCACCTATTCCGGCGCTGAAGCGTCAGTCGGCATCGATAACCTCGACTTCCGCTACGCCAACCACACCAGCGGGAGCACCCAAGTCGTCTACGGCCTGACCTTGAACAACAATCCGACCGTGCAGGATCTGTGGAACTCGACGCCAGCGTGGGGATATCCGTTCATCGGCTCGGATGCCGCCCCGGCCCCAATGGCAAGCCCGGTAATCGATGGCGCCTTTTCCCAGAACGTCCTCGGCCTCGGCGCCTACACGATGATTGGCGGACTGGTATACGCTGAGTTCTCGGTCTATCGCTCGGCGATCCAGGGACAGGCTGCTCCGGACATCGCGAGCGGGGCGATCGGTGGAGTCGCCCCCTACTGGCGCCTTGCGCTTCAGAAGGATTGGGGCAAGCAGTACCTGATGATCGGCACATACGGGATGTACGCGAGCGTCTATCCGGACGCGCTCACCGGTCCCACCAATGCCTTCACCGACATCGGAGTCGATGCCCAGTTCGAAACCAAGGCCGGACGTGGAAACGTGGTGGCGCGAACCAGCTGGATCCACGAAGACCAGACCCTTGATGCGGCGGTTGCCTCCGGGGGAGCCACCGCCGCAAGCAACAGCCTGTCAACGGTGCGGTTCAATGTCAGCTACTATCCCATCCAGTGGCTCGGAGTGACCGCGGGATACTTCCAGACCACAGGATCCACCGACCCGGCGCTCTACCCCGCCAATCCGGTGGACGGTAGTGCCAACGGCAGTCCGAAGACCACCGGCTTCATCGCTGAATTGGACTTCAATCCCTGGGAGAACACGCGGGTCGGCTTGCAGTACACCGCCTACGGCGACTTCAACGGGGGCACGACCGACTACGACGGATCGGGTAGGAATGCCTCCGGCAACAACTCACTCTTCCTGTTCGTCTGGCTCGTATTCTAAGCGGGATTCCGCTGGGCACCTCCCGGTCGTGGCGGAGGCATCTCCTCCGCCACGGCTATTGCCGTGCGGCGAACCGAAAGGTTGCGATCGGCGCTCCGCCCCCTTCGAACGGCCCCGTGCAGGCGCCCGATCCTTCCACCACCTGAGCGTCGAGCCGGGTAATCACCAGCGTACACCTGCTCTCGGCAGCGTCGAAATAGGCGTTCCCTCCCTGTCCGCCACGTACTTCGAGTGCACCGATGAACGGGCTGCCTCCGCTGGTCCAGAAGTGGAGGTAGAAGGTCGGCGTCGCTCCGCGCTCCCCCCCCGGCGCATAGGCGAGGGTGGCCCCCGGACCGTGTCTGACGGAATCGACGTCGAAGGTGCCGCCCGGCACCAGCGACAGGCTGATCTCCCTTTCCTTCTGGACGTACGTCACAAGACCGCTGCGGTAGTGAACGGGGCCGGCCTGCGCCGTCGCTGCACCGGCCACGCAGACCGTGAGGACCAGAACCAGTATGCAGTCCCTCACCATCGCCGCCTCCCCGCTCGATTCTCCGGGTGGATAGCCGCATCGTCGTGAAGTGAATGTGAGATGAACGTGAGACGGTCACGCCCTGTCCCACCCT
>JAGGAG010000111.1 GCA_017889745.1 Gemmatimonadota bacterium | reverse complement strand
GGCAATGGCTATGCGCATGCGAACCTCCTGAAAATGCGGGGCAGCGGGCCGTATCCCCCGCGCGTCACCTCACATTCGTGATACCCATGTCAGCCAATCCCGGCTCGCCATGGGGGGGCGCGCGGCGAGATCGCGCAGCCGGGTGGATTCCGGGGGGAGACGGCAGGGAGGCGCGGTACGGGGTGGTCACCCGAGCCGCGCCTCCATTGCCGTGAGCCATGGTCCAGCCCGGAATGGGCGTCGATGACAATCACGGTGTCACGCACGACAACACCACTATGCAAGGCCGTCAGGTGATCGTGGCATCACCAATTGGTAGTACCGTATGATGCGGTCTTTGGTTTCGGGTGACCGGAGAGTCTGATGGAGGCGATCCGGGGTATTGGGAAGGGTGCGATGCGGTCCGACCCAGGGGAGTCACGAATGTTGACAGTTGTTCGCTACACCACGATCATGCTCTGCGCGCTCGCGCTCTCACTTGGCCTCACCCAGGCCCTCGTGAGCCAGCCCGACCCGCGGCTCGTCACTGCCGGGGCCGCGCTGCTTTCTGCAACCGCGGCCTCGTCGCTGGTGCTGGCCCTGCTCCTCCGCAACCGCCCTGGCTTCGCCCTCGCGGCGTGGGGAACCTTCCTGCTCGCGATCGCCGGCATCCTGTGGGCAATTCTCATGGCGCCGGGCAGGCAGCCGGCGTGGCTCGTGTATGTGATGTCCCGCTGGCCCGCCCCCGCCGCTCTCGAATTCCAGCAATTGTTGGCCGCAAGGGGCAGCGCGCTCGTGGCGCTTTCGGCCTGGATGGTCGGCTTCAGCCTGGTCGTCCTTTCGGCCATTCGCCAGCCGGTCCTGCGCCGCGCCCCGCGCGGGCCTCTGCCGCTGATGCGTACGGCGCCTCGCCACCCCTGACCCGCCCCTCGCACCGACCTCGCTGGCGCCCCTTCGAAGGTTCTGCCTGCTGGGCGCGAGGATGGAGGCGGACTGCGCGCCCGCGCAGGGATATCTTCCGACCCGACTCCATCCCGGGTTAATCGTGCGCCATCTGGTCCTCGCGTCGGCCCTGTTGTCCGCCTGTTCCGTCGTAAGTCAGCCTCCCTCGCCGGCACCGATCTCGCACGTCGCACAGCAGAGCAACACCACGGCGCTCCTCATCGCCGTCAGCGCGGTCAGCGACAGCGTCGCCTGGGTCAGCGGCACCGGCGGCACCGTGCTCCGCACCCTCGACGGTGGCGCCACCTGGCACGCCGGCAAGGTCCCCGGCGCCGACTCCCTCCAGTTCCGTGACGTCCACGCGCTCGATGCGAACCACGCCTGGGTCCTGAGCATCGGGCCCGGCGCCGACTCCCGTATCTACTACACCGCCGACGGCGGCACCAACTGGACCCTGCAGTACACCAACCAGGACCCCGACGCCTTCTACGATTGCCTCGGCTTCTGGGATGCCAGTCGCGCCATCGTCGTCGGTGACGCCGTGAAGGGCCATACCGGCATCCTCACCACCGACGACGGCGGCCTCCACTGGAACGAGACCCCATCAGCCACGACGCCCACCGCGCCGCCGGGAGAAGGCAGCTTCGCCGCGAGCGGCACCTGCCTCGTCACCGGCGCGGGCGGCCGCGCCTGGATCGTCGCCGCCGACAGCATCCGGTCCCGCGTCCTCTTCTCCAGCGATTACGGTCGTGCCTGGGGCTTCGAGATCCTCCCGCTTACGTCCCGCGCCGGAACGGGCGCGCAGTCGGTCGCCTTCAACGATGCGAAGCACGGCATGGCGTTGGGCGGCGGCACCACGGCGAAGGCCGGTGACGAGAACGTCGCGGTCACAAACGACGGTGGCTTCACCTGGGCGCTTCGCGGCCGGCTCCCGTTCACCAGCGGCGCGTGGGGCGGCGTGTACGTTCCGGGCGCGAAGAAGCCCACCGTCGTCGCGGTGGGCCCCGGCGGCGCTGCCTGGTCGCGCGATGACGGCGCCACCTGGGTCGCCATCGACACCCTCAATTACTGGAGCGTGGGGTTCGCGTCGCCCGGCGCCGGCTGGGCCGTGGGGACGCGCGGCAAGATTACGAAGCTGGGCGGATTCTGATTCTGGATACCGTGCGGCCGGTGTACTGCAGGAGACCCGCCCCCGGCACCCGGGGGCGGGTCGCGTCTCAGTCGGCCGCCGAACCCTCGTTCACCGAGGCATTGAGCGCCGCAGTCAGGCCCGTCTCGCCGCTCAGGAGTGCACCCCAGGTCCAGGACTGTCCCTTCCGCTTGCCCTTGGGCGTGAGCGTAAACCCTTCCGGTGTAATCGTCAGCACGTAGTCGGCGCCGCCGATGTTGAGCGCCCGCTTGAGCGCCTTGCTGAGAACTGTGGCCATGTATCCCTGCCCGCCTTTCGTGTGTGATGCCCGGTGGTCCCGCCCCGACGTGTGCCATTCTGGCACGAGATGCCGGCTGATATGATACGCAATTGCGGCGCGATGTGTCAGCCGGGCCCCGGGTCCCGGTATTGACAAGCCGGGCGGCGGACCCTACCAAGGAGTCGCTGGCAGTTGTTTCAGGAAGGGCATTCTGAAGGAGGAAGACGCATGCGCCGCTCGTTCACTCTCGTTGCTGCAGGGCTCGTTGGAACCTGTAGTCTACTCTCGGCCCAGGCCGCTCCCGCCCTCAAGTGGGGCCCCGCGCCCGCCGTGTTCCCCGCCGGCGCGCAGATGGCGGTTGTCAGTGGTGATCCCGGCAAGGCCGCCCCCTTCGTTATCGAGCTCTCGATGCCGTCAGGCTACCGCATCCCGCCGCACTTCCATCCCACCGACGAGAAGGTGACGGTAGACAAGGGCACCTTCCTCGTGGGCATGGGCGAGACGTTCGACAAGGCGAAGACCAAGCCGATGGCGGTGGGTGCCACCGGGGAGATCAAGGCGGGCATGGCCCACTTCGCCATGGCACAGGGCGCCACCGTGGTCACGGTCAGTGCCATGGGCCCGTTCGCCATGACCTATGTGAATCCACTCGACGACCCGACCAAGGTGATGGCCAAGCCGTAGCCACCCCTGTCCCGTCGGTTCCGGGCACTGCGGCAACCATTCGCTGGTTGCCGCAGTCTCATTTTGAGATGCCCCTGATCCTCATCGCGTTCCTGGTCCTCGCCGCTACTCCGGCCGTGGCCCAGCAGCCCCAGCGCCTCGACAGCGCCGCCGTCCGTCAGTGGCGCGAGGACCTCGCCGTCCTCCGCACCGAAATGCCCGCGCACCACGCGAACCTCTTCCACACGATGTCCCGCGCCCAGTTCGACAGTGCCCTCGCCGCCATCGAGCGGCGGCTCCCGCGGGTGGCGCGGTCCCAGGTCATCGTCGAGCTCCAGCGGCTCGCCGCGCTCATCGGTGATGGCCACTCGAGCGTCGGTCCCTGGCGCGACACCGCGACGGTGTTCCACGAGCTCCCCGTCACCTTCTACGCCTTCGACGACGGCCTCCGGATCCGCTCCGCTACCATCGCCCACGCCGACCTGCTCGGCACGAAGCTGGTCGCCATCGGCGGCGTGCCCATCGACAGCGCCCTCGGCCGCGTCCGACCGCTCGTGAGCCGCGACAACGAGATGGGAGTCGTAGCCCGAGCCCCGATGCTCCTCGCCATGCCCGAGGTGCTCTATGCCATCGGACTGGCACCCGATCCCGGGCACGTCTCCCTCACGCTCGACACCCCGAAGGGCCGCCGCGATGTCACCCTCATGCCCACCGGGCTCTTCCCCATGCTCACCGGCGAGACCGACCGCACCTGGATGCCGCGGGACGGCTGGGTCGATGCCCGCGATGGCGCGCCCACACCGCTCTGGCTGAGCAACCCCGGAGACACCTACTGGTATCGCTATCTCCCCGCCTCGCGCACCCTGTACCTGCAGCTCAACGCCATCCTCCAGAAGCAGGATGACTCCCTCGCAGTCTTCCTTGCACGCGCACTACACGCCGCCGACTCCGCGGGTGCGGAGCGCCTGGTGCTCGACCTGCGGTTGAACGGGGGAGGGAATGGGCAGTGGAACCGCGACATCCTGCGGAGCCTCATCAGGTCCCGGTACGATGCGCCGGGCCGCCTCTACGTCATCACCGGCCGCCGTACCTTCTCGGCGGCGCAGATGCTCATCTCCGCGCTCGAGGACTGGGCCGACCCCATCTTCGTGGGCGAACCCAGCAGTTCACGGGGAACGCACTACGGTGATTCCTACCGCATCATGCTTCCCAACAGCCACGTCACCTTCCGTGTCTCGTCGCTCTACTGGCAACTCTCCGATCCCCGCGACGACCGTCCCTGGATCCCGGTGGCCATTTCCGCGCCCCTCACCTTCGCCGACTACGTCGCCGGCCGCGACCCGGCCCTCGAAGCGCTCCGGTAGGGCCCGCTCACCGCTCACCGTTCACTTTTCACCGTTCACCGTTCACCGTTCACGCCGTCAGCATTGCCCCCGTCTGTGATCAACCGGCACGCAGCTGAATCCATTCACCGCCCACAACCCCAGCTCTTCCTTCTCCGCCGCCGTCACCGCTTCCCTCAGCGCGTCCACGTACTGCACGTTGGGCGCGTACGTCAGCGTCACCACCCAGCCGCTCCGCACCACCTCCCAGTTCACCAGCCGCCCGTCGCGCCACACGTACGCCAGCAGTCGTCCGTTCCGGTCCCGGGCCTGCACGTCCTGCTCCAGCGCCACCCGGCTGCCAACGGGGATCATCGCTGCCAGTGCCTTGCGCGACTGGTTCCCGAACGGCTTCTGGCTCAGCTCCGGCGCGTCGATGCCCAGCATGCGCACCCGCCCCGCCTGCGAGCACACGAGCGAGTCGCCGTCGGTCACCTTGGTCACCGTGCATGGCGTCGTCGCTCGCACCGGCCTCGTCGGCCCCCTGTACCGTGCTGACTGCTGCGAAAAAGCCGTGGATGGCGATGCGAGCACCAGCACAATCGGAAGCACGTAGCCACCGAATCTCTTCCCATTCACCGTTCACCTCGTCCCGTTGACCGTTCACCGCTCACCGTTCACCGCTCCCCTCACATTGGCTCGGCCGCATCACCACGATCGGTCCCCGTCGCGCGTTGTGCTTCGGGTTGATCGCCACGAACAGCCGCTCCAGCGGTCCCGGCTGGTACAGCCCCACCTGCGTGAATCGCGGGTCGGCGGCCACCGCGCGCCCCGTCGGCGTGAGCGCCAGCGCCACCACCACCCCTCCGCACGCCCGCGCCCCCTCGTCCAGTTCCTTGATCTTGCGCACCATCACCGGCCGCGAGATGAACACCGTCGGCACCAGCAGGTAGTCCCCCACCTTCGTCACCCTGGTGACGTCCGGGTGCTTGTCCACGTACTCCGCCAGCTTGAGCGTCGCGCGCTGGGGCGCGCTCGTCACCGTCAGCAGCAGCAGTACCGCGTTCACCGCGCCGAAGTACCACAGGCGCCAGCGATATTCCTGCCGCCGCTCGATGAGGTACGCGAGCAGCGGTGTCAGCAGGATCAGGAAGAGCGGCAGCGCCGGGATCATGAACCGCTCCTCCTTGTGCGAGATCGCCATGTGCACGGCGAGGAACGCCGTGAAGAAGAGCACGACGGGCAGCAATGGCCCGTACCGCGCCTTCCAGTCGAGGCCCCGGTAGCGCAGGAAGAAAGCGGGCGGGATGCTCATGCCCAGGAAGAGCAGGGGGAAGGTGTACCACGGCGAGCGCTCCCACCCACGTGAGTACTCCATGTTGATGGCGATGTAGCGCCGCAGCGTCCCGTGAAACTCCCCGATCAGCCAGTAGTCCAGCATCCCCGACGCCAGGATGCACGCGGCACCGACCGCCGCCACCACCGCCAGGTCCTTCCACCGGCGCAGCCAGGTCACGAGCGCCACCAGCGCGAAGGCGCACACACCCACCTGCGGCCGGTGCATCGACGCGATCGTGAGGCTCACGATCGACAGCAGGAGCGGCCAGCGCTTCCCGGTCAGCTGGTAGCGGCAGGCCAGCGCCGCCGCCGCCGCCAGGAACGGCGCGGACATCGACTCGATCATCGGGCGCGTCAGCAGGAGGGAGGCCGCGAAGTAGAAGCCGAGCAACCCCGCGAACACCACTCGGTGCCGGCTCCGATCCGGCTCCGGGTAACCGGCGAACATCGTGACGCCGGCCCACAGGATCACGCAGAAGGAGAAGAGTCCGATCACCGCGAGGTCGATGCGCAGTTGCGTCAGCGGATGCGTCACGCCCATGGCGTACGCCGTCTTCACGATCGCGAGCTGCGTCAGGTTGGTGAACGGGGAACGGAACCCGGCCTTGGCGGCGATCTCCTCCACCGAGTGGTCCTGCGCGGGGAGGATCCGCGACATGACGTCGGCGTAGTCGTCTATCGCGATGATGCCGGGGGTGGTGATGGCGGTGAAGAGGTAGAGCAGGGCCCCCGAGAGGGCCACGATCCGGAAGGTGCGCCGCGATGGCGGGAGGTGCACCGTGGCGGGCGGTTCAGCTCGCGAGGTCGGTGGCGCGGAGCGCCATGGTCAGCGCCACCAGCTTCTCCCGCGTCACGTCCACCGGCGCCACGTCGCCGATCACATGGTGGCCGTTCCGCCCCGAGCGCACCAGGATCTCCGTCGGCACCAGCACCCGCACCGTAGTGCCGATGTCGGGCTTGCTGTACACCTGGATCGCGCCATGGTGCGCCCGCACCACGCGCAGCACGTTCGGCAGTCCCGCGCCGCGCCCCGCGCCGCGCGTGGAGAAGTCCGGCTCGAAGATGTGGGACACCGCCGCCGCATCCATGCCGAGCCCCGTGTCCGACACTTCGATGTAGGCGTAGCGCCCCGCCGGCAGTCCGTCGTCGAAGTACGCCGAGGCCAGGAACGCCCGCGTCGCTTCCACCGTCCCCGTCGCCAGCGAGATCACCCCGCCCCCGTGGTCCAGCCCCTCGGCGGCGTTCTTTACCAGCTCCACCACCGCAGCCCGCAGGGAGTCCGGGTCACCGAACACCGAGGCCAGGCCGGGCGCGAGACGCAGGTGCAGCGACGCCGATCCCACCGTGTACTTGCGGAACGACGGGCTCCACTCCGCCACGAGGGAGGAGAGATCGAGCAGCTGCTCCTCGGCGGCGCCCACGGTAACCTCAATCCCGGTTTCCTCCGCAACGGTCTCTTCCGCGGCCAGCACCTCCGCGATGCCTGCCTCCGCCGTCAGTTCCTCCGCGCTCGGCTCCTCCGCTGCGGTCTCTTCCGTCGTGGGCTCCTCCGCCTCCGCGATCACGCCCGCGACGCGCTTGAGCCACCACCCCTTCTCCCGCTCCGCCTGCATGTACGTGCGCAGCCAGCGCACCTCGCCATCCGGCAGGAGCACCCGCCATTGCAGTTCGCGCACCCGGCCGCCCCGATAGAGGATCCGGCGGGCCTCGAGCAGCAGGTTCCGGTCGTCAGGATGCGTGCGCTCCAGCAGTTCCGCGAAGGTCGCGAATGCGGCTCCGTGCGGCATCCCGAACAGCGGGCCGAACGTCTCCGAGCAGTCGAGCGCGCGCCGGTCGGCGTCCCACTCCCACGTGGCCATGCCCGCGGCAGCGAGGGCTCGCTGCACATGCTCCTCGCTCCGCGCCAGCGCTTCGTCGGCCAGCTTGGGGCCGGTGATGTCCCGGCCCACGGCCACCCAGCCCGTGGTGATGTGCCGCGCGTCGCGCACCGGGCTCACGTCGAGCTCGAGCCAGATGGCCGGCGCGCCCGCGCGGCCGTAGGCCAGGAAGTCCTGCAGCACCGGCAGTCCCGCGTCGAGCGCACGCTCGATCCGGTCGAGCGCCGTGCGGTCGGTGTCCGGGCCGGCGAGCGTCTCCAGCGTGCGGCCCAGCGCGTCGGCGCGCGACAGCCCGAGCCGCCGCTCGAACGCCGCGTTCACCCAGCGGATCCGCCGTGCGTCGGCACTTGCCGCGGCGTCCAGTACCAGCACCACGTCGCCGGCGGAGAGCAGCGCGTCGCCCAGCAGGGACGACTGGTGGCTCCGCCGCTCGCTCGTGAGCGCCATGCGCACCAGTTCGGCGGCGGTGCCGAGCGCCTGCCGCTCGCGGGGCAGGGGCTCCCCCGGCACCGTCAGGTACGCGGCGATGACGGCCAGCAGGTCGCCGGTGGGCGACAGCACGGGCAGCGCCCATTCCGCGCGCAGCCCGCACATGAGCGGCGCTTCGCGCTGCCCGCTCCAGAGCGTCGGCCCCGCGAGGTCGCCGGTCACCACCAGTTCGCGCCGCTTTGCGGCGGCGACGGCGGCACCGGGACCGTCATCGAGCGAGAGTGCGCCGAGGAGCTTCTGCAGGTTCTCGTCCAGCGCCGAGCCCGCGGCGAGCCGGAGCGTACTGGTTGCGTGATCGACCACGTGCACCGCGGCGCGGACACGATCCGACGTCGCTTCCAGCGTCTCGCACACCGAAGCGAGGATCTCACTGAGCGGCGCGTTTCTGACGATCTGCTCCAGCACTCGCGACTGTCCCAGCGCCAGCGCCTCGTCTTCCCGCCAGCGCGTCACGTCCCGGCCCACGGCCACCAGCACCGTCTCCTTCGGCCGCCGCGCGGCGGTCCACTCCAGCCAGCGCCAGCTCCCGTCGTTGTGGTGCCAGCGGCACTCGAATACCACGGGTGCCCCGTCGTCCCGCACCCACGACAGCGCCGCCCGCACCCCCACCTGGTCGTCCTCCTGCACCAGCGCGAAGAACGGCTGCCCTTCCAGTCCCAGCGCGGCGGGCCCGAAGTCGCGCTCCAGGTCCGGACTCACCCGCGCGAGGAACCCGTCCGGCGTCAGCAGGCACCGTCGCCCACGTGAGCCGCGAGCAGCCACGGCCCCTGCCGACCTCAGGATCTGCCGCCCTACAGGACCTGCCTCAAGAGATGCAACAACAAGCCCACCAGCCCGCCCACCAGGGTTCCGTTGATCCGCACATACTGCAGATCCCGCCCCACCTGCAGCTCCAGCCGCCGCGCTGTCTCCGCCCCATCCCACCGCGACACCGTCTCCGTGATCAGCTCGCCCACATGCGACCGATGCTTCTCGGCCAGCCCGGCCACCGCGCCGGCCACCGCCTTGTCGATCCGCGACCTGAGCTCGGCGTCCGCGAGCACCGTCGCCCCGAACGACTGGATCGCCCGCTCCAGCTCCGGCGGCGCCTCCGAGCCCTCTTCCGCATACCGGCTTAGCGCCGCCCGCACGTCGCCCCACAGCTTCGCGCTCAGGTCCAGCACCGCCGGCGACCCGAGGATATCCTCCTTGATCTCCTCCGCCCGCTCGATCGTTCCGGGTGACGTCTTGAGCCGCTCCACGAAGTCCGCCAGCGCCACGTCGAACTGTCCCCGGAGCGGGTGCACCGGATCCAGCGCGATCGCCTCCAGCGTCCGCTCCACGGCGCCCACCACCTTTTCGTAGAGCTTCTGCTCCGCCGCGTCCGGCACCCACCACGGCGACTCCTCCCCGATCCGCTGCCGGATGAACTCCTCGTTCTTCTCCAGCACCTGGCTCACCACCCCCAGCAGCCGGTCCAGCAGTTCCTGATGACGGCGGCCGGTCATCAGTCCCTCGATGGCTTGCGCTGCTACCGGCCCCGCCTGGATGCCCCGGAGCCGTCCCACGATGCTCCGGTCCACGAACGCGCGCGCCGCGTCCTCCGGCACCGCCTCCGCTGCTCCCGCCGCCGCCTTCACCAGTGTCCGCGCGATCGCCCGCGAGTTTTCCGGGCTCGCCAGCCACGACCCCAGCCGCTCCGCCAGGCCGAGCTGGTGCAGCCGCTCGGCCAGTACCTCCCGGGTGAAGAAGTTGCGCTCGAAGAAATCCGCCAGGATCCGGGCGATCCGCTCCTTCCGCGTGGGGATGATCGCCGTGTGCGGAATGGGGATGCCCAGCGGATAGCGGAACAGCGCCGTCACCGCGAACCAGTCGGCCAGCCCGCCCACCATCGCCGCCTCGGCGCCGGCCCGCACCCACGTCACCCAGGCGTATCGCGTCTCGAAGTAGATGGCCACCAGGAACACCACGGCGGCGACGAACAGCAGCCCCGTCGCCTTCCGCTTCATGCTCGCCAGCTCGGCGGCCTTGATCGCCTCGTTCCGCACCTCTGGGAGCGGTACGGACGACGGGGCAACGGGGGTGGTTGGGGCGGGCTGGAACGGCGCCAGGGTCATGTTGGGAAGATAGATCGGTGGGAGCAGGGCGGCCGCTCAGAGAGGGAACGAGGACAGGGGCCGCTCCGAAAAGGTCTGGCTGCCGCGCTCCGAGGCCGAAGTCGGGGTGCCCGTCCGATAAGGTCTGGCTGCCGGGTGGACCTGAGCGTGACGTCCATGTGCCCGGCCCCGAGGACCTTTGAGGATGGGCACCCCGGCTGAGCAAGGGCCTCT
>JAGGAG010000110.1 GCA_017889745.1 Gemmatimonadota bacterium | reverse complement strand
GCGCCGTCTCCAGTGGCCGGAAGGCGAGGTCGCGCTTGTGGTCACGCTTGAGCCACAGTTCCGACGGGTTCTCCATCGGTTCCAGCATCCTGGGGTCGTTGTACCAGTCGTCCGGGTACGGGAAGTCCACGATCTGCACGTCCTTCAGCGTCATGCCATTCAACCGAAGCATCAGCTCGATGCCCTGGTGCTCCTGGATCCGCCACCAGTCGTTCTTGATCGTGTTGAGGCTCTTCGTGATGCCGATCTTCTTCCCCTTCAGCTCCTGCATCCGGTAGATGTCGTCGCGGGCGCGTACCAGCATGCAGCCGCCCTCGTGTGGTGCGTGCGTCACGCCGAGGAGCCTGGTCCTGCGGATGTCAGCGTGAACCGCGACGGGAGGGAACAGCCCGCCGAAGCGAATCAGGTTGTCGAGATTGTGGATGTAGTGCGGGTACCAGTCGTTCTCCTTGACCGCGCGCATGAACTGATACTTCACGCCGATCTTCTTGAACTCCTCCCTGGTCCATCCCAGTTCCTGGTCCACGTTGCTGGCGGACACGAGGGGGCAGTTGGTGTAGTACACTTCCTTCCAATTCAGCGGGACCGTGTGGAATTTTGTCGCTGCCTTGGTCGCGCAACGGAGGAACAAGGCGCGGTGAGCGGGCGCCCTAGGTGAGGGATTGGATGAGGGATTGCAAGGCCTTGCCCCGGTGGCTGATCGCGTCCTTCTCCTCGGGCGTTGCCGAACCGAACGACTTGCCGATCTCCGCGCTCAGGAACAATGGATCGTAGCCGAAGCCACCGGTTCCATCGGCTTCCTCCAGAATCCTGCCGGGACAGGTTCCCTCGAACACCGCCGGCGCGGCGGTCGGCGCGCTGAGATAGACGATCACACAGCGATAGCGGGCGGTACGCTTCGTGGCGGGCGCGCCGGCGAGCCGCCGCAGCAGTTCCGCGTTGTTGGCGGCCGAGACGACCGCCTCGGGGCCATCGACGCCGGACCAGCGCCGGGAGCGGACCCCCGGCGCGCCGCCGAGCGAGATGACCTCGAGCCCGGAGTCATCGGCGATGGTGGGCAGGCCGCTCAGCTTCGCGAAGTACTCGGCCTTCCGGCGGGCATTTCCCTCGAAGGTGGATTCCATCTCGAGACCATCCTCGAGTTCTTCCCGCAGCGGAATCCCGGCATCGTCGGGGAAGATGACCTCATGTCCCGCGGCCTCGAGCAGGCGGCGGAACTCCGCCTGCTTGCCCTTGCTGCGCGTGGCGGCCAGCAGCCTCACCAGCCGAGTGCCTTGCGTTGCGCGCCGAAAAGTTCGGTGATGCCGCGCTCGGCGTGCACCAGAAGATCGTCGAACTCCTCGCGGGAAAACGTGCCGTGCTCCGCGGTGCCCTGCAGCTCGACGAAGCGATTGGGCTCGAGCAGGACGATGTTGGCGTCGACGCCGGCGTCGCGGTCCTCGAGGTAGGCGAGGTCGAGCCGCGGTTCGGTGTCCACGATGCCGACCGACACGGCGGCTACCAGGGTGCCAAACGGGGACGGGATGCCCTGGCGCGCGGCGAGCCAGGCGCAGGCATCGGCCAGAGCGACGCAGCCGCCGGTGATGCTCGCGGTGCGGGTGCCGCCGTCGGCCTGGAGCACATCGCAGTCGACCTTGATGGTGAACTCGCCGAACGCGAAGGTACCCATCGCGGCGCGGAGGGAGCGGCCGATGAGGCGCTGGATCTCCTGGGTGCGTCCACCGGGGCCCTGGCGCTCGCGATTGGTGCGCTCGACGGTGGCGCGGGGGAGCATGGAGTACTCGGCCGTAACCCAGCCCTCACCGGTGCCGCGCTTGTGCGGGGGCGCACCGGTTTCGACGGACGCGGTGCAGTGCACCAGCGTGCCGCCCATGCGGATGAGGCAGGAGCCTTCGGCGTAGGGATTGGCGCCGCGTTCGAGGGCGACGGGGCGAAGCTGATCGTTCGTACGACCATCAGGACGAGGCACGCACACGCTCCAGCAGCTGGGTGGTTGACTGACCAGGGAGAATGGGGACGCGGACGACACGGCCACCGCGGGATTCCACGAAGTCGGCGCCGGCGATGCGCTCGCGGGGGTAATCGGCGCCCTTCACGAGCACGTCGGGGGCGAGCTCGACGATGAGATCGTGGGGCGTGTCCTCGTCGAACAGCACCACGACATCCACGGCGGCGAGGGCGGCCAGCACGCGGGCGCGGGCATCCTCGCCGTTAACGGGGCGGCCGCTTCCCTTCCCCAGCCGGCGCACCGACACGTCGGTGTTGAGCCCCACGATGAGCGCATTGCCAAGCGCCCGCGCCGTCTCGAGGAGGGTGACGTGTCCGGGATGCAGGAGGTCGAAGACGCCGTTGGTGAAGACGATCGGGCCGCGCTGGGCTTCGCGCCATGCGCGCGCCTCGGAGCGGGTCATCCGCTTGACGGCAGTATCCATCGCGGGCCCCGGCTCGCGCCCGGCCGCGGTCAGATGCCCTCTTCGGCCCGCGGCTTGAGCTGGAAGGTGTGCTTGAACAGCGGGAGGTCGACGCTGTCCGCGTATTCGGTTTCGATGACGATCTTCCGGGGCCGTCCGCCGCGGGAGATGTTGAACTTGAACTTGACGTCGGGGTAGATGTCGTCGGACGCCTCGTTGAGGCGGCGCCGGATGACATCGTCGGCAAGACTGGGCGCCAGGCGAGCCTGCGACTTCATGGCGTCCTGGAGCTGGTAGAACTTCCAGTAGACCTGGCCGACATGATAGCCGTAGTAGAGCATCGCGGCGAAGATCAGCAGCGAGAAGAGGCACCCGAGGGTACCGGCACCACGACGGTTCCTGAGCAACGTCACCATTGCGACTGCGCTCCCTCGACGATATTCACCGTGAGCCGGTCCAACGCCCTCGCACGGCCAGCCGGTTCGTTCCCCGGATCATAATCTCCCTCGGTCGTGAGTCCCTGCCGCTGCCAGAGGGCCTTTTCCGTGTGCTGGTCGATAATCTCCACGTTTACCGTCAACTGCACCATCCGCCGGGTGACCGTGACGTTGCGCTGCGCCGGGTCGGCGGAGCCCTGAAAGGCGACCGGAAGATCCGGTTCGTAGCGGGTGACCGTGCCACGGACGACGGCATCTGCCTGTGCCTCCGAGGCCTCGCGCAACCCGAGCCGGTTCGTGACCGCCTCGCGCACCGCCTGATAGACCTGCTGCTGCAGGGCCGGCTCGGCGGTGAGGTTGTCGAACGGTACGATCGCCACCGTCCTGACACCGGGAGGCAGGCCGCCCCCGGCGAATCCGTAACATCCCAGCAGGGCTACAAGGCTAAGACTCGCCGCGAACCCACGTGTCGGGCTTGAAGGTCGCAGGAGCGGTGCTCTCCGTGAAGGTGAGGTCGAGCCGGGCCCTGGTGCCCGGGACGATCAGCGTTGCCTTGAGCGGGGCACCGTCGGGGCCGAAGCTGGTTTCGCTGCGCCCCAGCACCGAGCCGTCCTTCCGCACCAGTGCCACCAGGCTCGGGGTCGCGCCTGCTGTCCGCACGTACTCGACGGTGTCAGCCTCGGTGCCGTACGACCAGGCGGTGACGTCGCCGGACTCGTACCCCACAAGGATCGCCCCCTCGGACGGCGGCCGGGTGAAGCCGAGCATGCTCCACATCAGCCGGAAATCGGGAACGATACGCTTGATGGCGTCGGGACCCTTGATCCACTCGGTGGAGTCGCCGTTGACCATCGCCGCGCCCCGGCCCAGACCGAAGGGACCCTGCATGTCGAGCCGCAGCGAGTCGGGAGCGGCGATACGAGCGGCACCGCGCCCGCCAACCTTTCCCTTCGGATCCTTGAACTTGAACTTGAACTTCAGGTGACGGTTGCCGTCGGGCGAACCTGTCGCCACCCACGCAGCCACCTGCTCCGCAGTGACGGGCCCCGTGCCGGCCGGAAGGACCGAGGGCTCAATTTTGCCGCCCGCGGTGCCGGCGCAGCCACCGGCGGTGAGGGCAAGATAGAGAAGGAGGGCGAACCGGTCAAGCGGAAAGCGTTGTGGGGTCACGATTTATGGTCATGGGTGGAGAGTCGAGTGTAGCGGGTCGTGGGTCGTGGGTCGCGAGACCAATGGGCCTCGTCCTCACTGGTGGATGGAACGAATCACGTCGCCCTGTACCACCCGCAGCAGTGTACCCTGCCCGTTCACCATTCTCCCGAACACCGTGTAGGTGCCGTCGAGGTGGGGCTGCGGACTGAGGTTGATGAACCACTGCGAGCCGCCGGTGTCGGGGCCGGAGAGCGCCATGCCGACCACCGCACTCATGTAGCGGTTCATGTTGATCTCGTCGCGGATGGCGTAGCCGGGACCGCCATTACCATCGCCGCGAGGATCGCCATCCTGGGCCACGAAGTTGGGTACGACCCGGTGAAAGCGCGCCCGATCGAAGTAGCGTGCCTGCACCAGCCGGAGATAGTTGGCCACAGTGAGGGGCGCGTCGGAGCCGAAGAGCTCGAGTTCGATGATGCCCTTCTGGTCCACGTCGATGAAGACGTGCGGCAGGCGATCGGGGCTGAGCGGCAGCACGAAGCGGCGCACGATGTCGCGGTAGTCCTGCGGCGTGCGGCCGGTGCTAATGGGCGAGACAGCCCCCCACTGCGACGCGAGTTCAGGCCAGTTGTCCTCGGCCCAGGCGCGCAGCAGGTAGTTGCCCTGCCGGGGGAATGCCCTGATGAAATCGGCCTGCACCGCGACGCGGCCGGGGTCGGAACCCCTGGAAATGGCAAGCAGGGCGTCGAGGGCGGCGACCGACGCGTCGGTGGCGGAGTCGGCCTGCGCCCGGCGGAACATCACGACCAGGGCAGGCACGTCCGAGGGGCTGGCGGCGCGCGCCAGTGCCTGCGCCGCGCCGGCCCGGACCATGAAGTCGTTGCTCGAGAGGAGCGGCCGCGCCTTCGTCACCAGCACGGTGTCCTCCGCCGGCGCGCTGGCGATCCACGCCTGGAGCGCCGTCGCGACCACGCGAGAATCGTTGTCGGAGAGGAATGGCAGCGGGCCCTCGGCCGGGAACGCGACCGCTGCGGCCTCGGCGGCGACGGCGCGCTCGCGCCAGTCATTGGCCTGGGCGAACGCGGGAAGCACCTTGCGCAGGACGCCACTGTCGGCGCGGGCGAGGGCGAGGAGGGCCTCGCGCCGCATGGCATAGCCCTTCTTCGCATCCAGCGTCTGCTCGAGGGCGGCCACGGCCTCGGGCCCGCCCAGCGCGCCGAGGGTGGTGACCGCCTCGATGGCGACATTGGGCAACGGGTCGTTGAGGAGACGGGTGACGTTGCCGGCGTACTGCGGCAGTTGATAGGTGCCGAGGGAGCGGAGCGCATTGATGCGAACGCCGGCGTCATCGTCGGTGAGTGCCCGGGCGAGCAGGCCGGCCACTGCATTGCGATCGAGCCCGCCCGAATCGGCCCAGGTGCGGTTGAGGGCGCGCGCGGCCATGGCTCGCGCGAGCGGCAGCTTGTCGGCCAGCGCGTTGGTGACGGCACCGCCGGCGGGGCGCGCCGCGCGACGCAGGCGGCTCACGGAGTAGATCGCGCGCCAGCGCGCGTCGCCGGCGGTGTCGGATACCCAGGGCACCATCGCCGCGATGGGTGCCTCAGGGCCGAGGCGCCAGGCCTCGAACACCAGGTGGCGCTGGGCGAGCAGGGTGTCGGGCGTAACGAGCGGGGCGCGGCCGCTCAACGCATCGGCGAAGAACTCGGCGGCATTCCGGCCCCCGATGCGTGCGAGTGCGGTGATGAGCTCGCGGGTGGTGGCCACGTCGGGACCGGGTGCCACCGTGAGCGCGCGAATGAGCGGGGCCACGGCATTGGTGTCGCGCAGCAGGCCCAGGCCGAATGCCGCCGAGGGCCTTACGTTGGCCTCGGGATCCTCGAGCAGCGTGAGCAGGAGCGGGAGCCCCTGCGGGTCGCCGATGCGCCCGATGGCGAGCGCGGTGCGGGAGCGCACCACGGTGTCGGCGAAGGTGACGCCACGGCGAAGGACTGGCTCATTCCACTGGCGCGCGTCCTCGGCGGCGAGAACGGGTGCGAGGGCCTCGACCGAGGCGTTGTCCTGCGCGTGGGCGCGGGGCGCCACAAGGAGCGGCAACAGTGCCAGGACCGCGAGAATGCGCATCAGTCGATCCGGACCGGGTCGGGGGTGGTGAGAAGCCGGGACGCCACGTCGTTCGGCAGCCGGGCAGGCCGCATGGACGCATCGAGGGTGAACATCGCCGTGGTCGCAGTGGCCAGCAACTCGCCATCGCCGACGCGATGGAGCGCGTAGCCGAAGACCACCTTGCGGGAGGCGACCTCGCGGACCCAGCAGCGGACGCGGACCTCGTCGTCATAGCGGGCCCCCCGCAGGTAGCGCATGCCGAGCTCGGCCACGACCATGCGGAAGCCGCGTTCCTCGAGCTCGCGGTAGCTCAAGCCGGTGAGGCGCAGGTGCTCGCAGCGGGCGACGTCGAGCCAGACCAGGTAGCGGGCATGGTACACCACGCCCATCTGGTCGATCTCGGAGTAGTTGACCCGGTGGGTGGTTTCGGAGATGGTGCCGGCTGAGGTCAAGCGTAGCCCTGGTCGCGGGTCGTGGGTCGTGGGTCGTGGGATCACCTGCCCTGACGACCAGAACATTATCTTTGCCGCGTGCTAGGGACCACTCTCGTCGTCGTCGCGGATGCGCACCTGGGCGCTGCCCCAGCCGGTGTCTCCGATGCATTCCTCCGCTTCCTGGCGGAAGTGCCGTCGCACGGGGACGCGCTGCTCATCAACGGCGACCTGTTCGACTTCTGGTTCTGCTATCGCCACGTCATGCCGAGACATGGCTTCAAGGTGGCGGCGGCCCTGGGCGAGCTGCGGAAGCGGGTGCCGATCGCGATCGTGGGCGGCAACCACGACCGCTGGGGCGACGACTTCTGGGAGCGCGACCTGGGCGTCCTCTTCCACCCGCGGGAATTGCGCTTCAAGGTCGGCAACCGCGAAGCGCTCGCCGTCCATGGTGACGGCTTGACCGACACGCGCCGCACGGCGCGCCTCCTCAACACGATCCTGGGCAGCGATACCGCCCTCGCCGCGTTCCGGTTGCTGCACCCCGACCTGGCGTACCGGCTGGTGCTGCGGATGCAGCCGATGATCGGCGAGAACGACCGGGGCTCGTCGGCGCGGGCACGGGCATTCGCGCAACAGGAGGCGTGGGCGCGTGCGCGCCTCGAGCGCGAACCCGGCACCGGCCTCGTGATCATGGCGCACACACACCATGCCGCGGTCGCGCAACTGTCTCCCAGCCAGCAGTACCTCAATCCGGGCGCCTGGTTCGACGGCTTCCGCTATGCGGTGGCCACGGAGACGGACGTGGAGCTCAAGACCTTCACGGGGTAAGGTCCACTACCTCGGCCTCGGCGAGGCGATCGCCGAGGAAGCGGCTGCCCACCGCCAGGAAGCGGGCCGCGTCGTCGCTCACCGCGAAGCGATGCGTGGGCACCGCACCGGCGGGTGCCTCAATTCCCTTCTCCTTCAGTGTCTCTGCCAGCGCGCTCGCGGTCTCGGCGGCGCTGTCGATGAGCGCGACGTCCGGCCCCATCACCCGGTGAAGGAGCGGCTTGAGCAGCGGATAGTGGGTGCATCCAAGCACCAGGGCGCCGACGCCGGCCTGCCGCACGGGCGCCAGGTACTCCTCCCCGATCAATTCCGTGGCGTGATGGTCGAACCAGCCCTCCTCGACGAGGGGGACGAACAGCGGGCAGGCGCGCTGGATGACCTGCGCGCCGGGAGCCAGCGCGTGAATGGCGCGCACGTACGCGCCGCTCGCGACGGTGCCGGCGGTACCGATGACGCCGATGCCCCGCCCTGTCGCAGCGCGCACGGCGGCGCGAGCACCGGGCTCGATGACCCCGATGACCGGCACGGGTGACGCGGCGCGGAGGGCATCGAGCGCGTGCGCGGTGCTGGTGTTGCACGCGATCACGACCGCCTTGACGCTCTGCGTGAGCAGCCAGTGGAGGATCTCGAGGCTGTAGCGCCGTACGGTCTCCGGCGACTTGGGCCCGTAGGGGACGCGCGCGGTGTCGCCGAAGTAGATCGTAGATTCGGCGGGCAGGCGCTCGTAGATGGCGTGGACAACCGTGAGTCCGCCGAGGCCGGAATCGAACACACCGATGGGCAGCTGGTTCACGGTACCCGGACGGGAAAGGAGACGCTGGCGGCGACGCCGCCGCCGCGCACGGGCCTGAGGGCGAGGTCGCCGGGAAAATCCCAGAGGTGGGCGGAGACGTAGGCCTCGAGACCCGCAACGAGATGGTTCACGGCCATGATGACGAGCCAGTCCTCACGTTGCGCGGTCTTGTCGTTGACGGCGGTGGTATCGGCGGCGTTGGCGTACTGGAGTTCGCTGTTGGTCTTGAGCACCATGCCCAGGGAGACGCCCTCGACGGCAATGAAGATACCCGCGACGATACCGCGACCGAGCTTGGCCTGGCCCCAACCCGGAACGAGGAGGGATCGCCAGAGCGCGCCGCCGGGGCCGACGGGGGGCTTGCGCTCGATGGAGTCGGCGACGCTCGAGGCGGCGAGGGCTTGCGGGCGCGCGGGGATGGCGGAGGAGTCCGCGCGGCCGGCGGCGACGGTGTCGGCCCTGGCGGTGGTGTCGGGAGCCGGGGCCACAGTAACCGAGTCCTGTGCCACTACCGGAGCGGGAGCGCTGGCCAGCACTGCCCACACGAGGAGGGCGACCGGGGCGAGGAAGGCTCGGGGCATGGCGCGGAGTCTATATGGGAATGCCCCCCAAGGGCCATGCGGGCCGAGTCCACAGCTCGTGAGCGGATGCCGCCGGGAGGTGTCGTCAGTTCGCCCTTCAACCCGGGCGGCTCGCTGGAGAATCTTCCGGCAAAGCAGCCGCGGTCCCAAACTTCGAATCCCCGGCAGGCGCTGGCGAACGGGCTTGATTGCCGCTTGACGGGCCTGCACGATTATCCGAAACAACTTGCGGGGGTCAACCATGTTCGCGGCCAGGGTCCGGTATCTCGCGGTGCTCGGTGGAGTCTGCATCATCTCGGTCGCCTGCTCTTCCTCGAGTGAGCCACCGACGTCCTGTCGTGCGGGCGCAACCGTCGTGGTGAGCGTCAGCGCCAGTGCCACGCCCGAGTTCACATGGTCGCCGGACTGCCTGGTGTATCGACTCGAGGTTTCTGCATCTGGAAGCGAGAACGTCACATGGTGGATCGAGGGTACCATTCCGTCAGGCGTCCGGTACGGCGAGGCGCCGGCCGGCGCCACCGGCATGGCGGCCGAGCCCCTGGTGCGTGGCAGGGCGTACACCGTCGCGGTGCTGCGGCTGGGTGCCGACGCCGAATCCAACTTCTACGAGACGCTTGGCTACAAGGACTTCGTGCAACGCTAACTTCTCATGATCATTGCACGTTTCGGTAGCAGCGTTCTGCGGGAGCCTACCTGAAGATCTGGATTGACGCGGATGCGACGCCCCGGGACGTGAAGGAGATCGTCTTCCGCGCGTCGAAGCGGCTCGCCGTGCCGGTGGTGCTGGTGGCGAATCAGCCCCTGCGGCCTCCGGCGAACAACCCGCTGGTGACGGCGGTGTGGGTGGACGGCGGTGCGGACGTGGCAGACCAGCACATTGCGGCCGAGGCCGCGCGGGGCGACCTG
>JAGGAG010000211.1 GCA_017889745.1 Gemmatimonadota bacterium | reverse complement strand
CGATGGTCAACGGCTCGACCGCAGGGTCGGGTTGCCAGGTGACGCGATCGAGCAGGACTTCGGGGCGCGTGTCCTCCGGGCGCCAGCGTTCGACGAGGCGGGCCTCGGGATCGACGATCCAGTACTCGCTGACACCGGCTTTCTGGTAGGCGCGACGCTTGAGGCCGCGGTCATAGCGCACGGTAGACGGGGAGGCGATCTCGATCGCGAGAATTGGTACCGGGGCGTCGCTCCAATCCTGTGCGAAGTCGCCATGTGGGAGGACGAATATGTCCGGCTGGGCTACCTGGCCGCCCCGAAGCGGGAGGTCGGCTGGCGAGGGAAGGAGCAGTCCGGTCTTGAAGGCTCTGGTGTAGGTCGCCAGGGGAAGATAGAGCTCGCTCAGGACCCTCTGGTGCCGATAGCGCGGCGCCGGTGTCACGACCAGTTCGCCATCGAACAGTTCGTGGCGCTGGCCGTCGTCGGGCAAGGCGAGCACCTCTTCGCGGGTCCAGCGGCGCAGCGCTTCGGGCATGCCCATATCGTATGCTCGGCGGGAGGAAGGTCACAAGAGCCCATGTGCCAGAATGGGCGCCGTGCGATGAAGCACGACACCCATTCCAACGCTCAGGGGATCACCAAGCCGCTTACTGCGCTACTGCACCAGGTCGAACTTCACTTCCTCGATGCCCCGGTTGAACGGGAACCCGCCCTTGCCGTGATAGTCGGGCGAGATCGGCGAAATGTCGTCCCGTCCCACCTGGAACGGCTCCAGGCCCCAGCGGAACGAGATGACCGGGACGCGCCCCTCACCCGCCGGCTTGCCGTCGATGATCAGTTTGATCGTGGCCGGCTTGCCGTGTCCGCCGTCCGGGATGACCTCTGCACCGACGGTCGTCTTCCCAGCGGGAATCGGGATGGTGGACCGCACCATCGTGACCGGGTTGGTGGGGAAGTTCTCCACGTACACCAGCTTCCCGTTGAGCGCGTACAGACCCCAGCCGCCGCCCTCGCCGCCGGTGCCAACAATGAAGCCGTTGGCGGTGCCTCCAGCATCGATGGTGGCGGTGACGGTGTGATGCCGCGGCCAGATCCCCGGGCCGAGCGGCTCCGCCATCCGCGCGTTGTTGCCGTAGGTCCAGCTGGTGCGCGGCGTGCCGCTCACGCGGTTTGCCGGGTCGAGCCGCTCGGAGAAGCGATCGTCGAGCGGCAGCACATCATACTTCTTCGCCTCGACCAGGAACGCTGCCTGCAGTTCCTTGAGCTTGTCGGGATTCTGTGCCGCGATGTCGTTGGCCTCGGAGAAATCCTCATCGACGTGATACAACTCCCACTTGTCCTTGTCGAAGTTGGGCGGGCCGCTGGGGGGATTTTCCCAGGGCAGCCGGCCATGGCGCGCCGTGGCGACCCATCCGTTGGAGTAGATGCCGCGGTTGCCCAGCATCTCGAAGTACTGCACCGTCCGGTGACTGGGTGCAGCGGCCGAGTCGAAGGTGTAGAGCATGCTCACACCCTGGATCGGCATCTGCGGAATGCCGTCAACCTCCGACGGCGCGGGAATGCCCGCCGCCTCGAGCACCGTCGGCACCACGTCGATGACGTGATGAAACTGCGAGCGAAGCCCGCCCGCGTCCTTGATGCGCGCGGGCCACGAGATCACCATCGGGTTCCGGGTGCCGCCAAAGTGCGAGGCTATCTGCTTGGTCCACTGGAAGGGTGAGTCCATGCCCCAGGCCCAGCCGACCGGCACGTGTGGCTCCGTTCCAGGGGCCCCGATCTCGTCGTACTTGCTGATGAGACTGGCCAGCCCGAGCTGGAAGCCAAGCAGGCTCGCCGTTTCGTTGATCGTGCCCTCGAGGCCACCCTCAGCACTGGCGCCGTTGTCTCCCACGATGAAGATGATGAGGGTGTTGTCGAGCTGGCCGGTCCGCTCGAGGTCAGCCATGATTCGCGCGATCTGGTCATCGGTGAAGGCGAGGTACCCGGCGTAGTTCTCCATGAGACGGGCGTAGACGCGGCGCGCATTCGCCGGCTGCGCGTCCCACGCGGGAATCTCAGCCGGCCGCGGCGTGAGCCGCGTACCCGCGGGGATGATGCCCATCTTCTTCTGCCGCTCGAAGGTCTGGGCGCGCACGCTGTCCCAGCCCTGGTCGAACTGGCCGGCGAACCTCTCTCGCCACGCTGGCGCCACCTGGTGCGGCGCATGCACCGCGCCGGTGGAGTAGTAGACGAACCACGGCTTGGCCGGATCGGCAGCATGCACGTTGTTGATCCAGTTGATCGTCTCGTTCGTCATGTCGGTGCCGAAGTGATATCCGTGCTCCGGCGTGTCGGGCGGATCGACCGGCGTCGTGTTGCGGTATAGGACGGGGAAGTACTGGTCGGTCTCACCCTGGTTGAACCCGTAGAAGTAGTCGAAGCCGAGCCCGGTGGGCCAGCGATCGAAGGGGCCGGCAGGGCTGATCTCCGTCTCGGGCGTATTGTGCCACTTTCCGAATGCCGCGGTGGTGTAGCCATTGCCCCGCAGCATCTCGGGCAGGAGCGCCGCCGAGCGCGGAATGATCCCCGTGTAGCCGGGGAAGCCGGTGCCCATCTCGGTGATGACGCCATTGCCGACCGAGTGATGGTTGCGACCGGCCAGCAGCGCGGCCCGCGTGGGCGAGCAGAGCGCGGTGGTGTGGAAAGTGTTGTAACGGAGCCCACTCTTCGCGAGTCGATCGAGCGTCGGCGTCGGTACCGGCCCGCCGAAGGTGCCGGCCATTCCGAAGCCGACATCATCCAGCAGGATCAGCAGGACGTTGGGCGCCCCCTCGGGTGCCCTGATGGGCTGCGGATAGCTGGGCTTCGAGTCCTGGTACGTCTCGCCGATGGTGCCGGTGAAGGCAGGATCCGGCTTCGGCAGGCCGGTCTCGGACGCCGCGCTGGCGGCAGGGCGCTCCGGGGCGGGCGCGCACGCGGCGAGGCTCAGCAGGAGGCCTGTTGACGCCGCGACCACGATATGAAAGCCATGTGCTCCTCGATCCAGCATGCCTCGACCGGTCACTGGGTAACCTCTCCATAGGGGGATTGGGCTGGAAGATAGCGCTCTCATGTTGCAGCGGCTCCGGCAGGCGCTTCGGGTATGATCGAAGGGTCTCGGGGCGGGCACCCCGCTCAAGCGTCCGGCACCGGCGGGTCTCTGGGGTGGCTCCTTCGGCTCTCGTGCCGGCGCGGCGAAGTCCAGATCACAGCGACTCGAAGGTCCGGGGTGCGCTGGGGGAGAGTTCGATCGCGCCGCCGCCGGGCAACAGAGCCTCCGGAGCCATCCCCATTCGACGCGTCCTCGTGGAGCGCTCCGGCGCTGGCGCGTCTCTGGGGTGGCTCCTTCGGCTCTCGTGCCGGCGCGGCGAAGTCCAGATCACTGCAGCTCGAAGATTG
>JAGGAG010000109.1 GCA_017889745.1 Gemmatimonadota bacterium | reverse complement strand
GGGGCGGGGGTGATCTTCCAGGTGGCGACGCGCATCGGCATCGATGTCGGTGCGCAGTACTTCGTGGCCGACTTCACCGGGGGGCAGGGCAGCGCGGGCTACTTCCTTACCCGGCTCGGCGTGTCGATCGGGCTCTTCTAGGCGGGTGAACGCGTGGGGATGACTTCAGCGGGGAAGGTCATCGCCGGGATCGCGCTGGGGCTGGCGGTCCTGTCGGGGTGTGGCGACGGGGGCGCGAGCTGCGACCCGATCGCCGCGACGCTGGTGTCGCGGATCGAGGTGCAGCCACCCACGGCGTCGATGGCCAATGGCGCGTCGCTGCAACTGGAGGCGAGGGCCTTTTCCTGCGACGGGAGCCAGCTCGCCCTGCCGCCGGTGCAATGGAGCAGCGCGGACGCGGCGACGGTGTCGGTGAGTGGCATGGGGATGGCGCAGGGCCTCAGGGTTGGTGGTCCCGTGGCGGTGACCGCGACGGCGCAGGGCAAGGAGGGCGTCGCGCAGCTCACGGTGGTACCGCCGCCCCCGACGCGGGTGGCGTTCGCGGTGCAGCCGAGCGACGTCGTGGCCGGTGTGAGCTTCAATCCGGCGATCCTTGTCGAGATCCTGGATGCGTTCGGCAATCGCGTGACGTCGGCGACGGCGACAGTGACGCTGTCGCTGGGGAACAATCCGGGCGGGGCCGCGCTGAGCGGGGTCGTCACGGCCAGCGCGGTGAACGGCGTGGCGACCTTCGACGCGGCGACGCTCAACCGCACCGGCAGCGGGTACACACTCACCGCCGACAGCCCGGGGCTCGCCGGGGCGACGAGCGCGTCATTCAGCGTAACGCCCGCGTCCGCGTCGAAGCTCGCCTTCGCCGTGCAGCCGACCAGCATTGCGGAAGGGGTGCCGTTCGACCCGGTGGTCGTGGTCGAACTGCAGGACGCGTTCGGGAACCGGGTCACGACTGCCATCGGCACGGTGACGCTAACAGTGCGGAGTTCGACGGGCGGCAATCCACCAAGTGGCACGACACTCGTGGGGGGCGGGGCGCGCGGGTTGAGCCAGGGGGCCGCGGTCTATACCGGGATGACGGTCAATATTTCGGTGCAGCGCACGCTGACTCTTCGCGCCACGTCGACCGGGTTCGCGAGTGTCTTGAGCCAGACTTTCGTGGTGAGGCCGTTCTAGGCGTGGGCGTGTACGAGAGAATGGAATCGGCCTGTTGGCCGTGCACCTCTTTGGGGGCGAAGGTGATGACGTCAGCTGTGAGGATGATCGGCGGGATCGCGCTGGGTCTCGTGGTGCTGTCCGGGTGCGGCGGGAGCGGCGGGGACGCGAGCTGCGACCCGATCGCCGCGACGCTGGTGTCGCGGATCGAGGTGCAGCCACCAGTCGCGTCGATGGCCGATGGCGGGTCGCTCCAGCTGGAGGCCAGGGCCTTCTCCTGCGACGGGAGCCAACTCGCGCTGCCCGCGGTCACGTGGAGCAGCGCGGACGCGACTACGGTGTCGGTGAGTGCGACGGGCATGGCACAGGGGGTCAAGGTGGGCGGTCCGGTCGCAGTGACCGCGGCGGCACAGGGGAAGCAGGGCAGCGCTCAGCTCACGGTGGTGTCGCGCGCGGTGGCCTCGGTGACGGTCGAGCCGGCGACGGCGACGGTCGCCGCGGGACGCACCAGCAACCTGGTGGTGAAGGCGTTCGACACCCAGGGGCGGGAACTGGCAGGACGCACCGCAGCGTGGAGCAGCGCCAATACCGCCATCGTCACGGTCTCGCAGCAGGGCGCGATCACCGGTGTGACGTCCGGCGGTCCGGTCCAGGTGACGGCGACGATCGAGGGTCACTCGGGCAGTTCACAGATCACGGTGGTGGACGCCGCCGTCGCGAGCGTGACGGTGTCGCCGTCCACGTCCACGATCCCCGCCGGCACGACGGTTCAGTTGAGCGCAGAACCGAAGGACGACCAGGGCAACGTACTGACGGGCCGGGCGGTGCTGTGGACAACCTCGGACCCGGTGCGTGCCTCGGTGTCGAACACCGGTCTGGTGACCGGGCTCGCGCCGGGCGGGCCGGTGACGATCCTGGCGACGTCGGAAGGGCGGACCGGGACGGCGCAGGTGACCGTGACGCCGGGGCTGGCAGCGAAGCTTGCCTTCCGGAGGCAACCCAGCAGCGCGGTCGCCGGAGTCGCGATCTCGCCGGCGGTGGAGGTAGAGGTACAGGACGCCGCAGGCGGTCGGGTGGTGGGCTCCACCGCCAGCGTGACGGTGGTGCTCGGTGCCAACGCGGGTGGCGGGACGCTCGGTGGGACGCGTACAGTGAACGCGGTGGACGGCATCGCGACGTTCAGCACGCTGACGGTGAACCGGTCCGGGGAGGGTTATACGCTGACGGCCGCAGCGACGGGGCTCAGCGGCGCCACGAGCGCCCCCTTCAGCATCACGGCGGGACCCGCGGATCGGGTCGCGTTCCTGGTCCAGCCGAGCACTACTGCAGCGGGCGCGGGGATCTCGCCGGCCGTGCAGGTGGAGGTCCGGGACGCGCTGGGGAACCGGGTCACTGCTTCCTCGGCGAGCGTGACCGTGGCCTTGGGCAGCAACCCAGGCTCGGCGACGCTGGGTGGAACGCTCGATGTCAGCGCGGTGAACGGCGTGGCCACCTTCAGTGGACTGACCATCGACCGGGCGGCTAATGGCTATTCATTGGTGGCTACGTCGGCGGGGTTGAGCGCTGCCACCAGCGCCGCCTTCAACGTGAACCCGGGCGACCCGGCCGCGCTGGCATTCGTCACGCAACCAAGCAGCGTCGTCGCGGGGGCTTCCGTGTCGCCGGCGATCCAAGTGGAGGTGCTCGATGCGCTCGGAAACCGAGTAACGGGAGTCTCGGTGCCGGTGGCCCTGTCACTGGGCAACAACCCGGGGGGCGCCATGCTGGGCGGGACGGTGTCGGTGAATTCGGTGAACGGGGTGGCGGCGTTCGATGCACTGACCCTCGACCGCGTGGGGTCGGGCTACACGCTCGTCGCCGGCAGTCCGAGCCTGGTCGGCGCCACGAGCGACCCGTTCGATGTGACGCCGGGGCCGGCCTCCAGTCTCAGGTTCCTCGTGCAGCCGAGTGACGTGACCGAGGGCCAGCGGATCGCGCCCGCGGTGCAGGTGCAAGTGCTGGATGCGCTGGGCAACCGCGTAACGAATGCGCCCGGCCCCTACCTGATCACCATGAGCGTGCGCAGCACCGACGGGGGAAGTCCACCAGGGCAGACCACGCTCGCCGGCACGGTGACCTCGGATGGCCGGACCGGCGTGGCGACGTTCAGCAACCTCGTCTTGAGCGTGAGTCGGGACCGAACGGTGGCCCTGCGAGCGACGGCCGGATCGCTCTCCGTCCTCAGCAGCGCCTTTTCCGTCAACGCCCGCTAGGGAAGCAACACACTCTCAGCTGACCCGCCGCGTCTTCCTCCGCATGAAGTCCATCAGAATGAACTGCCCCAGCGACATCGTGTTGGTGAAATAGGCCTTTCCGCGGCAGATCTCCGACACCTGCTTCACAAAATCCACCAGATAGCGATCGCGGGCCAGCATGAACGTGTTGATCATGATGTCCGACCGCCGGCACTGCGCCACTTCCTTGTATGTCGCCTCGAGGATCCTCGGGTCCAGCCCCATCGAGTTGACGTAGATGCGTCCGTCGGGGAGCGTGAGCGCGCTGGGCTTGCCGTCGGTGATCATGATGATCTGGCGCATGTCCTTCTTCTGCGCCAGGAGGATTCGGCGCGCCAGCTTGAGGCCCTCGGCGGTGTTGGTGTGGTACGGTCCCACCTGCACGTTGGCCAGCCCGCCGAGGGGGATTTCCTCCGCCGAATCGTGAAACAGCACGACGCGCAGGGAATCGCCGGGAAACTGGGTGCGGATGAGGTGGGTGAGCGCCAGCGCCACCTTCTTGGCGGGCGTGAAGCGATCCTCGCCGTAGAGGATCATCGAGTGGGAGCAATCGAGCATCAGCACGGTGGCCGCGGACGAGCGGTACTCCGTCTGGTTGACCATGAGGTCGGGATAGTCGAGCTCGAGCGGCATCTTGAGCCCGCCGCGCGCGATGGCGTTGGTGAGGGTCGCGGGCACGTCGAGGTTGAGGGTGTCGCCGAACTCATAGGGGCGGCTGGCCGACTCGGACTCGACGCCGGTGGCCAGGAACGCCGTGTCGTGCGCGCCGAAGCTGGACTTGCCGATGCTCCCGAGGAGGCCCTTCAGGGTCTTGTAGCCGAGGAAGTCCATGCCCTTCTCGGTGAGGCCGAACTGGACCTGCTGCGCGGCCTCGCGGGCCTGGCCGCCGGGGCCGAAGAGGGACTGGTAGCCAGCGGGCACCTGGGGTGCCTGGTCGACCTTGAGGAAGCCTTCGTCGATGAGGCGCTGGACGATCTGGTCGAGCATCTCGGAGAGCTGGCGCTCGAGATCCCTGTCCCTCTCCGGGTCGCCGGTGGACTCGCCGCGGAGCATCTGGAGCATCTCGGGGGTAAGCTGGCCCGTGTCCATGAGGGCCTGCAGGATCGCCTCGCGCAGGGCCTCCATGCCCCGGTCGGGCTCGCCGGAATCGTCATTCCACAGCCCACCACTGAAGCCCGACTGCAGCAGGAAGTCACCCAGCTGGTCGAGCAGCGCCTGCAGGTTGACTGCGTCGGCGAGTTCGGGGAGGAACCTGGAGTAGGTGGTGAAGCGCATTCCTGAACCGCGTGAACGGTGAACGGTGAACTGTGAACGGGGTCAGGCTTTCCAGATGGTACCCCGGAACCGCGAGGAGTTCAAATCAGGCCTCTGTTTCCCGTTCACCGTTCACCGTTTACCGTTCATGCACCACTGTGACAACTCCCGGCCTCATCTCCCGGATCCCCGGGACCCTCCCCGCCCTCCCCGCGCTCCGCTCCCGGAACTTCCGGCTGTTCATCATCGGCCAGCTCATCTCCTACACCGGCTCGTGGCTGCAGACGGTGGCCCAGGGATGGCTGGTCCTGCAGCTGTCCAACTCCGCCTTCATCGTGGGCCTGGTGACGGCACTCGGGGCGCTGCCGATCCTGCTCTTCACGCTCTATGGCGGGGTGCTGGCGGACCGGGTGAACCGGCGCAAGACGGTGATGCTCCTGCAGGGCCTGCTGGCGGTGGAGGCACTCGCGCTGGCGATCCTGGTGGTGCTCAACCACGTCACGGTCGGGTGGATCATGGGCCTGGCGCTGTTTACCGGACTGGTGACGGCGTTCGAGGTGCCGATCCGGCAGTCGATGGTGGTGGAGCTGACGGGGCGGGAGTCGCTGATGAACGCGATCGCGCTGCAGTCGTCGGTGTTCAACCTGGCGCGGGTGCTGGGGCCGGCGTTCGCCGGGGTGATCATCGGCCTGTGGGGCGTGGCGGCGTGCTTCTTCCTCAACGCGGCGAGCTTCCTCGCGGTGATCTGGGGACTGTACCGGATGGACCTGCCCGACAGCCCGCCGGCCAAGGTCACCGTGGACGTGATCGGGGCGTTCCGCGAGGGGGCGCGCTACGTACGGCACGAGCGCTGGCCGAGGGCGCTCATGATCCTGATCGCGTCGACCACGATCTTCGGGTTCTCGTTCCTGGCCATGCTGCCGGTGTACGCGCGGGACGTGCTGGGCACCGATGCCGCCGGCTACGGCGTGCTGGTGTCGGGTGTGGGTGTGGGTGCGCTCTCCGGCGCGCTCTTCCTCGCGGCCTTCGGCGGCACGCTCCGGACGCGCAGGCTCGCGCTCATCTCGGCCGCCGGGTTCGGAACGACGCTGGCCGCCACGGCGTTCGCGCCGAACTACTGGGTGGCGTTCGGCTTGCTGGTGGTGGTCGGCTGCAGCATGGTATTGCAGAGCATCAGTGCCAACACGCTGCTGCAGCAGGAGGCGCCGGATCACCTGCGCGGGCGGGTGATGGGCTTCTACTCGTTCGTGGTGCTCGGCATGGCCCCATTCGGCGCGCTGCAGATCGGGTGGATCTCGCAGCACTTCGGCACGCGGGTGGCGTTCGGGCTGGGCGGCTCGATGTGCGTGCTGGTGGCGGTGTGGGTGTGGAGGGGAGTCATCGTCGGCGGGCGGAAATCGGCGAAGACCGCGTGAACGGTGACAGGTGAACAGGGAACTGCGTGAGCGGTAAGCGGTGAGCGGTAAGCGGTGAGCGGGGAGAACAGCGTGAGCGCGAGCGGTGCCTGGGACCGCGTGAACGGCAGGCAGTGAACGGTGAACGGGAACTGCTCGAGGGGAGGTACCGATGCTCATCACCATATCGAGGCAGTTCGGGGCGGGCGGCGCCGAGGTGGCGAAGCGGGTGGCCGACCGGCTGCAGTGGCGCGTCGCCGACAATGAGTTCGTGGAGCGGGTGGCGGTGCGCGCGGGGCTTACGCCCGACGAGGTGGCGGTGCGGGAGGAGCGGGTGCCAAACTTCATCGAGCGGCTGGCGTGGGCGCTGGCGTCGGCGTCGGCCGAGCTGGCGGTGCCGACCGGTGCGACGATGGAGGGCCTGAGCGAGCCGCTGATGGTGCGGGTGACCGAGAGCGTGGTGGCGGAGGTCGCGCGGGAAGGCCGGGTGGTGCTGGTGGGGCGGGGTGCAGCCGCGATCCTGGGGGAGCAGGAGCGGACGCTGCACGTGATGCTCGTTGCGTCAGCGAAGATCCGGGCCGAACGGATCGCCGGGCGGTTCCAGATCACCGTGGAGGAGGCGCGGAAGCGGATCCAGGAGACGGATGCGCGACGGGCCAAGTATCACAAGGAATACTATGGGCGGGACTGGGCGGACCCGGTGAACTATCACATCGTGGTCAACACGGGGTATCTCGGCCTCGATGGGACGGCGGACCTGATAGTTCGGGAAGCTGGAAGACGCGGATGGGCCTTCAGGCAACAGCGTGAACCGTAAACGGTCAACGGTAAACGGGGGTTGCTGTTCCCGTTCACTGTTCACCGTTTACGCTCCTATCCAAACGATATCCCTCCCTTGCCGTGGCCGCCTTCCTTGTTGCGTTCGGGGCGGATGCGGGAATAACCCAGTTCATCGCTGCGGGTGATCTTCTTCTGCGCGGCGAGACCCTCCAGGATCAGCTCGCACCCGGCGACGACCTTCGCGGTCTCATTCCGCCCGGCCAGTTCCCCAGCCACGACCGCGTTGACCAACCCGGGCACCACGGAGAAGCCCTTGAGGCAGGCGTCGGCCTTTTCGTCTCCCGCAATCTTGAGCGCGCCGCCGGCGTCGAACCAGGCGACGATCGAGGCGAGGTCGAGGTGGCCGATGCGCTCCATCATGGTGGCCCCGGCGGCGCGGCGGATGAGCTCGCGGCCGATCACGTCGGCCCCCTGGAGTTCTCCCTCGTACTCCAGTTCCAGCTTGCCGGTGATGGACGGCAGCGCCGCGTAGATGTCGGTAATGCGCGGCGTGATCGTGGCCTCGTGATGGACGAGGGCGCGACGCTCGGCGCTGGAGATGGCGTGCTCCAGCACGCTGATGGGGAGGCGCTGGCTCACGCCGGAGCGGCGATCGACGCGCTTGTCCTGGCGAGCCTCGAAGGCGACGCGCTCGATCACCTCGAGCACGAAGTCGGGAAGGTCGACCGGCTTCGCGCCGCGATCGACCCACGCCTCCTGCAAGGTGATCTCCATGCCCAGTTCGACCGTGTGCGGATAGTGCGTCAGGATCTCGGAGCCGATGCGATCCTTGAGCGGGGTGATGATCTTGCCGCGCGCGGTGTAGTCCTCGGGGTTGGCGGTGAAGCACATGAGGACATCGAGCGGGAGCCGGACGGGATAGCCCTTGATCTGGACGTCTCCCTCCTGGAGGATGTTGAAGAGGCCGACCTGGATCTTGCCGCTCAGGTCGGGAAGCTCGTTGATGGCGAAGATGCCGCGGTTGGCGCGGGGCAGCAGGCCGAAATGCATGCTGAGCTCGTCGGAGAGCAGGTGCCCGCCGCGCGCGGCCTTGATCGGGTCCAGGTCGCCGATCATGTCGGCGATCGTTACATCGGGCGTGGCGAGCTTCTCGACGTATCGATCTTCGCGCTTGAGCCAGATGATCGGGGTCGCGTCGCCGCACTCCGCCACCAGGTCGCGGCCGAACTTGCTGATGGGGCGGAAGGGGTCGTCGTTGACCTCGCTGCCGGCGATGACCGGGATGACGGGGTCGAGGAGCTCGACCAGGGCTCGCAGGATGCGGGTCTTGGCCTGGCCGCGGAGGCCGAGCAGGATGAAGTCATGCTGGGCCAGGACGGCGTTGACGATCTGGGGGAGGACGGTGTCCTCATAGCCGACGATGCCGGTAAACAGGGGGGTGCCCTGTTCGAGCGCCTGGATGAGGTTGGCCCGGAGCTCGGCGCGCACGGTGCGGCCAAGGAGGGGGGGCTGGTTCCAGGGACTGTTCCTGAGGTCGTAGAGGGTGCGTGGCTGGGGCATGCCTGATTATACCCGTGAGCTGGGAATGCGTTTGGGCGGCGGGTGGTGGAATGGCGGGTGGCGGGGTTCGCGCTGGGAGCGGGGCCCTGCGGTCCTCCCGGCAGCCGCTCGCGCACCCGATGCACCGATCCCCGACGCCGCACCCGCGCTCGAACGCTGCCGTCGGGCCGCAGGACCCCGCTCCCAGCGCGCCCCACGACCCCATTTCCCGGCCCATTTGTGCGCAACCTCACAATTGCCAGCAACTTACCGGTTGACGGACGGTAAGATCTGTGTACCTTGCGCGCCGCACTGTGCGTGGTCGCGCCCGGTGGCGTGGTGAGTGGGGGGCGGGTCTATCAACCTCGAGGAGTTAGAGCAATGCGGAAGTTCCTGATGGTGGCCGCGGTGGTTGCGGTTGCGGCCTGTGGCGAGAAGAAGGCGGAGCAGGGACCGGCTGAGGCGGCCGGCGCGGCGGCGGGTGCCGCAGTGGATACGCTGGCGCACAAGGCCGACAGCACGATGGGTGCGATGGTCGACACCACCAAGTCGGCGATCAAGAATGCCGCCGACTCGGTCTCGACCAAGATGGAAGCGAAGCCGAAGAACTAGTTCGGCAGGGTGAAGGGCAGGGCGACGACCGTTGCGGGTGATCCGCCGGCCGTCACCACCTGCCCGGTTTCCACCTCCCGGCGGATGAGTGCAAGGGCGATGCGACCGGTG